>JBBDXO010000260.1:0-9534 GCA_040902295.1 Candidatus Rokuibacteriota bacterium | reverse complement strand
TGGGCGTGCCGCTCATGCTCGGCGACACGCCCCTCGGCGTCCTCCTGTCCTGGAGCCGCGAGCGGCGGGAGTTCACCGGCGACGAGGTCAAGCTCGCGGAGGCGCTCGCCACCTCCGCCGCCGTCGCCATTCGCAATGCGCGCCTCTACGAGGAGACGCAGCTGCGCCTGCGCCACACGGAGACGCTGGTGGCGGTGAGCCAGGCGGTGGGCTCCACGCTGGACATCTCCGAGGTGTTGCGCCGCGCCACGCGCGAGATAGTGCGCGCCCTGGGGGCGGACCTGGGCGCCGCGTGGATGGCCACGCCTGCTCGCAACGGCTTCGCGCCCGTCGTGGGCTACCACATCCCGAAGGAGGTCCTGGGCGCCTTCGACGGCACCAGCCTGCCCGCGGACGACCCCTTCGTCCTCGCCATGAAGCAGGAGCAGCGGCCGGTATATGCCAGCGACAGCGCGGCGGACCCGCGCTTCACGAATCAGCTCACCGCGGGCCTCACCCACCGCTCGGTGTTCGCGCAGCCGATCTTCTGGCAGGGCCAGCTCATCGGCGCCTTCAGCCTCGTCTGGCTGCGGGATGCGCACGCCTTCACGCCGGAAGAGCTGAGACTGGCCGAGGGCATCGCGTACCAGGGGGCGGTCGCCATCGAGAACTCGCGGCTCTACGAGGGCGTCAAGCAGCAGATGGCGGAGCTCAAGCAGACCCAGTCGCAGCTCGTGCAGTCCACCAAGCTCGCCGCCATCGGCGAGCTGGCCGCCAACGTGGCGCACGAGATCAACAACCCCCTCACCACCGTGCTGGGCTTCGCGTCCTTCATCGCCGAGCGCCTGAAGGAGGGCGATCCGATGAAGGAGGAGATGGGGCTCATCCAGGAAGAGGCCTCCCGCGCGCGCGACATCGTGCGGGACCTGCTGCAGTTCAGCCGGCAGCGCGACTTCATGCCGGAGGCGGCCGACGTCAACGTCGTGCTCGAGCAGGTGGTCACGATGGTGCGCCGGCAGGGCGCCCTCAACGCCGTCACCGTGAAGGAGTCGTACACGCCCGGCCTGCCCATGGTGGAGATGGACGTGCCGCGCATCAAGCAGGTCTTCCTGAACATCATCAACAACGCGGTGTACGTGATGCCGAAGGGCGGCACCCTCACCATCACGAGCGCCGCCGCCGGGGAAGGGGTGCGGGTCGCCTTCGCGGACACCGGCCCCGGCATCGCGCCCGAGCACGTCGACCGCATCTTCGATCCCTTCTTCACCACGAAGCCCGAGGTGAGCGGCACCGGTCTCGGCCTCTCCGTGAGCCTCGGCATCGTGCAGAGTCACAGCGGCCGCATCGACGTGGAGACGGAAGTCGGCAAGGGCTCGACCTTCAGCGTGAGCCTGCCCCTCACCCACGAGGCCGACACCCAGGCGTGATACGGGTCCCGGAGGGGGGATGATTCTCTACCCCGGGTGTGCCCACGGCGGATAGCCCCGACGAACGAGAATGGCTGTGCGTGAACGGGATCGGAGGCTACGCCTCCGGCACCGTGAGCGGCATCCTGACGCGGCGGTACCACGGTCTTCTCGTGGCCGCTCTGCACCCGCCGCTGGGACGCACGCTGATGGCCGCCAAGATGGACGAGGTGGTCGAGTACGCGGGCGATCACTACGCGCTCGGCGCCGATCGCTGGGCGGACGCCACGCTCGCCCCGCAGGGAGACCGGCACCTGCGGCGCTTCCGGCTCGACGGCACCAGCCCCGTGTGGACGTACGCCGCCGGTGACGCGGTCCTGGACAAGCGCGTCTGGATGGAGCCGGGCGCCAACACGACGTACGTTCGCTACACGGTCACGCGCGCGGCGACGGCGCTGACGCTCGACGTCAAGGCGTTCGCGAATCACCGCGATTACCACTCGACGTCGCGCGGTGACGGCTGGCACATGGACGTGGCGGCCGTGGCCGGCGGCGTGCGCGTGCTCGCCTTCGACGGCGCCCGCGCGCTGCTCATCGTCGCCGACGCCAGCGCCCGGATGCCCGTCACCCGGCCGGAGCACACGTGGTACCGCGCCTACGGCCTCGCGCGGGAGCGAGAGCGCGGGTTCGACTGGCAGGACGACCACCTGCACGCGATGACGACGCGCGCGATGCTGCGGGCGGGCGACACGCTCACGCTCGTCGTGTCCGCCGACACGGCGGCGCCCGCGGCGGCGGCGGCGACGTGGCGCCGCCGGACCGACCACGAGGGGGGTGTGCTCGCGCGCGGGCGGGCGGCGGCCGCCCGTCCGGCGGCGCCGGCCTGGATCGACCAGCTCGCCCTCGCCGCCGACCAGTTCGTCGTCGGCCGCCCGCACGCCGGCGAGCCCGACGGCATGACGGTGATCGCGGGCTACCCGTGGTTCGGTGACTGGGGCCGCGACACGATGATCGCGCTGCCGGGTCTGACGCTGGCCACGGGGCGGCCGGAGGTGGCGGCGCGTATCCTCCGGACCTTCGCGCGCTACGTCGACGGGGGCATGCTGCCCAACCGCTTCCCCGACGGGGGCGCGGCCCCCGAGTACAACTCGGTCGATGCCGCGCTCTGGTACGTGGAGGCGATCCGCGCCTACACCGCCGCCACCGGCGACGACGGGCTCGTGCGCGACCTCTTTTCGACGCTGGAGTCCATCGCGCGCGCGCACGTCGATGGCACGCGGCACGATATCGGCGTCGATCCCGTGGACGGCCTGCTCCGCGCGGGCGACGCGAACACGCAGCTCACGTGGATGGACGCGCGCGTGGACGGGCGGGCGGTCACGCCGCGTGCCGGCAAGCCGGTGGAGATCAACGCGCTCTGGTACAACGCCCTGCGCGCCATGACGGGCTTCGCGCGCCGCCTCGGGCGTCCGGAGGCGCCGTGGGCCTCCCTCGCCGCGCACGCCGCCTCGGGCTTCCGCCGCTTCTGGAACGCCCACGGCGGCTGCTGCTACGACGTCATCGACGGCCCCCACGGCCACGACCCCGCCCTGCGCCCCAACCAGATCCTCGCCGCATCGCTCGCGGAGAGCCCGCTGTCGCCGCCACATCAGCGCCGCGTGGTGGAGGCGTGCGCGCGCGAGCTGCTGACCCCGTACGGTCTGCGCACGCTGTCACCGCACGATCCCGCCTACACGGGCCGATACGCCGGCGATGCCCGCGCCCGGGACGGCGCCTATCACCAGGGCACCGTGTGGCCCTGGCTCCTCGGCCCCTTCGCGCTCGCCCACCACCGCGTCTTCGGCGACACGCGCGCCGCGCTCGCCTTGCTCGAACCCCTGCGCCATCACCTCGACGACTACGGCATCGGCTCCATCGCCGAGATCTTCGACGGCGACCCCCCTCACGCCCCCCGGGGCTGCATCGCCCAGGCCTGGAGCGTGGCGGAAACCCTGCGCGCCTGGTCGATCCTCTCCCGGGAGCCCGGATGACCCGCGCGCTCGCCTGGCTTCACTGAGCAATCCGCGCCAGCAGGCTGCTGAAAAACGCGCAGGATGCTCAAAAATGCCCAGATCCTAGGCGGCGAGGAGCTCGCGACTGAGACGTAGGCCGCCTACGTCGCAGGGAGCGAGCGACGAGCCAACGACGGAGATGGGCGTTTTTCAGCATCCTGCTAGAGCAGATCGGACGCGACCTTGGCGGCGCCGAGCAGCGGAGCGCGGGGGTCGATGACGACGTGGACGGGCAGGGAGCGCATGAGCGGGGTGAGGCGGCCCTTGTCGCGGAAGGCCTCGAGGAAGGTGGCCCCGGTGAGCCGGGCGAGGATCCTGGGCGCGATGCCGCCCGTGATGACGACGCCGCCCACGGCGAGCGCTTTCAGGGCGAGGTTGCCGGCCTCCGCGCCGTAGACGGAGACGAAGACGTCGAGCGTTCTCACGCACAGGGGGTCGGCCTCCGCCAGCGCCAGCTGCGTGATGGTGGCGCTGGGGTCGCCCTCGAGCAGGCGCTTGGCCACCGTCGTCGACTCCGGGAGCACCGCGGCCTCGCGCAGGAAGCGATAGATGTTGAACAGCCCGGGGCCGGAGAGGACGCGCTCGTAGCTGACGCGTCCGAACTCGCGCCGGAGGAAGCGCAGCAGGTCTTCCTCGAGATCGCCGCGCGGCGCGAAATCCGCGTGCCCGCCCTCGGTGGCGATCACGGTGCGGCGCACGCCGTCGGTCACGATGATCGCTTCCCCGAGGCCGGTGCCCGCCGCGATGACGGCGATGTTGCCGCGCCTGGGCACGCCCGACTGCAGGCAGCGCAGCTGCTCTTCGCCCAGCATGAGCACGCCGTGCGCGGCCGCTTCGAGATCGTTGAGCAGGCGGGCGCGCGCGGCACGCAGGCTGTAGGCGAGCATGCGCTCGTCCACCTCCCAGGCCAGATTCGTGGCCACGCAGCGGCCGTCCACCACCGGGCCCGCGATGCCGATGCACAGGGCGGCGATGTCGCCCCGCGGCCCCGCGTCGAGGAAATGGTCGATGGCCGCCTCGAGGCTGTCGAAGTCGCGGCTGGCGAGCGTGGCCTCGCGCGTGAGCGTGAGGCCGGCGCCCTCGCGCTCGAAGAGGGCCAGGGCCGTCTTCGTGCCGCCGACGTCGCCGGCCAGGATCACGCTATTTCACGGTGCCGGCGTAGATGCCCATGACCGTGGCCAGGAATTTCAGCGCGTCGGGCTTTTTCCGCTGGAACGAGTTGCGTCCGATGATGGAGCCGAAGCCGCCGCCGTCACGGATGGCGCGCACCTCGTCGAACACCGCCTCGTCCTTGTTGGCGGCACCACCCGAGAAGATCACGATGCGCCGGCCCGCGAAGGCCGCCTGCACCACGTGCCGCACCCGCTCCGCAGGGGTGCCGATGGGCACCGCTTCCTTTTCGTAGACCTTCTTCGCCGCGTCCTGCTCGAGGTGCGCGGCGGGCAGCTTCACCTTGATGATGTGCGCGCCGAGCTGGGCGGCGATGTGCGCGGCGTAGGCGGTGACGTCGATGCCCGTCTCCCCTTCCTTGCTGAGACCGGAGCCGCGCGGGTAGGACCACACCACCACCGCGAGGCCGTTCTGCTTGGCCTCTTCCGCGATGGCGCGGATGCGCCCGTACATCTCGAGACGATGGGTCGAGCCCGGGTAGATGGTGAAGCCGACCGCCACACAGCCGAGGCGCAGGGCCTCGCGGACGGAGCCCGTCATGGCCTGGTCGGGATCGCGCTCGTCGAGCAGCACGTCGTGGTTGTTCACTTTCAAGATGAGCGGGATGCGCCCCGCGAACTCGCGGGCGCCCGCCTCCAGGAAGCCGAGGGGGGCCGCGTACGCGTTGCAGCCCGCCTCGATGGCGAGCTCGAAATGATACCGGGGGTCGTAGCCGGCGGGATTGGGCGCAAAGCTGCGCGCCGGACCGTGCTCCATGCCCTGGTCCACGGGCAGGATCACGAGCTTGCCGGTGCCCCCCAGCGTGCCCGAGCTCAGCAGGCGGGCGAGGTTCGTCAGCGTGCCCGGGTTGTCGCTTCCATACCAGCTCAGGATCTCCCTCACGCGCTCGCTCATGGTGCTGGCCTCCTCGACGGGGTTCTTCGCTCCACGATACCGTTGACGTCCAGATTCGACGAGCACGCACACGGGAGCGGCCCGCGCGCCCGCGGTGAGCCTACGGGGGGCCACCCCCCACGTCAACCTCAAGCCCCACGGCTATGCCCCTGCTCGATGAGCTTGGCGACGAGCCCCGTCCAGCCCGTCTGGTGGCTGGCGCCGATGCCGGCGCCGTCGTCGCCGTTGAAGTACTCGTGGAAGAGCACGAGATCGCGCCAGTGCGGATCGTCCTGGAACTTGCGCAGGTGTCCGTACACGGGACGCGCGCCCGCCGCGTCGCGCAGGAAGATGCGCGTGAGGCGCCGCGACAGCTCGGCGGCCACCTCCCATAAATTCATGCCATGCTCCGAGCCGGTCGGGCACGGGACCTTGAGGTCGTCGCCGTAGAAATGGTGGAACTTCTGCAGGGACTCGATGAGCAGGTAGTTGACGGGAAACCACACCGGCCCGCGCCAGTTGGAGTTGCCGCCGAAGAGGCCGGTGGACGATTCCGCCGGCTCGTAGTCCACGCGGTGCTGCACGCCGTCGACGGTCATGACGTAGGGATGGTCGCGATGGTAGCGCGACAGCGCGCGCACGCCGTACGGCGACAGAAACTCCGCCTCGTCGAGCATGGTGCGCAGCACGCGCGTGAGCTGGCCGCGGTCGACGATGGACAGCAGCCGCCGATGGCCGCCGCCGGAGGCGGCCACCGTGTCGAGGTGCGGGCGGAACTCCGGACGGTTGTCGATGAACCACTGCATGCGGCGCTTGAAGCCGGGGAGCTTGTCGACCGCCTCCGGCTCCAGGGTCTCCACCGCGAAGAGCGGGATGAGGCCGACCATGGAGCGGATCTTCAGCTGGCGCGCGGCCGTGTCCGTGTGCAGGACGTCGTAGTAAAAGCCGTCCTCCTCGTCCCAGAGCGTGAGGCCCTCGCCGCCGAGGTCGTTCATGGCCTTGACGATGAAGACGAAGTGCTCGAAGAACTTGGAGGCGACGTCCTCGTAGGCGGCGTCGTCCTGCGCCAGCTCGAGGGCGATCTGCAGCATGTTGAGGCAATACATGGCCATCCAGCTCGTGCCGTCGGACTGCTCGATGCGGCCGCCCGTGGGCAGGGGCTTGGAGCGGTCGAAGACGCCGATGTTGTCGAGGCCGAGAAAGCCCCCCTCGAACACGTTCTTGCCTTCCGTGTCCTTGCGGTTCACCCACCACGTGAAGTTCAGCATCAGCTTGTGGAAGGCCTTCGCGAGGAAGGGGCGGTCCGCCGCGCCGCGCACGCGCTTGTCGATCTTGTACACGCGCCACACCGCCCACGCGTGCACGGGCGGATTGACGTCGCCGAAGGCCCATTCGTAGGCCGGGATCTGGCCGTTCGGGTGCATGTACCACTCGCGCAGGAACAGGAGAAGCTGCGCCTTGGCGAAGTCCGGATCCACGAGCGCGAGCGGGATGCAGTGAAAGGCGAGGTCCCACGCGGCGTACCACGGGTACTCCCACTTGTCCGGCATCGAGATGACGTCTTCGTTGTACAGGTGGCGCCACTGGCTGTTGCGTCCGCGCAGCCGCTCGCGCGCCGGCCGCAGGTGCCCGGGATCGCCCGCGAGCCAGCGGCCGACGTCGAGATGGTAGAACTGCTTGCTCCAGAGCAGGCCCGCCACTGCCTGCCGCAGCACCCGCCGCGCATCGTCGGAGCACCCGGGCGGCGCCAGCGGCCGGTAGAAGTCGTCGGCCTCGCGCTGCCGGGCCGTCATCACCGCGTGGAATACCGCGCCGAAGGGCTCGGCGGGCGCCGGGGCGTCGGACAGACGCAGACAGACGGCGGCGCTCTCGCCCGCCCCCAGCGTGACGACGTAGCGCGCGGCCGCCTTCGTGCCCACGCGGGCCGCATTCACCGCCTCCGTGCGGCCCGCCACCACGCAGTCGTTGATGCCGTCCTTCACGAAGGCGGCGGAGCCGCGAACGCCGTAGAGGCGCTCGGTGTTGGTGTCGTTGTCCGTGAAGAGCAGCTCGGGCGCGCCTTCCGCGGCCAGCCACCGGCGCCCCAGCGAGTGATGCTCGCACTCGATGATCCGGTATCCACGGCGGTCCTCGCCGGCACGGAGGCGGGGCCGAGGCGCGCCGGGCTCCCATGACCACGTGTTGCGAAACCACACCGAGGGCAGGAGGTGGAGGGTGGCGGGATCGGGACCGCGATTCACCGCCGTGAGGCGCATGAGGATGTCGTCGGTGGACGCCTTGGCGTACTCCACGGTCACGTCGAAATAGCGGTCGCCGTCGAAGACGCCCGTGTCGAGCAGCTCGTACTCGGGCGCCTCGCGGGTGCGGCGGCGGCCCTCCTCGACGAGCCGCTCGTACGGAAAGGCCGCCTGGGGATACTTGTAGAGGTACTTCATGTACGAGTGCGTGGGCGTGGAGTCGAGGTAGAAGTAGTACTCCTTGACGTCCTCGCCGTGGTTGCCCTGGGTGCCGGTGAGACCGAACAGCCGCTCTTTCAGGATGGGATCGGCGCCGTTCCAGAGCGCCAGCGCCACGCACAGCCGCTGGTGATTGTCCGAGATGCCGGCGATGCCGTCCTCACCCCAGCGATACGCGCGCGAGCGCGCGTGGTCGTGGGGCAGGTACTCCCACGCGGTACCCGCCGCGCTGTAATCCTCGCGGACGGTGCCCCACTGCCGCTCCGAGAGGTACGGGCCCCACCGCCGCCAGTGGCGCGTGCGCGCGACGGCTTCCGCCAGACGCCCGGCTTCGGCGGTCATGCGCGCGCGGGGCGCTTCGTCATGGAGCCGAGTCTGCGGCGGGGGCCCGCCGTCGTCAAATCGTCTCGCGGGCGCGGCCGGGGCGGCTTGGCGCTTGACTCGCGATGACCGTTGCCAAATAGTAGGGCACCCGATTCAGGGCGCTGACGGGCGATCGGAGGCTCGTTGCTTCACTACGCGCTGTCCCGCATCATCTGGCTCGTACCCACGCTGCTCGCGATGGCGCTCGTGACCTTCCTGGTGATGCACGCCACCCCGGGAAGTCCGCTCGATCCCGTCGCCGAAGGCGCCAACCCGCTGTCGCCGGAGGCGCAGAAGAACCTCGCCGCCCACTACGGGCTCGACCGGCCCCTGCCCCAGCAGTTCGCCATCTTCGTCGGCAACGCCGTGCAGGGGGACTTCGGCAACTCCTTCGTGTACAAGACGCGCTCCGTGCGCGAGATCCTCGCCCAGGCCTTCCCCGTCTCCCTCTTCCTCGGCGCCATGGCCCTCGCCATCGCGATCGTGGGCGGCATCGCGCTCGGCGTCCTCGCCGCCGTCCACCAGAACCGCGGCTGGGACTATCTCTCGGTGGGCGTGGCCACCTTCGGGGTGGCGGTGCCGAATTTCGTCCTCGCCGTCTTTCTCATCGTGCTCTTCTCGCTCATGGTGCCGCTCTTTCCCACCGGCGGCTGGGACTCGCCGCGCCACTGGGTGCTGCCCACCCTCACGCTGGCGCTGGCGCCGCTCGGCATCGTCGCGCGCTTCACGCGCGCGAGCATGCTGGAGGTCATCCGCGCCGATTACACGCTCACCGCCCGCGCCAAGGGCCTCGGCGAGGCGCCCGTGATCCTCAAGCACGTCCTCAAGAACGCGTTCATTCCCGTGCTCACGCTGCTGGGACCGATGGCGGCCGCCGTCGGCACCGGCTCCTTCTTCGTGGAGTCGATCTTCCGCGTGCCGGGCATGGGCCGCTTCTTCGTGGAGTCGATGACGGGGCGCGACTACCCGATGATCATGGCGGTCGTCCTCACCTACGGCGCCTTCCTCGCCATCATGAACCTCGTCGTGGACCTACTGTATGGCGTTCTCGACCCCCGCATCCGGTACTAGCCTCGACGTTCACCTCGCGCCGGCGCCCACGGCGGCGGCCACGAGCAGTCTCTATCGCGACGCGCTGCGCCGCCTCGCCCGCAACCGCCTCGCGCTCGCGGGCGGCGTGATCGTGCTGCTCATCCTGCTCGTGGCCATCTTCGCGGATGCCCTCGCCCCCCTGCC
>JBBDXO010000259.1:0-1952 GCA_040902295.1 Candidatus Rokuibacteriota bacterium | reverse complement strand
TGAGCGCGCGCCCCCACATGGCGCGTATCCTACTACACGGGCCGCGCCACCACCGTGACCCGGGGGCGGGCGTCGATCCTGACTCGCTTGACGTCGCGCAGGTGCGCGGCCACCACCTCCCACGCGGGCGGGCCGTTCGCCTCGCCCAGGCTCGCCCATCCCGTGCTCTTGTAGCGCCGCGCAGGGTCGAGCGCGCGGCCCGCCACCTGGATGTCGCTGATGCGCCGGCCGCGGACCTTCTCGGGATCGATCGTGTACGTGAGCCCGCCCAGCCGCACCATGTCACCGCCCTGCCGATAGTACGGGTCCGGATGAAACAGGTTGTCGGCGACGTCTTCCATCACGGCGTGGATCTCGGCGCCGGTCATCTGCCGCGCCCACGTGTTCGCGTACGTGAGGGCCGTGTGCGCGTACACGTCGCCGAGGGTGATCGCCTGCCCCGGCCGCACGGTGAGGCCCCAGCGAAAGCCGGGCGAGAATGCCACCTCGGCGTCGGCCCGCTTGAGGAGCGCGTCCAGCAGCACCTCGTCGAAGGGACCGTTGAAGTTGCCCCGCCGGTAGAGCAGGGAGTCGGAGACGGCCAGGCGCTCGTCGAGGCGCGCCGCGTGGGGCGCCCGCAGCGAGCGCACGAGGGCGGCCATCTCCGGATCCTCGGGCACGTGCGCCGACAGGATGGGCAGCAATCGGTACCGGTAGCCCGCCACCGCGCCGCCGCGCAGGTCGAGGTCGAGGCGGCTCACGAACTTGCCGTGCGAGCCGGAGTTCACCACGAGCGTGCGGCCCACGCGCAGCGGCAACGGCAGGGCGTCGTGCGTGTGGCCGCCCAGGATCACGTCGATGCCGCTCACGCGCGCGGCGAGCTTGGCGTCCACGCTGAGGCCGTTGTGCGACAGGAGCACCACGAGCCCGACCTTCCTCACCTCACGCAGCTCGTCCACGAGCGCCTGCACGCGGTCCTCCCGGATGCCGAAGGACAGCTCGCCCACGAGCCGCCGCGGGTGCGCCACCGGCGTGTACGGAAACGCCTGGCCGATGACGCCGACCTTCACCCCGCCCACCTCGCGGATCGTGTACGGATGGAACACGGGATCGCCCCACCCCGCCTCGTACACGTTGTGCGCCACGAAGTCCCCCGCGAACATCCCCCGCCGCTCCCGGTCCCCGAACAGCTCCTTCACCCGCTCCAGCCCGTACGTGAACTCCCAGTGCGGCGCAAACACATCGACGCCGAGCTGGTTGATCACCCGCAGCATGTCCTCCCCCCGGCTCCACAACGCCGTCGCCGACCCCTGCAGCGTGTCGCCGCCGTCGAGAAGCAGCACGCGTGCACCGCGCTCCGCCCGCACCCGCTTCACGACGGTCGCCAGGTGCGCGTACCCGCCCATCGCCCCGTACCGCGCCGCCAGCGTGGCGAAATCCAGGTGCGTACACGCGTACGCCTCCGCACTCCCCGGCGCCATCGCATACGCCTTCAAGAACGCCTCTCCGGTCACGAAGGGCGGCGTGCCACGCTCGGGGCCGACGCCGATGAGCGTGTCCGGCTCGCGGTAGTACACGGGCAACAGCATCGCGTGAGGATCCGTGACATGCAGGAGGGTGACATTGCCGAGCGCCTCGAAGTCCAGCAGCCGCTCCGGCGCCCGCGCCGCGCCCTCGACGTCGTTGGGCGCGAGCCCCGCCCCCGCCCCGATCGCCAAGAGCTTGAGCAGGTCCCGCCGACTAAGCTCCATGCGATGGGGCGAACACTACGCGTGCGAAACCGCCGACGTGCGGCGGGCGGGGCCGGGCGGCGCTCGGGGGTGCGGGACCCTGTACGTGCGGACCCACGTCAGCGGATCGAGGAGCGGGGGGGGGGGGGGGGGGGCCCGGCGCCCCCCCCCATGTAGCCAATCGCCCAGCCGCCCTCGGTCCGACGCGGCCACCATCCACGTGGTCGCGGCCCCTGGAGCGCC
>JBBDXO010000258.1:0-13469 GCA_040902295.1 Candidatus Rokuibacteriota bacterium | reverse complement strand
GCATCATCGTCTACCCGCGCCGCGTGGAGGAGATCGTGCGGCCGCACGCCGGCGTCGACGAGTTCCAGATCGTCTTCCGGCGCCGGGACGGCCTCGACGACATCCTCGTGCGCATCGATCCCGCCCCCTCGCTGTCGCGCGGCCAGCGCGACGGGCTGTGCGCCACCCTCGCGGACGCCCTCAAGGTCGGCCTCGGGATCCGCGTCACCGTCGAGGCCACCGAGCCCGGTCTCCTGCCGCGCTGGGACCACAAGGCCCGGCGGGTGAAGGACGAGCGCACCGAAGTCCCTTTCTAGGAGAAAGCCAACCCCATGAAAGCAGCGTTCTTCAAGGAGCACGGCGGCAGCGACCGGATCATCTACGACGACTACAAGGACCCCTTGCCGGACGCCAACGACGTGGTGGTGCGGGTGAAGGCGTGCGCGATCAACCACGTCGACATGCTCCTCCTCGACGGCCGCTACCCGCCGCCCGAAGGACTGCCCCACGTCAACGGCTGCGAGGTCACCGGCACCATCGAGACGATGGGCGAGCGCGTGAAGGGGCTGACGAAGGGCCAGCGGGTCATCATCTTCCCCGGCTTTTCCTGCGGCGTGTGCGAGTACTGCCTGCGCGGCGAGCGCACCGTGTGCATGCGCTACGGCTACCTGGGCGCCGCCAGGGACGGCGGCTACGCGGAGCTGGTGAAGGCGCCCGCCGCCAACATCCTGCCCCTGCCGGAGTCGATCTCCTTCGAGCAGGGGGCGGCGGTGCCGCTCGCGATGCTCACCGCCTGGCACGCCCTCGTCGTCCAGGCCAACCTGCGCGCGGGCCAGACCGTGCTCGTGCAGGCGGCGGGCAGCGGCGTGGGCAGCGCGGCCATCCAGATCGCGCGCCTGTGCGGCGCGCGCGTCATCACCACCGTCGGCGCCGACGACAAGATCGACTTCGCGAAGTCGCTCGGCGCGGACCGGGTCGTCAACTACCGCACACAGGACTTCGTCGAGGAAGCCAAGACGTGGTCGAACAAGCGCGGCGTGGACGTCGTCGTCGAGCACATCGGCGGCGAGACGTTCGAGAAATCCGTGTACGCGCTCACGCGCCTGGGCACCCTGGTCACCATCGGCTCCCACGACACCCACTGGGGCCGCGTCGACCTGCGCCACATGTACTCCAAGAACCTCCGCATCGTCGGCACCAACCTCGGCTCCATCCTCGAGCTGAAGACCGTGCTCGACCACATCGTCGAGGGCACGCTCAAGCCGGTCATCGACCGCGCCTTTCCGCTCAAGGACGCGCGCGCCGCCGTGCAGCACGTGCTCGACCGCAAGAACAAGGGAAAGGTGCTGCTCGTCCCTTGACGCTCGCCCAGCTCCTCGAGCTCGCCGCGCGGCGCCGCCCCGCCGCGGAGGCGGTGGTGGACGGCGGGCGGCGCCTGTCGTACGCCGGGCTGCACGCGCGCGCGCTGGCGACGGCGGAGGGGCTCCGGGCCCTCGGGGTGGCGAAGGGCGACCGCGTCCTCATCGCGCTCCGGAACCGGCTCGAGCACGTCGTCGCCTACTGGGCCCTGCAGACGATGGGCGCGGTGGCGGCGCCGGTGAACTTCCGGCTCGCCGCCGGCGAGATGCGCTACCTGCTCGACGACAGCGGCGCGCGCGTGGCGCTCTTCGAGACGTCCACCGCCGCCGCCGTGCAGGCGGCGGCGGACGCGTCGACCCGGCTCGTCTTCGTGGGCGAGGGCCCGCCGCCGGGCGCCGTGTCGTTCGACGAGCTCGAGCGCCCGGGGCCGGCGGCGGGCGCGCCCGTGACGGAGCCGGACCTGTCGCTCCTGCTCTACACCTCGGGCACCACGGGGCGTCCGAAGGGCGTGCCGCGCACGCACAAGAACCATTACGCGGGCGCCCTCGCGCACGTCGTGCAGTGCGGGTACACGTGGGGGGAGCGCACGCTGGGCGTGATGCCGCTCTACCACACCATGGGCATCCACTCGCTCACGAGCATGGCCGCCGTCAACGGCTGCTTCGTCTGCCAGCCGGACTGGAGCGCGGCGGAGGCGCTGCGCCTGATCGAGCGCGAGCGGCTCACCGCCCTCTACCTGATCCCCACGCTCTTCTACGATCTCGTCCACGCCCCCGCGCTCGCGGGCGCCGACGTCGCCTCCGTGACCCGGCTCGCCTACGCGGGGGCGCCCATGCTGGCGCCGCTCACGGCAGGCTGCGAGCGCGCCTTCCGGCCTGCGGTCTTCGTCAACCATTACGGCTCCACGGAGATCTACACCTTCACGGTGCGGCCCCGCGTGCAGGAGCGGCCCGGCTGCGCCGGGCGTGCGGGTGTCCATTCCGCCGTGCGGGTGGTCACCGCCAGCAGCGAGCGGCGCGTCGCCCCGGAGGAGACGGTGAGGCCGGGCGACAAGGGGGAGATCATCGCCAGCCTCGCCTCCGACGAGGCGTTCGCGGGCTACTGGCAGCGGCCGGATGCCGACGAGCGGGCGCTGCGCGACGGCTGGTATTTCACGGGCGACATGGGCTACCTCGACGAGGCGGGCGAGCTGCACGTGGCCGGCCGCGTCGACGACATGATCATCAGCGGCGGTGAGAACATCCATCCCGTCGAGGTGGAGGACGTGCTCGCCCGTCACCGCGGAGTTCAGGAAGTCGCCGTGATCGGCGAGCCGGACGACAAGTGGGGCGAGCGCGTGGTGGCCTTCGTGGTGCCGCGGGGGCCCGGGCTCACGGCGGACATGCTCGACGCGCACTGCCGCGCGAGCGCCGATTTCGCACCGTTCAAGCGGCCGCGGCGGGTCGTGTTCGTGAAGGACATTCCCAAGACCGCGTCGGGCAAGATCCTGCGCCGCCTGCTCCGCGATGGTCAGTACTCGGAGATCACGTCATGAGCGAGTTCCTCAGGCTGGAGCGGCAGGGGGCGGTGGCGACCATCTGGATCGACCGCCAGTCGAAGATGAACACGATGACGGTGGCCATGCGCAACGAGTTCCCCGGCCTCTTCCGGGAGGTCGAGGCCGACGAGGCGATCCGTGTGGTCGTCCTTCGCGGCGCGGGCGGCAAGGCCTTCAGCGCGGGCGGCGACGTGGCCGAGTTCCTGCTGCAGTCCCCCGCCGATCTCGAGCGGTGGGGCGACACGCTCACGGCGGCCGAGAAGTGCCGCAAGCCGGTCATCGCGGCCATCGACGGGTATACGATGGGGGCCGGCCTCGAGCTGGCGGTGGCGTGTGACTTCCGCATCGCGACCATGCGCTCGGAGTTCGCGTTTCCCGAGGTGCGGCTGGGGATGATTCCCGGCAGCGGCGGCACGCAGCGCGCCCTGCGCCTCATGGGCATGACGCGCGCCAAGCTCTTCATGATGACGGGCCAGCGGCTGTCCGCGGAGCGCGCGGAGGCGTGGGGCCTCATCACGCAGGCGGTGCCCGACGGCGGCCTCGACGAGGCGGTGGGCGCGCTCGCCCGCGAGCTGGCCGAGCGCGCGCCGCTGGCGCTGCGTACGCTGAAGATGGTGATCGACCGCGGCGCGGAGGCGCCGCTGGAGACGGCGCTGGAGCTCGAGCGCAAGGCCTACGCCTGGCTGCGCTCGACCCACGACTACGAGGAAGGCGTGAAGTCCTTCCTGGAGAAGCGGCCACCAACATACCTGGGGAGATAGACGTGGCGAGCTCGTTTGGAATCATTCTCGGCAATCGCGCGGTGGTGCTGGGCGCCCTCACGGTGCGCGATCTCCTCGACATCGCCGTGCAGGCGGAGGAGACGGCCGTCTTCGACACGGTGTGGGTGGGCGACAGCCTGCTCGCCAAGCCGCGGCTGGAGTCGGTCACGCTGCTGTCCGCCCTCGCCGCGGTGACGCGCCGGGTGCGGCTGGGGGTGGGGTGCATGGCCACCTTCGTGCACCGCCAGCCCGTGATGCTCGCCCACCAGTGGGCGAGCCTCGACGTCATCTCGGGCGGGCGCGCGTGGCTGGCCGTGTGCCTGGGCGGGCCCAACGAGATGAGCGCGGCGCAGGCGCTCGAGCACGCCGTCATGGGCGTGCAGCCTGCGGAGCGCGTGGAGCGGCTGGAGGAGGGGATCGTGATCCTGAGAAAGCTCTTCTCCGAGCAGGGCGCCTCGCATCACGGCCGCTTCCATTCCTTCGACAACGTCTCGCTGCAGCCGCAGCCCCTGCAGCAGCCGTGCCCGATCTGGATCGCCTCCAATCCCACCGGGCTCACGTGGAAGGGCGGCGCCAGCGCCGCGGAGGCGGTGGTGGAGCGCAGCTTCCGGCGGGTGGCGCGCTATGCCGACGGCTGGATGACGAACAAGCTCACGCCCGCCGGCTTCCGCGACGAGTTCGGCCGCATCCAGGCGATGGCGAAGGAAGAGGGCCGCGACCCCGCCGCCATCGGCAGCGCCCTCTATCACAACCTGAACGTCAACGACGACCGCCCGGCGGCGCTCGAGGAGAGCAAGAGATTCCTCGACAAGTACTACACCGCCAACTTCTCGGCGAAGTTCGTCGAGCAGTGGACGATCGCGGGCAGCCCCAGGCAATGTATCGCGCAGTTCCAGGAGTACTTCGCCGCCGGCCTCGGCCACATGGCCATTCGCCTCGCCTCCTGGGACCAGGCGGGCCAGCTCCAGCGCTTCCTCGCCGAGGTCGCGCCGGCCTTCCGGAGTCGCTGATGCTCACCGGCATCGATCACCTCGTCATCGCGGTCGACGATCTGGAGGCGGCCCGTGCCAGCTACACGGCCCTCGGCTTCACGGTGGTGGAGGGCGGGCGTCATACCGGGATCGGCACCTACAACGCGCTCATCGCCTTCCAGGACGGCGCCTACCTGGAGCTGATCGCCTTCTACGAGCCGCGCGACGATCACCGCTGGTTCGCGCCGCTCCAGAAAGGGCAGGGGCTCGTGGACTTCTGCCTGCAGACGGACGATTTGCCGGGCGACACGGTCGCCCTGCGCCGCGCGGGCGTGGACATTGGCGAGCCGGAGAACCGCAACCGCAAGCGCCCGGACGGCAAGGACATCCGCTGGATCTTCTCGCTGGCGCGCGGCGCGCACCGCGGCGTGGCGCCCTTCATCATCGCCGACGAGACGGGCCGTGACGAGCGCGTGCCGCGCGAGCGCACGCATGCCAACGGCGTCACCGGCGTCGGCACGGTGACGGTGGCCGTCGACGACCTCGCCCGCGTGCGCGGCTGGTACGCCTCCGTGCTCGGCGCGCCCGGCGAGGACGTCACGCGGCCGGAGCTGGCGGGGGCCGGCGTGCGGTTCACGATCGGGCCCCACGTCTTCGAGTTCCTCGCGCCCGCCGGTGCGGGCGCCATCAAGGACTGGCTCGCCGCCCGCGGCCCCTCGCCGTACGCGGCGACCCTGCGCACCGCGGGCGCGGCCCGCCGTCCGCTCGATCCCGCGCGCGCGCAGGGCGCCCGGTTGTCCTATGCCTGATGGGAAAGGGTGGATGAGATAGCCGCCGACTGGATCTTCCAGAACGGGCGGATTCTCACCCTCGATCGCCGGCAGCCGGCGGCCACCAGTGTCGCCATCGGCGGCGGGCGCATCGCGGCCGTCGGCGGCCGCGACGCGGTCCGCGCATGGCGCGGGCGGAGCACCCGCGTGGTCGACCTGCGCGGCGCCACGGTGATCCCCGGCCTCGTGGACGGCCACGCGCACCTCGACCGCGAAGGGCTCAAGCACCTGTGTCCCTCGCTGGCCGGCTGCCGCTCCATCGCCGATCTCGGCGTGCGGCTGCGCCGCCTTGCCGCCGGCCGCGCCCCCGGCGAGTGGCTCGTCACGATGCCGCTCGGCACGCCGCCCTTCTATCGCGACGCGCCCGGCTGCCTGGCCGAGGGCCGCTGGCCCACGCGCGCCGACCTCGACGCCGCCGTGCCCGACCGGCCCGTCTACATCCGCGGCATCTGGGGCTACTGGAACAAGCCACCCGTGTACTCGATCGCCAGCTCGGCGGCCCTGCGGGCGGCGGGCGTCACGCGCGAGACGGTGCCGCCGAAGGGCGTCGATATCCTGCGCGACGGCGTGGGCGAGCCCACGGGCGTCTTCGTCGAGCACAACCTCATCCAGATCCTGGAGTTCACGCTCATGCGCGCGGCCCCGCGCTTCACGCACGCCGACCGTCTGCGGGCGCTCGCCGACGCCCAGCGCCGCTATGCCGCGCGCGGCGTGACGGCCGTGTACGAAGGCCACGGCGTGGCGCCCGAGGTGCTGCGCGTGTTTCGCGAGGCGCACGCGGCGGGCCGCCTCGCCCTGCGCTGCACGCTGGCGCTGAGCCCGACGTGGGCCGGCGCCGACGAGGCCGCGCGCGCGATTGTCGAGCTGGCGGCGTGGGCGGGGGGCGCCGGCCTCGGGGACGACCGGCTGCGCGTGGGCGGCATCTGCCTGCACTGGGGCGGCGACGCCGAGGTCGCGCGCGTCCTGCACGCGGGGCAGCCGTACACGGGCTGGGCCGGCTTCGTCGAGTCCGCGAACGATCCGGCGGCCTATCGCGCGCAGGCCGCCCTCGCCGCGCGCCACGGCCTGCGCGTGAACACGCTGATCACGCGCTGTCTGCCCGAGGTGCTGGACGTCTGGGAGGCCATCGACGCCGAGACGCCCATCCGGCACCTGCGCTGGGTGCTCGTCCACCTCAACGTGGCGGGCGCGCGCGATCTGGCGCGGATGCGCAGGCTGGGCGCGGTGGTGACCACCAACCCGATCTCGTACCTGTGGCGCTCGGCCGCCGAGGAAGTCGCCCGCGCCGGCGGCGCCGCCGAGAGCCTGATGCCCCACCGCACGCTGGCGCGGCGGCGCATCCCCTTCGCGCTCGCCACCGACAACAAGCCCGCCGACCCGTGGCTGGCGCTCGCCGCCGTGGTGGCCCGGCGCGACATGACCTCCGGCGACGTGCTCGGCCCCGCGGAGCGGATCACCCGCCTGGACGCGCTGCGCGCGTTCACCGCCGGCGGCGCCTGGCTGACGTTCGCCGAGCGCGAGGCCGGCGTGCTGGCCGTCGGCCGCCGCGCGGATCTCGCCGTCCTCGACGCCGATCCGCTCACGGCGCCGCTCGACGAGCTGGGCGCCATGCCCGTGCGCCTGACGATGGTCGGCGGCGAGGTCGTGCACGGCCGTGCCTGACCGGTCCCCGGCCCCTTGACAGATCGTCCGGTTGCCCCGAGCCTCATGCCAACCAAAGGAGGAACTCGAATGCCCGGCAAGACCCTGACCCGCTCGCTCGTGCTCGGAATGATCGCCGCCGCCCTGGTGGTGGCGGCGCTGCCCTCGCTCGGCCGCGCGCAGAAGCCCGCCGAGGTCATCATCGCCACCCTCAGCCCCGGCACCGCCTGGTACGTCTACGGGGCCGCCATCGCCGACCTGCTGCGTCCCGCCCTGCCGGGGGGCTCCAAGATCGACGTCCTGCCGCAGTCGGGCGGGATCGGCAACGCGAAGATGATCGCCCAGAAGAAGGCCAACTTCGCGCTCAGCTTCTCGCTCACCAACCAGTGGGCCGCGCAGGGCAAGCACGCCTACGACCAGAAGCTCGACATGCTGCGCGGCGTGGCGGGCGGCATGGACACGTACTACCTGGCCGTGCTCGTGCGCGCCGACTCCGGCATCACCTCGCTGGCCGACCTCAAGGAGCAGCGCGGCAAGGTGAGCCTCGGCACGCTGCCCGTCGGCTCGGCGGGCGAGTACGGGGCGCGCAACCTCATGGAGGCGCTCGGCCTCACCTACGACGACATCCGCAAGGCGGGCGGCAGCGTGGCCCACACCAACTACCCGACGATGACGACGGCCATCAAGGACGGCCGGATGAACACGATCATCGCGGTCGTCACCCCCGCCCACCCCTCGATCACGGAGATCGCGCAGCAAAGCGACATTCGCTTCCTGCCGATCACCGGCGAGGCGGCCACCAAGATGCGCGAGATGTTCAGCTACGGCAACCAGACGATGCCGGGAGGGATGTTCCGCGGCATGGACCAGACCACCCCGACCGTCGGCTTCCCCACCGTGTTCATCACCCACAAGGACGTCGACGCCGACCTCGTGTACACGGTCACCAGGACCATCGGCGAGAACAAGGCGGCGCTGGTGGCGGCGCACAAGGGGCTGTCCCAGTTCGAGCCGGCCCAGGCGTGGAAGCCGGAGCTGGTCGGCCTGCCGCTGCACCCCGGCGCCGAGAAGTACTATCGCGAGAAGGGCTGGCTGAAGTAGCACGGCCGATGTCGGCGGGCCAGGAGCCGGGCCGCGGCGCCGGGATGCTCCGGGCCGCGGCCTGGACCGCCGGCGCCCTCGCCGTCGGCTGGTCCCTGTTCCAGATCTACGCGGGCGCGCTGGCGCTCGTGGAGCCGCTCAAGGTGCGCGTGGTCCACGTGGCGCTGGCGCTGGCGGTGGCTTCCCTCCGCGTCCGCGTGGGGCTGGACGAGGAGGACACCCGGGTGGGCCGGTTCGGCCTCTTCGCCGCCGCCACGCTGGCCGTGTGCGTCACGCTCGTCGGCTACGTCTACCTCGACTACGAGCGCATCGTGACGCGCATTCCGTTCGTGGACGACGTGCGTCCCTTCGATTACGTGCTGGGGCTGGCCGTCATCGCCCTCGTGCTCGAGGTGACCCGGCGCATCCTCGGCGCGGCGCTCACGGTGGTCACCCTGGTCTTCATCGTCTACGGCTTCGTCGGTCCGTGGCTGCCCGGCCCGCTCGAGCACCGGGGCATCCCGCTCGCCACCTTCGTCGAGGTGAACTTGCTGACCATGGAGGGGCTGTTCGGCGTCCCCACCGGGGTGTCGGCCGACGTGGTCTTCTACTTCGTGCTGTTCTCGGCCGTGCTCGAGGCCTCCGGCGGCGGCCGCTTCTTCATCGACCTCGCCACCTCCGTCGGCGGCTGGTTCCGGGGCGGCCCCGCCAAGATCGCGGTCGTCGCCAGCAGCCTCTTCGGCACCATCAACGGCAGCGCGGTGGCCAACGTGGTGGGGAGCGGGGTCTTCACCATCCCGCTCATGAAGCGCGTGGGCTACAGCGCCCGCTTCGCCGGCGCGGTGGAGGCGGTGGCGTCCACGGGCGGCCAGATCATGCCGCCCGTCATGGGCGCGGCCGCCTTCGTCATGGCGGACATGATGGGCGTGCCCTACCTGTCCGTCGTCAAGGCGGCCATCATTCCCGCCATCCTCTTCTACGTTGCCCTGCTCGCGGCGGTCCACCTGGTGGCGGTGCGCGACGGTCTCACGAGCCTCGGGGCCGACGAGATGCGGCAGGTGCGCGCGGGGATGTGGCGCCGGGGCCACCTCATCGTGCCGCTGGCCTACCTCGTGTGGCAGATCCTCGAGGGCTACTCGCCCACCACCGCCGCGCTGCGCGCGGGCACCCTCGCCATCGCGGTGAGCTGGCTGTCGCGGGCGACGCGGATGGGGCCGCGCGAGGTGGTGGTGGCGCTGCGCGCGGGCGCCGAGCGCAGCATCGCGGTGGCGGTGCCCTGCGCCGCGGCCGGCATCATCATCGGCACCATCGTGCAGACCGGGCTGGGGCTGAAGTTCACCAGCCTGCTGCTGACGCTGTCGGGCGGCCAGCTCCTGCCCACGCTCGTGCTGGCCATGGTGGTCTGCATCGTCCTCGGCATGGGCATGCCCACCACCTCCGCCTACATCCTCACCGCCGTGCTCATGGCCCCGGCATTGATCAACCTCGGCATCCCGCCCATGGCCGCGCACATGTTCGTCTTCTACTTCGCCTGCCTGTCGATGGTGACGCCCCCGGTGGCGCTGGCGGCGTACGCGGCGGCCGGCCTGTCGGGGGCCACGGTCTGGGAGACGGGGTGGCTGGCCTTCAGCCTGAGCCTGCCCGCCTTCATCGTCGCCTACGGCTTCGCCTACAACCAGGCGCTCATCATGGACGCGCCGGTGGTGCACATCCTGGCGGCGACCCTCACCGCCGCCTGCGGCGCGGTGGCGATGGCGGCCGGGGTCGTGAGGTTCCTCGTGGCGCCCACGACGTGGCCGGAGCGGCTCCTGCTGTTCGTGGCGGCGCCCACGCTGATCGTGCCGGAGTTCTACACGGATCTCGGCGGCCTGCTCCTGCTGCTGGCGGTGGTCACGAGACAGGTCTTCCGGGTCCGGAAGGCGCGCGCGGCCGGCGACGGACATCGGACTGTACTATATCGAGACGCAGGTGGAGGGCAGGGATGACCAAGGGCTTCGTGGACATGCGGCAGTGGATCACGCTCCTCGAGAAGGACAACGAGCTGCGGCGCATCGGCGCCGAGGTGGACTGGGACCGCGAGATCGGCGCGGTAGCCCGGCGCGTGCTGGAAAAGAAGGGGCCCGCGCTGCTCTTCGAGAACATCAAGGGCTACGGCAAGGGGGCGCGCTGCACGCAGCTCTTCACCGGGGGCCTCGGCGACCGGCGCCGCCTGGCGCTCGCCCTCGGCTTTCCCAAGGATGTCGGCAACGCCGAGCTCGTGCAGTACGTCATGAAGAAGAACCGGGAGACGATCGCCCCCCGCGTGGTGCGCACGGGGCCGGTGAAGGACGTCGTGCTCACGGGCGGCGACATCGACCAGAACCAGTTCCCCGTCCCCAGGTGGCAGTACCGGGAGGGCGGCCGCTACATCCACACCTTCTCCGGCATCGTCACGCGCGATCCGGACACGCGCGTCATGAACGTGGGCATCTACCGCGGCATGGTGAGCCGGCCCGACACCACGCCCTTCTTGCTCATCAAGGGGGGCCAGCACTGGGGCCAGCACTTCGTGAAATACGCGGCGAAGGGCGAGCCGATGCCCGTGGCCTGCGTCATCGGGTGGGATCCCATCATGCCCTTCCTGGCGGGATCGCCCATTCCGGCCGGCGTGTGCGAGTACGACGTCATGGGCGCCTACCGCGGCGAGCCCGCCGAGCTCGTGAAGTGCGAGACCGTCGACCTCGAGGTGCCGGCGAGCGCCGAGATCGTCCTCGAGGGATTCATCAGCGACGACCCCGACTCCTACGAGCTGGAGGGGCCCTTCGGCGAGTTCACGGGCTACGTGTCGGACGTGCCCACGAGGCGGCCCACGATGAAGATCACGTGCATCACGCACCGCCGGCAGCCCATCTTCCGCGGCTGCCTCGAGGGCACGCTGCCGGGCTCGTACAGCGAGAACAGCGTCATGTCGTCCGTGCAGCGGGCGGCGATCGCGTGGAACATCCTCAACGGCGCCGGCATCCCGGGCATCCGCGACGTCTACGTCCATCCCATCACCAACGGCGTCAACATCTGCGTGCAGATCACCAAGCACTATCAGGGCCAGCCCAAGCAGATCGCGGCCGCGCTGTGGGGCAACAGCGCCGCGCAGTATCGCTACAAGAACGTCATCGTCGTCGAGGAGGACATCGACGTGTCGTCCTACGAGCAGCTCGACTGGGCCTTCGCCCACCGGGTCAACGCGGGCGAGGACGGCCTCGTGATCTTCCCGGGCATCTTCGGCTCGCCCATCGATCCCTCCACGCCGCTGGCCGACCGCGACGTCAGCCGCCTCGGCACCGGCCTGTGGAACCGTGTGCTCATCGACGCCACGCGCTCGTGGAAGTTCGAGCGCAGGGCGGAGTGGTCGAACGAGCGCTTCCCGCCCACCGTGCGGCCGGCGGCGGAGGACGAGGCCCGGGTGCGGCAGCGGTGGAGCGAGTACGGGCTGGGAGATCTCACATGAAGATCGTGGAGGTGCAGGCGATCGCGCTCGCGCTGCCGCTGCGCGAGAGCGCGCCCGTGGTGTCGTCGTGGGCGGCGGGCGCGGGCAAGCAGATCCTCGTGCGCGTGGCCACCGACGAGGGGATCGTGGGGTGGGGCGAGGCCTTCGCGTACGGCGCGCCGCTGGCCGTCTGCAACGTGGTGGAGGAGGCGCTGGCGCCCCTCGTCGTCGGCGCCGATCCCACGCGCATCGAGAGCCTCGTCGACCGCATGCACCGCGCGCTGATGATCTGGGGCCGCCGCGGCCTCGCCATGATGGCGGTGAGCGGCGTCGAGCTGGCGCTGTGGGACGTCGTCGGCAAGGCGCGCGGGGTGCCCGTGTACGAGCTGCTGGGGGGCCTCTGCCAGCCGCGCCTGCGCGCGTACGCCAGCCTGCTGCGCTACGACAAGCCGTCGGACGTGGGCCGGGCGGCCGCCGCCATGGCCCAGCAGGGCTACACCGCCGTCAAGCTGCACCAGGTGGACGTGGAGTCCGTGGCGGTCGCGCGCGAGGCGGTGGGCGACGCCGTGGAGCTGATGCTCGACACGAACTGCCCGTGGAGCGTCGACGACGCCGTGCGCATCGGGCGCCAGCTCGAGCGCTACGACCTGCGCTGGCTCGAGGAGCCCGTGTGGCCGCCGGAGGATTACGCCGGCCTCGCGCGCGTGCGCGACACCGTGCGCATCCCCATCGCGTGCGGCGAGAACGAGGCCACGGTGTTCGCCTTCCGCGAGATCGTGCGGGCGGGCGCGGCCGACATCGTGCAGCCGAGCGTGACGAAGGTGGGCGGCATCGCGGAGATGAAGAAGATCGCCGTCCTCGCCGCCGCCGCCAACGTGACGTTCGTGCCCCACTCGTTCTACTTCGGCCCCGGCCTCGCCGCCACCCTGCACGTGGCGGCCTCCACGCCCGGCGTGCCGTACGTGGAGTTCCCCCCCGGCGAGCTCTCGCCCGCGCTGCTGCTGCAGCCGCCGCGCTGCGTGGATGGATTCGTCGCCGTCCCCGACGGCCCCGGTCTCGGCGCCGATCCGGACCCCGAGGTCATCGCGCGCTTTCCGTACCGCCGCGAGGGCGCCCGCCCCTTCTACCTGGTGTGAGCGCCGCCCTCCTGGTCTTCGATTTCGACGGGCTCATCCTCGACACGGAGGTGCCGGAGTTCCAGTGCTGGCAGGAGATCTACGAGGCGCACGGCGCCCGCCTCGCCCTGGAGACCTGGGCCCACTGCATCGGCACCGCCAACGTCTTCGACCCCTGGGCGCACCTGGCCGGGCAGATCGGGCGCCCGCTCGACCTCGCCGCGCTGCACCCTACGCGTGAGCGGCGCATGCGCGAGCTGATCGCCGCCCAGGAGGTCCGTCCCGGCGTGCCGGCGTACCTCGACGATGCGGCCGCCCTCGGGCTGCGCGTGGGCGTGGCCTCCAGCTCGTCCCGGCAGTGGGTGGGCGGCCATCTCGCGCGGCTGGGACTCATCGAGCGGTTCCACGCCATCCGGTGCGCCGACGACGTGGAGCAGGTGAAGCCGGACCCCGCCCTCTACCGCGCGGTGTGCGACGCCCTCGGCGTGGACCCGCGCCACGCGATCGCCCTCGAGGACTCGCCCAACGGCATCCTCGCCGCCAAGCGCGCGGGCATGCGCTGCGTGGCCGTTCCCAACCCGCTCACCGCCCAGCTCGACCTCAGCGCCGCCGACCTCCGCCTGGACTCCCTCGCCGACCTCCCGCTCTCCGAGCTGCTGAAAAAGCTGGGCCAGCCGTAGGGCTAGCCGGGGGACTATTCACGAACCACACCCGCCGGCGAGTCCTGTCGCCG
>JBBDXO010000257.1:0-1988 GCA_040902295.1 Candidatus Rokuibacteriota bacterium | reverse complement strand
ACGCGCGCCGGAACACCGCGTAGAGGAGCGTGATGGCCTACGGCCGCTACTTCGAGGAGTTCACCGTTGGCGAGGTGCTCAAGCACTGGCCCGGGCGGACGATCAGCGAGAGCGACTGCACGTGGTTCGCGCTGCTGACGATGAACCAGCACCCGATCCACAGCGACGCGCACTACGCCGAGAAGTTCTCGCAGCACGGGCAACGGCTGGTGCTGGGCCCGCTCGTCTTCTCGATCGGCATCGGCATGACGGTGGCCGACGTCTCGGGCAAGGCCATCGCCAATCTCGAGATCGAGAAGATCACCCACGAGCAGCCGACGTTCATCGGCGACACGATCTACTCGGAGTCCACCGTGCTCGACAAGCGCGAGTCGTCCAAGGGCGACCGCGGCACGGTGTCGGTGGAGACGCGCGTGACCAACCAGCGCGGCGAGCGGGTGATGACCTTCCGGCGCACCGCGCTCGTGCCGAAGAAGAACCACGCCACGATGGGGGAAGGAAAGCTGCCCGCATGAGCCGTCCACCGCTCGAGGGACTCCGCATCGTCTCCGTCTCGCAGTTCGGCGCCGGCCCCTTCGGCACCCAGCTCCTCGCCGACATGGGCGCAGAGGTCATCAAAATCGAAGACCCCGGAGTGGGCGGCGATGTCTCCCGATATGTCGGCCCCTACGCCGGCGAGGCGGACTCGCTCTATTTCCAGTCGTTCAACCGGGGCAAGAAGTCGCTCACCCTCGACCTCAAGCATCCCGAGGGCACGGCGGTCTTCCACGACCTCGTGCGCCGCTCGCACGCCGTCTACAACAACCTGCGCGGCGACCAGCCCGCCAAGCTCGGGCTGACGTACGCGGCGCTGCGCGAGGTCAATCCCGCCATCGTGTGCTGCTCGCTCTCCGGCTTCGGCATGACGGGGCCGCGCGCCGCGGAGCCGGCGTACGACTACCTGATCCAGGGCTACGCGGGCTACATGGCGATCACCGGCGAGCCCGACGGCCCGCCCGGCAAGTGCGGCGTGTCCGTGATCGACTTCGCGGGCGGCTACGCCTCGATGGCCGGGCTGATGGCGGGCCTGTGGGACGCGCAGCGCAGCGGCGTGGGGCGCGACATCGACATCTCGCTCCTCGACACCGCCGTGAGCATGCTGTCGTACTTCGCCATCTGGGCGCTCAACCGCGACTGGCACCCCTCGCGCGTGGCCGATTCCGGCCACCAGTCGCTCGTGCCCGCCCAGAACTTCCCCACCCGCGACGGCTGGCTCGTCATCTTCTGCAACAAGCCGAAGTTCTGGGACAACCTGCTGGAGGTCCTCGAGCTGCCGCAGGTGGCCGCCGATCCCCGCTTTCGTACCTTCGAGGACCGCCTCGCCCACAAGGAGGCGCTCATCCCCCTGCTCAAGGCGCGCTTCCAGGAACGGACGACGGACGACTGGCTCACCCGCCTGCGCGGCCGCGTGCCGTGCGCGCCCGTCAATGACGTGGGGCAGGCGCTGGAGGACGAGCAGGTCGTTGCGCGCGACATGATCATCGAGGTCAAGCACCCGCACTTCGGCGTCATCCGCGAGGTCGGCTCCCCGGTGAAGACGGCGGGCGCCATCACCGCCCCCGCGCCCGCCCCCGCCCTCGGCCAGCACACGGACGAGATCCTTGCCGAGCTGCTCGACTATCCCGCCGACCGCATCGCCGCCCTGCGCGCCTCCGGCGCTCTCGGTGACCGCGCCTGAGCCGGTGAGATACTGAGGTCGTGAGCGAGCAGCCCGCCCCCTACGCCGACGTCGAGGAGACCACCGGCACCGAGCTGGCCCCGCCGTGGATCTGCATCCTCCACAACTGCGAGTGCCACACCTTCGAGCAGGTGGTCAGCCAGCTCCAGAAAGCCATCTCGTGCAGCGAGGCCAAAGGCTGGGAGATCGCCTGGCAGGTCCACAACACCGGCAAGGCCGTGGTGAAGGTGGCGCCGGAGCCGGAGTGCGTGCGGGTGGGCAACGTCCTGGC
>JBBDXO010000256.1:0-13851 GCA_040902295.1 Candidatus Rokuibacteriota bacterium | reverse complement strand
CCAAGCCCCCCGCGCTCGGCAGCGTCGCGGCAAAGCCGCGATGCTCCTCGATCCGCCGACGTGGGTCCGCACGTACAGGGTCCCTGCACCCCGACGAGCGCCCGGCCGGCGACAAGACTCACCGGCGGGTGTGGTTCATGAATAGTTTCGGCTAGCGGCCGACGAAGCGGGCGACCGCCGTGCAGATGTGCTCGGCGGACACGGGCTTGGTGAGGTAATCGTCGAAGCCCTGGCGCAGCATGAGCGCGCGATCGTAGCGCCCGCCGAACGCCGTGAGCGCGATGACCGGGACGGCGAACCCGCGGACGGCCTTGCGGATCTCATTCAGCAGCCACATGCCATCGCGGCCGGGCATCGACAGATCCGTGATCACGATGTCGGGCGTCACCCGCCGGTAGGCGTCGAGCGCGGCCTCGGCGGAGGCGGCGACCTGGACGATGGCGCCGTCATAGCGCAGGTAGGAGCCGACGATCTCGCGCGCGTCGACGTTGTCGTCCACGAAGAGCACGTGAATGCCCGACAACGACCGAAGGGCCTGGCCCATCAGATCACGGCCTGCGCGCCAAGTCGCGGTGGACGCGGTCTTCCAAGATTCACAACGATACCAAGCCTGCCGCCGGATGCACGCGGAAAGAGGCCCCGGATGGGAACATTTTTTCCTTGTCGGGAACCGGGTCAGGGTGCCGCGGCGAGCAGCTCCTTGGCGATGATCAGGCGCTGGATCTGGTTCGTGCCCTCGTAGATCTGCATGATCTTGGCGTCGCGCATGTAGCGCTCCACGGGGAACTCGCGCGTGTAGCCGTAGCCGCCGAAGATCTGCACGGCGTCGATGGCCACCTTCATGGCGCTGTCGGCCGCGAAGCACTTGGCCATCGAGGCCTCGTAGGTGTTGCCGGTGATGCCGTGATCCACCTGCCGCGCGCAGTGGTGGATCATCAGCCGCGAGGCGTGCACGGCCATCGCCATGTCGGCGAGCATGAACTGGATGCCCTGGAAGGCGGCGATGGGCTGGCCGAACTGCCGCCGCTCCGCCGCGTAACGGACGGCCGCATCCAGCGCCGCCTGCGCGATCCCGACCGCCATCGCCCCCGTGGCGGGCCGGGTGATGTCGAGCGTGCGCATCGCGATCTTGAAGCCCTCCCCCTCCGCACCCAGTCGCTGCGACACCGGCACCGCGCAGTCGCTGAAGTGCAGCGCCACCGTGGGCGAGGCGCGGATGCCCATCTTCCGCTCCTTCTTGCCCACCGAGAAGCCGGGCGTGTCCTTGTCGACGAGGAAGGCGGTGACGCCCTTGGCGCGCTGGGACCGATCCACGGTGGCGAACACCGTGATGACGTCAGCGTGGTCGCCGTTGGTGCACCACTGCTTGGCGCCGTTCAGCACGTAGTGATCGCCCCTGCGGACGGCCGTCGTGGTGAGCCCCGCCGCGTCGGAGCCGGCGCCCGGTTCCGAGAGTGAGAATGCCGACAGCAGGCCGCCTGTCGCGAGGCCGGGCAGATACGTCTTCTTCTGCGCCTCCGTCCCGAAGAGCAGGATGGGCAGGCCGCCCAGCGGCTGGTCGAGATATTGCGTGCCGGTGGCGGCGCAGGCGGCGGAGATCTCCTCGGAGGCCAGCGCGAGGGCCAGGCAGCCCATGTCCGAGCCGCCGTACTGCTCCGGCACCCAGATCTCGAAGAGGCCCGACTCCTTGATCGCCCGCATGGACTCCTCGGGGTACGTCTCCGTCTCGTCGTAATGCGCGGCGTGGGGCGCGATGCGCTCGCGCGCGATCGTTCGGGCGAGATCCCGGATCATGCGCTGCTCATCCGTGAGGTAGAAGAGGTCGTTCATCGCGCCGGCGTGGGACCGAGGTGGCGGCTCACGAGGGTCACACTACGCCGCCGGCCCGGCCTCGGCAAACCACTCCGCGCCCGCGGGCGCCGTACGAGGCGTCGCCGCGTCAACATCACGGGAACAGCCCGGTGAGCCAGAAGAACATCGCGCGGCGCAGATGCTTGAAGCGAATCTGGGAGTCACGATCGAGAATGGCTTCGCGCTCCGCGATGCTCAGGAGCAAGAACGTCTTCGGTTGAAGATCCTGGTCCGGAGCAAGCCCGGGGACGCGGAGCCGAACGTCGGGCCGGACGTACAGAGGCAACCGGTACACCCTGACATAGTCGATGTACCGTTTCCTCGCATCGTCCGCCACCGGCAGCTTGGGCGTGATCTTCCCGGGCACGTCGTTGTCGATCTTCGCCGTGATTTCGCGAAGCCAGTCCTGATCCTCGTACCCGGCAGGCCGATTTTCGGCACGCGCCGAGAGCGCCGGGAGGAGCATGTTCTTGAGCGCTCCCCGGTCCTGGACTTCGCGCTTGTTCCAGCGATCGAAGAGACCTTCGAGCGCCTTGTGATAGTCACCGATGAGTTCGGGCTGCCCGAAGGCGGCGCTCGGGATGACGGCGACGATCAGGGCCAGGAGAACGCTCGCGCACCACCTCGACGAACTCGTCATGACTTTCCCCCCACCACTGTGATCACACCGTTTTCACCACCGTGCGCGTTCGGCACCCGTATGACGACGGTCGCCATGGTTGTACGCTCCCGCCGGAACTCTAGCAGAGCCGCGTGCGCCCGTGGAGCATCAGGCCGACGGGGCGAACGGTGCGGTCGGCCGGCCGGCGAAGCCGGCGTCGCCCTCACACGATCCCACGCCGGCGCAGGTCCGCGAGGCGGGCGGCATCGCAGCCGGCGGCGGCGAATACCGCCCCCGTGTGCTCACCCAGGCGCGGGGGAAACGCGAGCGGCGGCGGGTCGCCGACGGGGGGCGGGGGCAGCACGATGGTGACGCCGGTGCGCGGGTCGCGCACGCGCATGAGGCCGGGAGCGACGAGGGGATCGGCGACGACGTCCGGCAGGGCGGCCACCGCCGCCACCGGCACGCCGGCGGCCCGCAGCAGGGCGAGCGCCGCCGCGGTGGTGAGGCGGGCGAAGCGCTCGGCGAGGGCGGGGTGCAGGCGGCCTACGTCGGCGATGCGGCCCGCGTTGGCCGCGTACTCCGGCCGGTCGACGCCCGCGAAGGCGGGCAACCGTGCGAGCGCGGCCCACTGCGCGTCGTTGCCGACGGCCACGTACACGTGCCCGTCGCCCGTGGCGAACACCGCCACCGGCGCGAAGAACTGGTGCGTGCTCCCCCGCCGCGTGATCCGCTCGCCGAGACTGTCGAGGACGACGGGCGACACCATCCACGACACGGCGCTGCGGAACATCGACACGTCGATGCGCGCGCCCTCCCCCGTGCGCGCGCGGTGGTAGAGCGCCTTCATGACCTCGCCGAAGCCGTGCTCGGCGGCGCCGAGGTCGACCATGGGCAGGCCGAACGGCGTGGGCGCGCCGCCCGCCTCGCCGGTGAGCGCCATGAGGCCGGCGCGCGCCTGGAGCACCGGGTCGTAGGCGGCCTCGTCGTGGGCGGGACCGAAGCCGCTGATACCGAGCCAGATCAGATCCGGCTTGCGCGCGCGAAGCGTGTCGTCGTCGATGCCGAGGGATGTGTAATTGCGCGGCCGCTGGTTGGTGGCGAACACGTCGACGGGCAGGCGCGCGACGAGGTCGCCGAGCAGCGCGCGGCCCTCGGCCTCGCCGAGGTTCAGCGTGATGGCTTCCTTGCCGCAGTTGTTGGGCAGGAAGTAGGCGCGCATGTCGGGCTCGCCGAGGACGTCGCGCCCGACGAAGCGGTTGGGGTCGGGACGGGCGCGATGCTCGACGCGGATGACCCGGGCGCCCTCGCACGCGAGGCGGTAGGTGAGAAAGGGCAGCGTGGTCGCCTGCTCGAGCGACAGGACGGTGAGACCGTCGAGGACACGGCTCATCGCGTGGGGCGGCGGTCCACCACGCGCACGGCCTTGCCCTGGGGCCGCTCGATGGTCCCCGGCGGGCGCAGCGCCACCTCGGGGCTCAGCGCGAGGAGGTCGTGCAGCTCGCGCCGGATGCGGGGCGCCACGCCGGCATCGCAGCCGTCCTCGGCCTCCACCACGAGCGTCATGCGCTCGCTGCCGCCGTCGGCGTCGAGCACGATCTGGTACTCGCAGCCGACGCCGGGGTGGCGCAGCAGCAGCGTCTCCACCTGGCGCGGATAGAAGTTCACGCCCTTGTAGATGACCATGTCGTCCGTGCGGCCGCGCAGCCGGTCCAGCCGCAGCGACGTGCGCCCGCACGCACAGGGCGCGCGCGACACCACGCGCGTGAGGTCGTGGGTGCGATACCGGACGAGCGGCAGCCCCTGCCGTGTGAGCGTCGACACCACGAGCTCGCCGTCGGCGCCGTCGGCGACCGGGGCGCCGGTGGCGGGATCGACGACCTCGACGTAGTAGTGGTCCTCCCACACGTGGATGCCCGTCCGCGCGGCGCAGTCGATGCCGAGCCCCGGTCCGCCCGTCTCCGTCATGCCGATGATGTCGAAGGTGCGGATGCGCAGGTCGCGCTCGATGCGCGCCCGCAGCTCGTCGGACCACATCTCGGAGCCGAAGATGCCCACGCGCAGGGCGAGGCTGCCGAGATCGAAGCCCTCCTCGCGCGCCACCTCGATCAGCCGCAGCGGATAGGTGGCGATGGCCGTCAGCACCGTCGCCTTCAGATCGCGCATGAGCCGAAGCTGCAGCGTGGTGCGGCCGGCGCCGGTGGGGATCACCATGGCTCCCAGGCGCTCGGCGCCGTAGTGGAAGCCGAAGCCGCCCGTGAAGAGGCCGAACGACGGCGTGATCTGGATGACGTCGTCCTTCGTGACCCCGGCGGCGACGTAGCAGCGCGCCATCACCTCGCCCCACTGGGCGACGTCGGCGGGCGTATAGGGGTTGAGGACCGGGTTGCCCGTGGTGCCGCTCGACATGTGGATGCGCCGGTAGCCGACCTCGCCGCCGCACGCCAGCCCGAACGGATAGGCATCGCGCAGGTCGTCCTTGGTGAGGAAGGGCAGCGCCTGCCATTGCGCCGCCGTGCGGACATCGTCGGGCCGCGCGCCCGCCAGGCGCCGGGCCCAGGCCGCGTTGCCGAGGGCGAGGGCGAGCGTGGCGCGCATGCGCTGTAGCTGCAGGCGCTCCAGCCGCTCGCGGTCGAGGCCCTCGAGGTCGGGCTGCAGCATCGGGCTCAGAAGAAGAACATGAGGATGAGGAAGATGAGCACGAGCACGCCCATGCAGCCGAAGAACCCCTTCTTGATCCGGGTGCGCTGCTCGCGCTCGGCCTTCGCCTCCGCCGCCATCGCGATGCGGAGCTTGCGCTCCGCGGACTCGTTGTCCGTGTCGCGTTCGTGCTCGTCGCTCACGGCGCGGGCTCCTCGCTCGGCGGGTTCACTGCGCGCGGGCGGACGCGGCGCCACTGCCGCCGCGGGCGGTGCCGCCACCGCCGCCCGTGGCACGGCCGGCGGCGCGGGCGCCACCGCCGACGGGCGACCGGGCGGCGCGGGCGGCGCCAGCGGGGGCCGGATGTCGGAGTCGATCTGCATGGCGTCCGACAGCGTGTTCAGCGCGGTGAAATGGTCCACCACGCCGAGCACCTCCATCAGGGCGGTGTCGTCGTCGCCCGCGCTGCGCACGAGCGCGCCCGCGTACTCGATCATGTAGCGCGAGCGGCCGCTCATCGCCACCGCGAGGGCCAGGCGGCGCTTGTCGAGAGCGCTCAGCGCCCCCGCCGCCATCACCGCCTGCTCCTTGCGCCAGGTCGATTCCAGGTGGTGGACGTTGCGCGCCAGGGCCCGCCACAGCCCCGGCACCGGCATGCCGGGCGGCAGCGAGGCGCCGATCTCGTCGAGCACGGCGCGCACCGGCTCCGGCGCCGTGGCCGGGTTGACGGCGGCCACCAGCCCGGGCTCGTCGCCGAGCCGCTCCAGGAGGAGCGCGCCCGCCACCACCACCAGGCAGCGCGTGTGCTCCACCACGGCCATCAGCTCGGTGACGCCCGCTTCGTCCACCCCGAGCCGCATCACGGCGGCCACGTGAGAGTCGATTCAGTAGTGACACGCGTTGGCGGCGGACACGGCAGTGGCGAGCAGCTCGCGCTGCAGCGGGGTGAACGTGCCGCGCTGCATGAGCGCGCGCGAGCGGTTCCAGTTCGCCTCCAGGTAGCCCGGCACGTGCGCCATGCAGCGCCAGATGTTCGACAGCGAGGTGGCGCCGAAGACGGACCGCTCGCGAAGCAGGATGGCGTCGCAGACCTCCCGCGCCCGTCCCGTGACGGCCGCGGGGTCGGCGAACCGGATCGTTCCGCTCAGCGGATCACCCGCCGCCACATGGCGGGCGCCTCCCAGCCGTCGAGCAGGAGCGCGCGGATCTCACGCAGGCTGAGATCGCCGAGGCCGAGGTGCTCGAGGGCCCGTCCCTGGCCCGAGAGCCGGCGGCCGAGCAGCACGCCGAAGACGGACAGCAGCCCCGACACCGCCGGGCTCGCCACCGTCACCGTGCGCGCCGCCGATTCGAAGAAGCTGAGCCCGAGCGCCACGTCCTCGGTGACGTAGCGGTGCTCGTGGGTGATGACCTCGCTCCAGAGGCCGCTCGCCACCAGCTTCTGCTTGGCGCCCACGCCGTACAGCCCTTCGGTGGCGCGCGTGTCGTCGTAGTACGTCCCCAGCTCGTAGTGCGGCGCCGGGTACCCCCAGCCCGCGCGGGTGGCGAGGCGCTCTCCGTCGACGGCGTCGATGAGCGTGCGCACGCTGGCGGTGGTCCCGGCCGCGTGCACGTCGAAGCTGCCCTGGTCGATGGCGCCTGCATTGAGCAGGACGAGCGGCGGGTGGATCACCGGCCCCGCGTTGGTGAGCGCGACGTCGACGGCGTCCACGCACGGGCGCGTGGCCGGGAACAGCTCGCTGACGCGCGCCAGCGCGCCTTTCGAGCGCGACGAGGGGAACACCCCCACCGGGAGATTGGCCGCCCGCACGGGCGCCGCCACTGTCGTGTCGCCGGTCTTGCGCGTCAGGTACGGCAGCGTGCCCGTCTCCGCGAACGCGTAGGGCAGCGTGCCCCCCGTGCGCGCGATGTGACGGGCCATGGCGTAACTGCCGAGCGTGCCCGGCATCAGCAGCACCACCTGCTCCGGCGTCAGGTGCGCCCCCAGGCGCTGCGCCACGTCCTCGTGGGTGGTGGCCGGCAGCGGCACCACGACCACCTGCGCATCGCGCACCGCTTCCGCCAGGTCCGACGTCACGGCGTCCAGCCGCGCCGGGCCCTGGCGCGCTTCGGCCACGAGCGTGATCGTCTTCGATTTCGCCAGCGCAGTCACGTCGGCTTCCGAGCGCCGCCACAGCCGCACGCGGTGCCCGGCCAGCGTCAGATCCGCCGCCGCCGCGAACGCTCCATTGCTGCCCCCCAGCACGGCGACGTTCATGCAATCGCTCCCCGCGCGCGCAGCGCCGCGATGCGCTCGCCGCCGTAGTTCAACAGGTCCGTCAGGACACCGGCCGTGTGCTCGCCCAGGCCCGGCGGCGGCGCCACCGCGAGGCCCATCGCGCCGTCGACCTTGATGGGCGTGCCCAGCGTGGGCAGCGTGCCGTAGCGCGGATGCGCCATCTCGACCACCATGCCGCGGTGCCGCACTTGAGGGTCGTCGAGCACGCGATCGACCGGCCGGATGGGCGCCGCCGGCACGCCTTCGGCGCGCAGGCGCTCGAGCCAGTCCGCCGTCCCGCGCCCGGTGAAGACCGGCTCCACGAGGGCCATGAGGGTGTCGCGATGAGCCACGCGGCCGGCGTTGTCCGCGAAGCGCGGATCGGCCGTCCATTCCGGGTGCCCGGCGGCGCGGCAGAAGTTGGGCCAGAAGCGCTCGAAGACGGCGACGACGAGGTGGCCGTCGCGCGTGGCCAGCGACTGGTACGGCACCACGGAGGGGTGCGCGGAGCCCATGGGCGCCGGCACGCGGCCGTCCGTCCAGAAGTACTGCGCGATGTAGCCGAGCAGCGAGACCTGGCAGTCCAGCAGCGACAGGTCCACGTGCGCGCCCTGCCTCGTGCGCGCGCGGCGCAGGAGCGCGCCCGCCACCGCGAAGGCGGCGAACATGCCCCCCGACAGGTCGCCCATGGGCAGGCCCATGCGCACGGGCTCTCCCCCGGCCTCCCCCGTCAGCGACATGGCGCCGCCCATCGCCTGCACCGCGAGGTCGAACGCCGGCTGGTCGCGATAGGGCCCGTCCTGGCCGTAGGCGGAGATCGAGCACATCACGAGCAGCGGATTCACGGCCGCCAGCGCGGCGTAGTCGCAGCCCAGCCGCGCCATGACGCCGGGCCGGAAGTTCTCCCACACCACGTCCGCCCGCGCCACGAGATCGAGGAAGACGTCGCGCCCCTCCGGCTTCGTGAGATCGAGCGCCACCGATTTCTTGTTGCGGTTGATGGCCAGGAAGTACGCGGACTCGCCGTCCGGCAGGAAGGGCGGCCCCATCTGCCGCATGGCGTCGCCGCCGCCGGGCTCCTCGATCTTGATGACCTCCGCCCCCATGTCGGCGAGCAGCATCGAGCCGTACGGCCCCGCCAGCATCCGCGAGAGATCGAGCACGCGAATTCCCTCGAACAGCTTCATGCGATCACCCGCGTGGCGCTAGAGGTACTCGTCGAGCACGACCACTGTGAATCCTTCACCCTTCACTTTCTTCAGGACCGCGTCGTTCGTGAGGAACGCGCGCGCACCCTCCAGGCGGGCCGTGGCGAGCAACAGCGCGTCGGGCACTCGAATTCCGTACCTCGCCCGCAGGCGCGCGGCGTCCTTGGCGATCGGATAGCCAGGCGCCACCAGGTCGGTGTTCGGCAACGAGCCGAAGAAGCGCTCGAGCGCGGCGACCCGTTCGGGACGCCGGTCGACGTACGGCTTGACGAACAGCTCTGTCACCGAAATGGTCGAGACAACCGCCGCCGGAACTCCACCGGCGATCGCCGCGAAGGCCGCCTCGGTCAGCTCCGAGTACGGCTTCGCATCCTCCAGGTGGTAGATCAGCACGGAGCTGTCGAGGGCGACCCGCCGAAACGTCGTCAGGTCCGCCGCCAATCGGGCCGATGCTACCGCCACGAGCGGCGTTCCCGGGTCAGGTCGCGCGACATCTTCCTGGCGGTGCCCCACGTGCCGCGCAGCGCCCCTCTGGTTCGCTTCGCATATTCGCGCGGCCGCGTCAAAATCATGCGCCCCTTCTCCAGAATGACGAGCAGCTCGTCACCCTCTTTCACTCCGAGCGCATCCCGCATCTCCTTCGGGATGACGAACTGCCCTTTCTGGCTCAGTCTTACCGATCTGGCACCCGTCATACCCGATCCTCCCTGGTAGGATCATACGAGTGCGGAGACGCTCTCACAAGCGCTGCGGCGCCATGGCCGCGTGCACGCGGGCGGGGGTGATGGGGAGCTCGGTGAAGCGGATGCCGATGGCGTCCTTCACGGCGTTGGCCACCGCGGCCGCCACGGGGATCACGCCGGATTCGCCGAGGCCCTTGGCGCCGAAGGGGCCCTCCACGTCGAGGCTCTCGATGAGGCGCACGACAATATCGGGCATCTCGTCCGCTTTCACGAGCGCGTAGTCCATGAAGGTGGCGGACAGCACCTGGCCGTCCTCCACCACGAGGCGCTCGGTGAGGGCATAGCCGAGGCCCATGTGGATGCCGCCGTGGATCTGGCCTTCGGCGGCGAGCGGGTTGAGGGCGCGGCCGACGTCGTGGGCGGAGGCGATCTTGAGGACCTCGATGCGGCCGGTCGCCTCCTCCACGTCGAGCAGCACGGCCTGCGCGGCGAAGCCGTAGGCGGCCGACACGTTGCCGTGCAGGTCCTTGTCCAGCATGGAGGTGGGCGGATCATAGAATGCCTCCGCCATCAGCGTGCGGCCTCCGTCGCGATAGTGGCCACCGCGCGCCACGCGCTCGTACGGCAGGCGGCGCTGCGGCTCCGCGGTGACGAAGACGGCCCCCTCGGCGATCGTGAGCCCCGCCGCGGGCTCGTCGAGCTGCTCGGCGGCCATCGCGAGCAGCGCGCCGCGCAGCTTCTGGGCGGCCAGGCGCGCGGCATTGCCCGCGATGAAGGTGGTGCGGCTGGCGTGCGCGCCCACGTCCCAGGGCTTCACCATCGTGTCGGAGTTGACGACCTCCACCCGCGCGAGCGGAATGCCGAGCGTCTCGGCCACGATCATCGCGAGCACCGTCTCCGAGCCCTGCCCGATCTCGGTGGCGCCGGTGATGAGCGTGACCGTGCCGAAGTCGTCCATGCGCACGATGGCCCCGCAGCCGTCCGAGCGGTAGATGCGCGCGCCCCCCGCCACGTGGAACATGGCCGCGTAGCCGCGGCCGCGCCGGAAGCCGGCCCGCAGCGGCGGCACGTCACGGGCGATGTCCTCCGCGACGGCCTCCAGGCACTCGGGCATCGCGCACGAGGTGATGACAAACCCCTGCGGATTGGCGTCGCCCGCCTTCGTGACGTTGCGGCGGCGCATCTCCAGCCGGTCGATCCCCAGGCGGTCCGCGAGGTCGTCCATCTGCGCCTCGACGGCGAAGGTCGACTCGAGATTGCCGTAGCCGCGCATCGAGCCCGAATACGGGTTGTTGGTGTAGGCGATGGTCGTGTCGAAGCGGACGTTCGGGCACCGGTAGAGTCCCGCCACCGTGGACAGCATCACGTACGGCGTGGTGGAGCCCCACGACACGTAGGCGCCGTTGTCGATGGTCACGTGGCAGTCGCGCGCGAGGAGGCGGCCCGTGTCGTCGGCGGCGGTGCGCAGGCGGATGACGGCCGGCTCGCGCGTGGGGCTGGCCACGAACTCCTCCAGGCGCTCGAACGCGATCTTGACGGGACGCCGGGCGCGCTGCGCGAGCAGGGCGGCGATCACGTCGATCGGGTACAGGTCCAGGCCGCGCCCGAAGTTGCCCCCCACGGGCGGCTGCATGACGCGGATGCGGTCGCCGCCGATGCCGAGGGCGGAGGCCAGCTCGCGCTGGTAGAGAAAGGGCACCTGCGTCGTCGACCACATGGTGAGCCGGCCTTCGGCGTCCCAGTCCGCGATGGCCACCATCGTGCCCAGGCACGCGGTGGTCACGAAGTTGAGCCGGTAGGTGTCCTCCACGACGGCGGCCGCCTGCGCGAAGGCGGCGTCGACGTCGCCGTGCGAGAACTGGTAGCGCAGCTCGGTGGCGTTGGAGGCGAGATCCTCGTGCACCAGCGGCGCGCCGGCGGCCAGCGCCGCCTCCGGACTGAAGACGCCGGGCAGCTCCTCGTACACCACCTCGATGAGCGAGACCGCTTCCTCCGCGATGGCGGCCGACTCCGCCGCCACCGCCGCCACCTCGTCGCGGATGCAGCGCACCGTGCCGTCCTTGAGCGCGGTCTGGTCGCGGGCGAAGCCGAAGCGGCCCTGCTCGACGTCGGCGGCCGTGATGACGGCCAGCACGCCGGGCAGCGCTGTGGCCCGGGCGGTGTCGACGCTGACGATGCGGGCGTGGGGCACGCGCGTGCGGAGGATCTTGCCGTACGCCATCCGCGGCAGCACGAGGTCGTGCAGGAACCGTGTGCGGCCGGTCACCTTCTCCGCGCCGTCCTTCTTCGGCGTCGCCCGGCCGATGACGGCGAGCTCGGTCACGCCGGCCCGCCCACGCGCCACCGCTCGTAGAGCATGCTGGCCATCTCGTCCACGGCGGCGCAGCGCCACAGGTGGAAGAAGGGCGAGCCGAGCATCTCCGCGAACTCGCGGTCGGCGCGCGTCTTCGTCTGCTCCGGCGTCTCCCCCGCCCGCGCGCCGCGGATGACGGCGAGGTGCTGGTCCTTGCGATAGCAGGATGGATACTCCGTGTACGTGTACAGGGGCTGCATGTCGCGCGTGTAGAAGGCCGCCACGGGGATCGACTGGTACGTGCGGCCGTCCCGGCGCTTGAGGAACTGCGCCATGAGATCGGCGTTGGGCGACTCCGCCGGATCAGGCGCCGGCGCCGCGCTGAACTTCTCACCGTCGCGCGGAAAGATCCGCAGCTCGAGGCCGATCGTCTCCGCCACCCGCGCCAGCATGGGCACGTCCCGGCGACAATCCGACGACCACTCCTCGGAGATGACGAGCACCTTCGCAGGGCCGCCGGGCTGGCTCGCCAGCCACGTCCACGCGCGCTCCTGCGACTCCGACAGGCGCGCCGTCGCGTACGCCTGCCGCAGGTAGCCGCTCTGGTCCTTGCGCGGCGCGCCGCCCGTGGCCGCGCGCTCGAGGTTGGCCGCGCTGCCCACGTACGTCACGTACTCGTCGAAGGTCATCCCCGTGCCGAACCGCTCCGCCGTCACCATTTCACGGGCTCCTTGTACTCGCCGAAGACGTCCTTCATGGCGCGATTGATCTCTCCCAGCGTCGCGTACGCCTTCACCGCTTCCAGGAGGGCCGGCATGAGGTTGCCGTTCCCGCGCGCCTCGTCGGACAGCCGCCGCAGCGCGGCGCGGGCGGCGCCGTCGTCGCGCTCGCGCCTCACGCGGGCGAGCTTGCCCACCTGCGTGTCCGCCACGGCCTGATCGAACGCGTACAGCTCGACGTCGCGGTCGGCCTCGGCAGCGGTGTCGCCCACGTGGCAGTTCACCGCCACCTTCGGGATCTCGCCGGAGGCGATCTTCTGCTCGAAGAGGTACGCCTGCCGGGCCACTTCCGCCTGCAGGGCGCCGCTCTTCACCGCCTCCACGATGCCGCCCATCCGCTCCACCGCCGCCAGCTCGGCCACGATCTGCTCTTCCATGGCGTTCGTGATCGCCTCCACGTAGTACGAGCCCGCGAGCGGGTCCACCGTGTCGGCGGCGCCGGACTCCTCCGCGCAGATCTGCATCGTGCGCAGGGCGATGAGCTGCGCCTTCGCGGAGGGGATGGTGTACGCCTCGTCGTAGGTGGGCAGCGCCATCGTCTGCGCGCCCGAGAGCGCGCCCGCGAGCGCGATGTAGGCACCGCGCACGATGTTGTTCTCGGGCTCCTGCATCGTGAAGGCGGAGCCGCCGCCGCCGATGAGGCTGCGGAACATCCACGACTTCGGATTCGTGGCGCCGAAGCGCTCGCGCAGCATGCGCGCGTAGAGGCGGCGGCCCGCGCGGAACTTGGCGACCTCCTCGAAGATCTTCCCCCATGCCGTGAAGTTGAAGGACAGCCGCGGCGCGAAATCGTCCACGCCCATCCCGCGCGCGACCATCATCTCCACGTAGGCGGCGGCGATGGCGAGGCCGTACGCCATCTCCTGCGCGGTGGTGCAGCCCGCTTCGCGGATGTGGTAGCCGCACACGGAGACGGGGTTCGAGCGCGGGTAGTGGCGCGAAGAGTATTCGATGAGGTCGCCCACGAGGCGCAGCGAGGGGTCGACCGGGTAGATCCACGTGCCGCGCGCGACGAACTCCTTGAGGATGTCGTTCTGCGGCGTGGTCACCACGCGATCGGCGGCGGCCCCCTGCTGGCCGGCCACCGCGTAGTACATGGCGGTGATGGGCGCCGCCATGCCGTTGATGGTGAGCGAGACGCTCACGCGGTCGAGCGGGATGCCCGCGAAGGCCTGCTCCATGTCGGCCAGCGTGTCGATGGCCATGCCCACCCGGCCCACCTCGCCCTCCGCGCGCGGGTCGTCGGAGTCCAGCCCGAGCTGCGTGGGCAGGTCGAAGGCCACGTTGAGGGCGTCCTGCCCGTGCGCCATCAGGTACTTGAAGCGGGCGTTCGTCTCCTCGGGCGTGCCGAAGCCGATGTACTGCCGCATCGTCCACACGCGGTCGCGATACATCCGCGCGTGGATGCCGCGCGTGTACGGGTATTCGCCGGGGCGGCCGATGTCGCGGGCGGGGTCGCGCCCGGCGAGGTCCTCGGGGCCGTAGACCGGCTTGATGGGCAGGCCCGCGTGCAGCGTCGGCTCTCTCATGGTGCCGTCC
>JBBDXO010000255.1:0-2010 GCA_040902295.1 Candidatus Rokuibacteriota bacterium | reverse complement strand
GCCTTGAAGTTCCGATCGGCCGCACCGGCCGGCGCGGCGGCGAACAGGAGGCCGAGACCGGCGGACAGGGCGAGAATCCCGACTACGTTGTGCATGGCGTTTCCTCCCTCTCGAGGGGTGTGGGTTGGCGACCGGGTCTGACTCGGGAACAACGGCGAGAACAGTGACGAGGGGGAATTGGTTCCCGCGGCCCGAAGCTCACTCATTGGTGTGACCATTCGGTGCCGCGGCGCGGCCGGCACGAGCCCGGCGGAACCTAGAGCGGACGCCTCAGCAGATGGCCCAGTTCTCCCACCACGCCGCGGCGGAAGACGAGCACGCACACGACGAAGATGGCGCCCTGCACCACGAGCACCCAGGAGCCGAGCTGGGCCAGGTAGTTCTCGAGGCCGATCACGATGAAGGCGCCCACCACGGGGCCGAACACGGTGCCGAGGCCGCCCAGCAGCGTCATGAGCACCACCTCGCCCGACATCGACCAGTGCACGTCGGTGAGGGAGGCGAGCTGGAAGACGATCGCCTTCGTGCCGCCCGCCAGGCCCGACAGGGCGGCGGAAAGCACGAACGCGATGAGCTTGTACTGATCGGCCTTGTAACCCAGCGAGATCGCGCGCGGCTCGTTCTCGCGGATGGCCTTGAGGACCTGGCCGAAGGGTGAGTGGATGGTGCGATAGACGAGCAGGAAGCCGAGCAGGAAGATGGCGAGGACGACGAAGTACATCGCGAGCGGCTGCCGCAGGTCCAGCACCCCGAACAGCAGGCCGCGCGGCACCGCCTGGATGCCGTCCTCGCCGCCCGTGAACTTGGCCTGCAGGCAGAAGAAGAAGACCATCTGCGCCAGCGCCAGCGTGACCATCGCGAAGTAGATGCCCTGGCGCCGGATGGCGAGGGCGCCCACCACGAGGCCGAGGGCGGCGGCCACCACGGTGGCGAACACGATGGCCGCCTCCGGGGGAAACCCCCACACCTTGGCGGCGTGGGCGGCGGCGTACCCCGCCGACCCGAGGAAGACGGCGTGGCCGAACGAGAGCAGGCCCACGTAGCCCACGAGCAGGTTGAAGGCGCACGCGAAGAGCGCAAAGCACAGCGCCTTCATCAGGAACACGGGATACACGACGAAGGGCGCCACCACGAAGACGGCCACCATGATCGCGAAGGCGACCTTCTGATGGGCGGGCATGGCGGTGGCGGTGACCCCGGCGGCGGGGGCGGCCGTCAGCTCGCGCGCCGTCGCCATCAGCGCTCGCGCCCGAAGAGGCCCGCCGGCCGCACGAGGAGCACGAGGGCCATGATGACGAAGATCACCGTGTTCGACGCTTCCGGATAGAAGACCTTCGTCAGCCCCTCCACCACCCCCAGCCCGAAGCCGGTGACGATGGCGCCCAGGATGGAGCCCATGCCGCCGATGACGACCACCGCGAACACCACGATGATGAGGTCGGAGCCCATGAGCGGGTTCACCTGGTAGATGGGCGCCGCCAGCACGCCCGCGAGCGCGGCGAGGGCCACGCCGAAGCCGTAGGTGAGGGTGACCATGCGCGGCACGTTGATCCCGAAGGCCTGCACGAGCGTCGGGTTCTCCGTGGCCGCGCGCAGGTACGCCCCCAGGCGCGTGCGCTCGATGACGTACCAGGTGGACAGGCAGATCCCGAGCGAGAAGACGATGACCCACGCCCGGTACGTGGGCAGGAACATGAAGCCGAGGTTGTAGGCGCCGGTGAGCTGGGAGGGCATCGGGTACGGCAGCCCGGAGGAGCCGAACTCGTTGCGGAACAGGCCCTGCACGATGAGGGCGAGCCCGAAGGTCAGCAGCAGGCCGTACAGGTGGTCGAGGTGGTAGAGGCGCTTGAGCATCGTCCGCTCGAGGACGATCCCGAACAGTCCCACCGCCACGGGCGCGATGAGCAGGGCCCACCAGTAGCCGAGGCCGAGCCACTGCAGGGCGAAGTAGGCGGCGAAGGCGCCCATCATGTACTGGGCGCCGTGGGTGAAGTTGATGATGTTGAGCAG
>JBBDXO010000254.1:0-14056 GCA_040902295.1 Candidatus Rokuibacteriota bacterium | reverse complement strand
TTCGGCCACCATCCACGTGGTCCTCGCACCCCGACACCCGCCCGCCCGCGCCTCGGGAATTATCCGCTCTACAGGTCGCGGTCCACGGCGCGGGCGATCTTCCTCACGCGGCTCATGAGGGCGGCGAAGCGGTCGGGCTTCAGCGATTGCGGCCCGTCCGACAGGGCCTCGGCCGGCCTGGGATGGACCTCGATGATGAGGCCGTCGGCCCCGGCGGCCACGGCGGCCATGGCCATCGATTCCACGTATTCCCAGTGGCCGGTGCCGTGGCTGGGATCGACGACGACGGGCAGGTGCGTGAGCTTCTTGAGGACCGGCACCGCGTTGAGGTCGAGGGTGAAGCGGGTGGCCGTCTCGAAGGTGCGGATACCGCGCTCGCACAGGATGACGTCGGGGTTGCCGCCCGCCAGCACGTACTCGGCGGAGAGCAGCCACTCCTGGATCGAGGTCGACATGCCGCGCTTGAGCAGGACGGGCTTGCGCGTCTCGGCCACCCGCCGCAGCAGCGAGAAGTTCTGCACGTTGCGCGCGCCGATCTGCAGGATGTCGGAATGCTCGGCGACGACCTCGACCTTGTCGGGCTCCATCACTTCCGTGATCACGGGCAGGCCCGTCTCGCGCCGCGCCTCGTCGAGCAGCTTGAGCCCCTCCTCTTCGAGCCCCTGGAACGCGTACGGGGAGGTGCGCGGCTTGAAGGCGCCGCCGCGCAGCACGGTGGCGCCGGCCGCCTTCACCTTGGTGGCGACTTCCAGCACCTGCTCGCGCGACTCCACCGAGCACGGGCCCGCCATGACGACGATCCTGTCGCCGCCCACCACGACGTCCGCCCCCACCCGCACCGTGCTGTTGCCGGCGCGCACCTCGCGGCTGGCGAGCTTGAACGGCTGCAGGATGGGCGTGACGGACTCCACGCACTCGAGCGACTCCAGCGCGCGCAGCCGTTCCTTGCCGCGGTCGTCGCCGACGGCGCCGATGACCGTGCGCAGCTCACCGCGGATGGTGTGCGGCCGGTAGCCCATGGCGACGATGCGGCGCTCCACGTCCGTGATGTCCTCGGCCGGCGTATGCAGCTTCAGTACGATGATCATCGTCCCGTCCCGTTCACCCGGTTCAATGCAAAAGGCCGCGGGAAAACACCCGCGGCCCTGGAGTGGTCAACGCCGCGGGCTTTCGGTCCGCCCCGCGGCTCGTGTCGATCTTACGTCAGAGCCGGTGGGCAGACCTCGGCGAAGGGAAAATAAAAGAAGCCCGACCAGCGAGGAGTGGTGCCCATGGCGTCGAGGGTAACTTACGAAGCGCGGCCGTGGCCTGTCAAGCCTTTTCCCCGCCCGCGGGGCCGCGCAGCCGCCGGAGGATGCGCTCGCGGTGGTACAACAGGGGCAGGCACGCGGCGCCGATGAGCATGATGAAGGCGGCCGCGTAGAAGTACTCCTGCTCCCCGACGTGCGCGCCGAAGTACGAGCTCACCCACGTCCCCGGAATCCGCCCCACCGTCGACACGGCGGCGAACAGCCAGAAGTGCATCGGGCTGATGCCGAACAGGTACGAGATGATGTCCTTCGGGAAGCCGGGAATGAGGTAGAGGATGAAGCACAGGATCGCCCCTTCCGCCTCGATGATGAAGCTCATGCGATTCCAGTGGTGGTCGCTCAGCCACGGACGCACGAGCGGCTCGCCCCAGGCCCGGCCCAGTCCGAAGCAGATGAGGGTGCCGATGGTGAGCCCCACGCTGGAATAGAGCAGGCCCCACGCGGTGCCGAAGAGCGCGCCGCCCACCGGGCCCGTGATCTCGCCGGGGATGGGCGCGATGATGACCTGCAGCGCCTGGATGCCGATGAAGACGAGCGGCGCCATCCAGCCCCACGAGCGCACGATCTCCTTCAGGAAGGCCTTGTCGCGGTACAGGCGCACCACGAGCGTGACGACGGGCGCCTCCGTGATGACGAGCCACACCACGACGGCGAGCAGCACCGCAAGCACTCCGGAGACGAGCGCCCAAACCCTCCCGTCGCTCAGCCGGCGGCGGGGGGCGGGCGGAGGTGTCACAGAGGCGGGCAGCGATCGGCCCACGGGCACGCCGCCGCGACGGCGGCGGCGGCGGCGAGCACCGTGCGGTCGGCATGACGGCGGCCGACGATCTGCAGCCCCACCGGCAGTCCCTCGGGGGTCCATCCGGCGGGGACGGAGGCGGCGGGCTGGCCCGTGAGGTTGAACGGATAGGTGAACGGCATCCAGCCCAGCACGGGAACCTCGCGGCCCGCGATCTCGCGCGGCGGCCTCGCGGCCGCGACGAAGGGCGGCACCGCGGCCGTGGGCGTCAGCAGCAGGTCGAAGCGCTCGAGGAAGGTGCGGACCTCCTGCCAGTACGCCTCCACCCGGCCCACGGCGCGAATGTAGTCGCGCGCGGAAATCCCGCCCCCGCGGCGGACGAGCTTGACGAGCGAGGGATCCATCGCCGCCTCGGAGTGCGGCAGCGAGTCCGACCACGCCGCGTAGAACTGCGCGGCGATCATGGTCGAGAAATCCTCCTCGGGATTCTCCCACGCCGGGTTCACGACCTCCACGTGACAGCCGAGCGACTCCTCGAACTCCGCGGCCGCGTTCTGGCAGGCCTCCAGGACCCGCTCATCGACCGCGGCATAGCCGAGGTCCGGCGTCCAGGCCACGTGCAGTCCCTCCACGGGCTGCGCGCACGACTCGACATAGCTGCCCGCGTCGTCCGGCAGCGAGGCGCGGTCGCGATCGTCACCGCCCGCGATGACGTCGAGGAGGGCGGCGGCGTCCCGCACCGTGCGCGTGATCGGCCCCACGTGGGAGACGTGATCCCACCCCGGAAAGCCCGGGTACTGCGGCACGCGGCCATACGAGGGCTTGAAGCCGAAGACACCGCAGAAGGCGGCGGGGATGCGGACGGAGCCGCCGCCGTCGCTGCCGAGGGCGAGCGCGCCCAGTCCGCTCGCCACCGCGGCCGCCGCCCCGCCGCTGGAACCGCCCGGCGTGCACTCGAGATTCCACGGGTTGTGGGTGCGCCCGAACATCGGGTTGTCGGTGAGCGCCTTGTGGCCGAACTCCGAGGTGTTCGTCTTGCCGAGAATGACCGCCCCTGCCGCCTTGAGCCGCCCCACGGGCACCGCGTCCTGCTCGGGCACGAGATCGGCGAAGAGGCGTGAGCCCCCCGTGGTGCGGATCCCGCGCGTGTACAGCACGTCCTTGAGCGAGACCGGCACGCCGTGCAACGGCCCCAGCGGCTCGCCCTTCATCACCGCGATCTCGGCCTCGCGCGCGGCGTTGCGCGCGACGTCGGCGGTGACGAGGCAGAAGGCGTTCAGCGCCGGGTTGAGGCGCGCGATACGGCTGAGGATCGCCTCCGTCAGCTCCACGGGGGAGAGCTGCTTGGAGCGGATGAGGGCGGCGCACTCGAGCGCCGATCGCCAGACGAGTTCGGTGTCAGTCACGAGGAACTCTCAATACCCGCCGCATTGTATCATCGGCGTCGTGGCGGCCCGCCCCTCGCCGACGGTGGTGCGCGACGCGGCCGGCCGCCGGCTGCGCGACGTCGACGACGACGGCCGCCCCACCGCCGTCCTCCGCTGGCGCGCGCCCGGCGGGCTCGAGCGCGCCTGCATCCGCCTGCCCGGCGGCGCGTGGGTACGGGTGGAGCCCGGTGCCGGCCACGACCCCGTGTATGGCCCCGTCGACCGCGTCCGGTGGGGCGGCGGCGAGGCGGACACCACCGTGTTCACCGCGCTGGAGTACGAGGCCGTCGACCGCATCCCCGTGCTCGCGGAGCCGGCGCGGCTGCCGGCGGGCGCGGGGACGGCGGTCCTCAACGTCGTCGCCGCCCTCGCCGCCGACCAGCGTCGGGCCACGCTCGCCTACGACGGCCCCTACCCCACCGAGCACCTCTTCCTCGCGCTCCTCGAGTGCTTCCGCTACGCGCCCGCGCACGTGCCGGACCCGCTCGCGGCCTTCACCGCGGGCACGCTCGGCTGGGCGCCCGCGCCTCACGACCGCCACTTCGACGGAGCCGGCGTGTACGTGCAACGGCGTGAGCGCGTGGACAAGGTCGTCGCGCGCGGCGTCGCCTACTACCGTGAGGACTGGCAGGCGGTGCGCCGTCACGCGGCGCGCCGGCTCCGCGACGACGGCGACGTCGTCCGCGCCGGCCTGTGGGCGCTCGGCGAGCCCGTGGCCGAGCACCTGATCCTCACGCGGGCGGGCGACGTCCTGGAGATCCTCGAGCCGCCGGCGCCGCCGCCCGCGCGCGCGCGCATGGCGGACGAGATCGTCGCCGGCATGGTCGGCATCGTGATGGCGCAGAGCGCGCCCGCGCTGGCGCCGTCCATCGCCGGCGCCGCACGCGGGCTGCCGGTGCAGTGGGGGCTCGTGCCGCGGGATCTGATCGCGTTCGACGGCGGCCTGACGATCTCGCTCGCGCTGCGTGCGGTCATCGCGCGCCGCCTGCGGCAGGCGGCGGGCCGGCGCGCGCGCGTGGAGCTGGCCTTCGCGGCCCTCGCCGAGCTGGCGATGCTGGCGGGCGATCACCTGCGCCGGCTGGCGCAGGCGCGGCTGGCCGGCCTCGCGGCGCCCGATCTCTGCGCGCCCGAGGCGCCGGAGACGGCCCCGCGCATCGCCGCCGGCGCCGACGCGTTACTTCAGGAGCTGGCCTGAACGATCAGCCAGACGTTGAAGGCGATGAAGCCCGCGACGGAGACGGCGGAGATGACGACGTACGACAGCCACAGCGCCTGCAGGCGCGTGAAGGCGCCGCGCGGGCGGCCGCGCAGGCGGGCGCCCGCATAGGAGAGCGCGTCCTGCTTGAGGGTCGGCACCCCGAGCACGTCCACGAACACGTGGTAGCCGTCCATCTCGATGAAGCAGAAGGGATAGAGCGCCACCACGAAGGCCTGCCACTGGATCATGCCGGAGGCCGCCGCGAAGGCGTGCCAGAAGCTGTCCGCCGGGAGCTGGGTGCCGGCGATGAACCACAGTGAGCCCAGCACGAGGTGGACGAGCGCGCCCGAGATCGCGGTGACCACGCGGGCCTTGCGCGTGCCCATGAAGATGTCGGTGACGTCGACGTAGAACGTGGGCACGACGCCGTGCAGGAAGGTGAAGCCGAACTCGCGCACGCGCCGCTTGTAGTGGATGAGCGCCAGGCCGTGCACGAGCTGGTGCGCGGCCACCGTGAGCAGGAAGAGGAGCTTGACGCTCACGATGGCGGCCACGGGGCTGGCGCCGAAGCCGGCGAGCGGGTTGTCGGCGCCCCACAGCCGCACGCCCGCCACGAGGCCGATCACCGCGAGCAGCGCCACCACCACCGCCGCCCCGCGCGTGAAGAGCAGGAAGCCGCCCCACCGGTAGAGGGCGCGGAAGAGCGGCTGCACCCGGCGGCTGGAGATGTTGATCCGCTCCAGGCCGAAGAGGGCGCTCTCGAGATATTTCACCATCGGCTTGCGCCGGTTGCGTGCCAGCGCCTGCCGCAGCCGTGAGGTGGGGGTGAGCGTCAGCAGCTGCGCACGCTGCAGCTTCTTCATGAGGGCCGGGATGATGTCGAAGTCGAAGGCGCCGTACTTGATGACGTAGGAGGTGGCGATGTCCTGCATCGACGTCTGGCCGTCCATCTGCTCCCACAGGAACTTCTCCGGCTCGGAGAGCAGCAGGTAGCGCTCGCTGGCGGTGTTCTTGAGGATGTAGCTGGCCTGCCCCAGGCGGGAGGTCGAGACCGGCGCCAGCTCGAAGCTGTCCGCGCTCACCCGCTGCGGGCGGGACTGCACGAAGGCGGCCGCGCTGCCGATCTCGCGCAGATCGAAGGCCTCGTCGTCGTCGCGGCGGACGAGCAGCTCGAGCCGCGCGCGGCGCGGCGGGGCGTCCCCGGTCGTCGTCACCGCGACTCCATGTCGAGCCCTGTCGCCTCCAGCCCCCAGCGCGTGACCTCCGCCACGAGATCACCCGAGGCGCGCAACCGCTCGATGAAGACCTGCACGAGGGATTCGAAGAAGGCGGCCGCCGCGCGCGGGCTCTGCTCGGTGAGGCGGTTGAGCGTGCCGCGATCCAGCACGAGGAGATCGGCGTCGGACTCGCCCTGCACGGTGGCCGAGCGCGGCGAGCGATCGAACAGGCTCATCTCGCCGAAGAAGTCGCCCGGCCCGATGCGGGCGAGCACCTGCTCCACGCGCCCGGTGACGCCCTTGGAGATCACGATGGAGCCGCGGCGCACGAGGAACATCTCTTCGCCGGCATCGCCCTCGCGGAACAGGACCTGATTCTTCTTGAGGGCACGCTCGCGCAGCGACTGCGCGAGGATCTCGAGCTCCGGCGCGGCGACGTCCTTGAACAGCCGCACCTCCTTCAGGAAGGCGTGGATCTCGTCGGAGCGTGCCACCGCGGCGCCTCGAAGCCGGCGCCGCCGGCTTAGGTCGCCACGCGACGGATGAGGGCGGTGCTGAGGACCTGGGCCCGCTGGCCCGACGGCGTGGCGGCCAGACGCGCGAGCGCGCCGAGCACGGTGGCGCGCTCGTCGTCGTTGAGCTCGTAGCGGGCCAGGATCGTGTCGGGGGTGCGCTGCAGCTCGGCGAGAAAGTCCGTGTCGATCATCGCGCGGCCGATCAGCTCGGGAAGACGGGGCATCATCGCTTGCCGGATCATACCAGAGAGGCATGGGGCGAGGAAGGGCCGCCGTCCGCTGGGCGCGGACGGAAGAGGAGCACGAGCGCGCACGTGATCGCGGCCACCGCCGCCACGGGCGCCCATTCCGACCATGCCCGGCGCCACGCCGGCGGGGCCGGCGCCCCCACGGTGACCGTGGCCAGCTCCGGCCGGAAGGCCCACTGCCCGCGGTCGAGCGGATCGTCCCCCGGCCGCACGAGCACCAGCGCGAGCGGGATCTCTCCCGCCGGGCCCGGCCGCGGCCACGGCGCCACCACGCGCGCGCCCGCCGCCACCGCCGTCCGGAACGGCGTGCGGGCCGGCACCCACGCGCCCTCCGGTGACAGGAAGGCGGCACGCTCGCCGGTCGCCCACATCACGTAGGCGTCCCACGCGCCCGTGTGCGCGCCGCGCGGCTCCAGACCGATCTCGGCCGGTCCGCCCGGCGGCGTCGGCGGCGACACCACGAGGCGGAACGGACCCGCCGCCAGCTCCGCGTCCGCACGCCCGGCGCCCGCCGCCACCAGCGCCGACGCCACCAGCGCGAGCACCAGCGCGCGCCGGGAACGCGGGATGACGAGCCCGGCCACGACCGCCGCCGCCGCCCCGCTGACGGCGAGGCCCAGCCAGAACCCGCGCGGCCAGAACACGAACTCCACCTCGTGCGCGCCCGCCTCGAGCGCCACGGCACGAAACGCGTGATCGGCGCGCAGCAAGGGCGCCGCGCGGCCGTCGACGCGCACGCTCCAGCCGGGATACCAGGTGTCGGTGAGGACGAGGTGCGCGGGCCCGTCGCTGACGGCGGAGACGGCGACGCGGCGCGGGCCGTAGGCGCGGATCTCGGCGCGCGCGACGGCGCCCGGCCGCGCGGCGACGGGCGCGGCGTGACAGTCGGCGAGCAACACCTCCGTGGCGAGATCGACGGCCCGCGCACGGATGAGTCGCACGGCCGCCGCGTCGTCGACGCAGCGGGCGCGCGTGGCCACGAACGCGCGCGGCAGCGCGCGGTCGTTGGCGAAGATGCGGGCATCGGCGCCGTCGTAGACGGGCCTCAGCTCGGGCCACGGCGGCGCCGCCCCCGCGGGCAGGACGACGTAGCGCAGGCCGACGAGATCGCGCGCGGGGGACAGCAGCGCCGTCACGGGGCTGAGGGGCTCGCTGCCATGCATCGCGACGGGGTTGTCGAGAAAGCCCTGCACGACGGCGTTGCGGGCGCCCACCGCACCCACGACCTCTTCGATGCGGCGCGGCGTGAGCCCGTCGTAGCCGTGCGCCTCGAAGAGGCCGTAGAGCAGGCCGACATGGCCGGGCAACAGCACGCGCGCGGTGCCCGCGTGGCTCTGCAGCCACGCCAGCGCCGGCGTGGTCGGATAGAGCCATCGCGTGTCGAAGGCGGAATGGTACGTCACCGCCAGCGGCAGCAGGCTCGCGAGCTGCACGGCGGCGAGCACGGCGAGCGGCGCGCGGCGGGCGGGAGCGGCGAGCGCGGCCAGCAGCGCGAGCGCGGCGGCCGCGCCCAGCACCGCGAAGACGACGTACTGCATGGACAGCGAGTACGTCAGCGCCCGCGCGCCCGCCTCCGTGCCCCACGCGAGCACGCACGCGAGCGCCGCCACCACGAGCGCGACGGCCCAGCCGCGCACGAGGCGCGTCAACATCGCGCGCTGCGCCGGAGCCGCACGCGCGACGGCCTCCAGGCCGGCCGCGCCCAGCACGCATACCGCGAAGGCGAGGAGCGGCATCAGCCGGAGATTGGTGCCCAGCGACATGCCGGGGGTGGCGGCAAGCGCGGTCACGCCGGGCATGCCGTAGTGCACGGCGGCGACGACGGCGCCGAGGCCGGCGAAGAAGCGCACGGCCGCCGTGCGCCAGGCGGCGGCGAGCGCCGCCGGCAGCGCCAGCACCGGCACGAGGCCGACGTACGTGCTCTGGATGTTGAACTGCCACCGTCCCCACGACTCCGCGCCCACGCCGTAGAACTCCGGCAGCAGGAAGGTGATGAGCGCGCCCGGCGGCACCGACAGGCGCGGCGTCCACGCGCTGCGGTAGGCGAACACCGTGCTCTCGCGCGCGTAGTCGGCGAAGGGCACGAGCTGCACGGCGCTGAGCGCGACGCCGAGCGCCCCGCCCGCCGCCGCCTGCATGAGAAATCGCGCCCCGCCTCCCGGCGCGCGCGCCAGCGCCCACGCCCCGGCGGCGAGGAGGGCGTGGAAGGCGCCCTGAGGATAGCCGGCGAGCACGTCGAGCGCTACCACCACCGCGAGCGCCGCCACCCAGCGACGGCGGCCGGTGGCCCGCAGGCGATCGATGACGCCGAAGAGGAGCGGGATGAACAGCATCGTGCTGCCGAACGTCCACGGCAGCCACGTCACCAGCGTGCTGCTGAGCATGAAGCCGAGGGCGCCCGTGAGGGCGGGCAGCGGCGACACGCCGAGGCTCGTGCGCAGGAACCAGTAGGTCGCCAGACCCGCCGCCGACAGCTTGAGCGCGCTCATGAGCGTGAGCGCGAGGCCGGCGGGCAGGACGAAGGCGAGCGCGGTGAGGGGAAAGAGCAGCGCCGTCTGCGGATTGGAGAAGAACGGCACCCCCGCGTACGCGTAGGGGTTCCAGACGGGGAAGCGGCCCTCACCCACCTCGCGGGCCGCGTAGAGGAGCGCGGGGTGGAACACCTGGGTGATGTCCGTCAGCGCCGGGTTCGCCGCCGCCGCCAGCCCGGCCCCGAGCGACGACCAGGGGTACGCGCCATACAGGTTGCCGAGCGGTGAGAGCACGCGCCCGGGCAGGAAGGCCGGCGCGAAGATCGCGAACGGCAGCAGGGCGAGGACGAGCGCGGCCGCCCGGTCCGGCCGCCGCCTGCACGCGGAGACGATCCGCTCGATCAGGCCCGCCGTACGAGACCGGCGACCGCGCGGCACAGCTCCCAGGGATCGATCGGCTTGCGCAGGTGCGCCTGGAAGCCCGCCGCCAGCGTGCGATCGGGCCCGTGCGCGGCGCCGTGGGCCGTGAGCGCGACGGCGGGGATGGCGCCGCCCTGCCCGGAGGGCAGCGCCCGCAGCTCACGGATGAGCCAGTAGCCGTCCTGCTCCGGCATGGCGATGTCGCTCACGAGCGCATCCGGCGTGACCCGCGCGAGCACGGTCAGGGCCTGGCGCGCGGAGGCCGCGACGGTGACGAGGGCGCCGCAATACTGCAAGATCGTGCAGAGGAGCTGGCGCGCGTCGTCGTCGTCGTCGACGACGAGGACATGGACGCCCAGCAGGGCGTCCGTCGGCAGGTGATCACGCCGGCCCACGGGAGATGGCGCTCCTAGGACGAGGTGGTCACGCCCGCGATGACCCGGCAGAGCTGCCACGGATCAAGGGGCTTCACGAGGCACGCGACGAAGCCGGAGGCGCCCGCGCGCGCGAGATTCGCCGGGCCGTCGGCGCTCACCGCGATGACCGGGATCACGCCGCCGTCCTCGGGCTTGAGCGAGCGCACCTGGCGAATGAGCCAGTGCCCGTCGCGGTCACCCGCGGTGAGGTCCACCACGAGGACGTCGGGCTTGATGAGGCCCATCACGTCGAGCGCCGCCTGGGGGGAGGCGACGGCGGTCACGAGGGCGCCGCAGTAGTGCAGGACGGCGGAGAGCAGGTCGCGGCAATCGGCCTCGTGGTCCACCACGAGGACGTGCACGCCCCTGAGCGAATCGACCGAGTAAAATCCGCCGCCAGCCATCGTGATCGCCGCGAATGTATCACAGGAGCGCGTGCCTCACCGCCGCCGGAACGGGGGCGGTCTCACTCCGGGTTCGCGCGCCCCATGACGGACACCACCGCCGCCGCCAGCCCGCGCGGATCGATGGGCTTGGCGAGGTGCAGCTGAAATCCTGCGGCGAGCGCGCGGTCGCGGTCGTCGGCGGCGGCGAAGGCGGTGAGGGCGACGGCCCGCACCGCATCCCCCCCGGGCAGGGCGCGCACGCGACGCAGCAGATCGTAGCCGTCGGCGCCCGGCATGCCGAGGTCGGTGAGGAGCACGTCCACGGGTCCGTGCGCCAGGGCTTCGAGCGCCTCCGCCGCGGAGGCGGCGGCCCGCGTGTGCGCGCCGCAGCGCTCCAGCACCATGCTCACCAGCTCGCGGCCGTCCGCGTGATCGTCCACCACGAGCACGCGCACGCCATCCAGGCGCGGGGCCTCGTCGCCGGCCGCAGGCGCGCGCTCCACGCGGCCCGCGGACGACGGCACGGACACGACGGGCAGGCGCACGGTGAACGTCGAGCCCGCGTCGCGCCCGTCGCTGTCGGCCTGCACCGTGCCGCCGTGAAGCTCGACGAGATGCCGCACGATGGCGAGCCCCAGCCCGAGGCCGCCGTGGCCCCGCCGGCTCGTCGTATCCGCCTGGCGGAAGCGGTCGAACACCTGCGGCAGGACCTCGGGCGGGATGCCGATGCCCGTGTCGGACACGCGCAGGCACGCGCCCGCGCCGTCCGGCCGCAGGTCGACCGTGACGCGGCCGCCCGCGGGGGTGAACTTGATCGCGTTCGACAGGAGGTTGCCCGCCACCTGCTGCAGCCGCGTGGCGTCGCCGAGCACGGGCCCGGTGGCGGGATCGAGCGACGTCTCGAGCACGAGCCCGCGCGCCTCGGCGTCCCGGCGGAGCGATTCCACGGTGTCGTCGACCACGGCGAGAAGGTCGACGGCCTGGTAGTCGAGCTGCAGCTTGCCCGCCACGATGCGGGAGACGTCGAGCAGATCGTTGATCAGCTGCGACTGCAGCCGCGTATTGCGCTCGATCGTCTCCAGCGCGCGCGCGTGCTGCGCCGGCTCCAGGCGTCCGGCGCGCAGCATGCGCACCCACCCCAGCATCGCCGTGAGCGGCGTGCGCAGCTCGTGGGAGAGCACGGCGAGGAACTCGTCCTTGCCGCGATTGGCGCTCTCCGCGTCCGCGCGCGCCGTCTGCTCGGCGGCGAGCAGGCGCGCGTTGCGCACGCCGATGGCCGCATGGTCGGCGAGGCGGGCCACGAGGTGCTCGTCGCGCTCCGTGAACGCGCGCGCCCGCGTGTTGTTCGCGTAGATGAGACCCTCCACCCGGGCGTCGAGACGGATGGGCACCACCATGCACGCCACCACGCCGTCGGCGCTCACGGTGGCGCGGTCGTCGTCGGTGATGCGCGCCTCCGCGGAGCAGTCGCTGGTACGGAAGGGCTCCCCCCTCTCCCACACGAGCCCGCCCATCCCGCGGCCCCGCTCGATGCGGAAGCCCGCGTACCGCTTCGCGGGGTCGCCGGCCGAGTACCGGATGACCATCGCGTCCGCCTCGGGATCGAAGAGCGCGATGCGCGCGGTGTCGGCGCCGCACACGTCGCGGGTGGCGTCGGCCACCGCCTGCAAGATCGTGTCGAGGTCGAGGGAGGCGTTGATGGTACGCGCCAGCTCCGCCACCACGTCCGACTCGTGGCGGCGGCGCTGCGCCTCCGCGTACAGCTGCGCGTTGCGGATGGCCACGCCCGCCTGCGCCACGAAGCTCTGCAGCGTCTCGCGGTCGCCCGCGCTGAACACGAGCGGCGCGCGCGCGTTGAGCGACAGCACCCCGAGCACGCCCTCCGGTCCGGTGATGGGCAATCCGTAAAAGCTGCGCAGGCCGTGGCGGACGAACCACTCGCGCGCCATGACCCGGTCGTCGGCGAACACGTCGGGCACGTCGAGCGTGACGGACTCGGCGGCGATGCGCCCCAGCACGCCGTCGCCCAGCCGCAGCCGCTCGTACGGAAAATCCGCGCGCAGGTCGGGGCTCGAGAAGGCGCGCAGCCAGAGCTCGCTGGTGGCCGGCTCCAACGTCCAGAACGACACGGCCGGCACGTCCATGATCGCGGCCGCCGAGCGGGCGATGGCTTCCAGCAGCGCGTCCATGTCGAGGGACGAGGACACGAGCTGGTTGAGCTGCGCCAGCACGCGGAGGCGGTCGGCGCGCGCATCCGACTCCGCCCGCGCCGCCTGCGCGCCCGCGAGCAGGCCCTCGCGCTCGGAGGCGCGCTGCTCCAGCAGCGTGCCCGCCTGCTCCAGCGCGATGCCCAGCCGCTCCACCTCCGCCACGGACGGCACCCCGCGCCGCTCGAATGTCGCCCCGTGCCCCAGCGCGCCCGCCGAATCCGCGAGGGACTGGATGCCGCGGGCCAGGCGCCGCCCCAGCAGCACCGCGAGCGTGCTGCCGAGCACGAGGAACACGGCGCCGCCGGCGAGCGTCCACCCGAGCGCGCGCAGCAGACCGGCCTGGACCGTCGCCTCCGGCACCCCCAGCATGACGGACCAGCCCGCCACGGGCGCGCGGCTCACCGCGCCGTACAGCGGGGCGCCCGGCACCAGCGCATCGTGGAACACCCCCTCCTCCGCCGCGATGACATGCCTGGTGAGCGTCTCCGCCACCGGCTCGCCCAGGGGCGGGCCGGCGCTGGTGCGCGCGATGACGATGCCGCGCCCGTCCACGATGACACCCGTCCACGCGCGGGGCAATTCGTGGCGGCCGAGGACGGCGCCCACGGCGTTGATGTCGAACACGCCCACCAGCACCGAGGTCAGGACGCGGCCCCGCAGCACGGGCACGCCCACGCCGACGATGCGATCGCCGGTGACGCGGCTCACCAGCATGTTGCCGACGGTGGGCCGGCGCGTGCGGATGACCTCGCGAAACGCTTCACGGTCGCCGGAGAACGGCAGGGGGGCGCCCAGCGGTCGCAGCGTGTTCATGAGCTGCCGGCCCTCCGCATCGAGAAGCAGGATGGCCTGCCAGCCCGCGCGCGTCGGCAGCAGGCGCGTGGCCTGCGCGTGGAAGGCCTCCAGCGAGCGCGCCTCGAGGTCACGCGAGGTCGCGAGCGCCTGCAGCGTGGTGATCCAGCCGTCGGCGTGCCGGGCGCAACCGTCGCCACCGTCGAGCACCTGCTGGCGGCGCTCAGCGCGCTTGGCGTCGACAACGCCGCCGTCGAGATCGACGGTCCGGAAGTGCCGATCATGGACGGTAGCGCCGGCGCGTTCATCGATGCCGTCGACGAGGCCGGGGTCGAGCGTCTCGATGCGCCGCTCCGCTACATCAGGGTCGACCAGCCCGTGCGTGTCGAGGACGGCGAATCCTCAGCCGAATTCATCCCGCACAACGGCCGTCGTGTCGAGGTCGAGATCGACTTCGCCAATCCGCTCGTCGGCAAGCAGAAATACGCCGTCGACGTCGATAGCGGCAGCTTCCGCAGCGATATCGCGCGCGCGCGCACGTTCGGTTTCCTCAGCGACGTCGAACAGATGTGGGCGCGGGGACTGGCCCGGGGCGCCTCGCTCGAGAATGCCGTGGTGATCGGCGACGACCGGGTGATCAACCCGGAGGGCCTGCGCTTCTCCGACGAGTTCGTTCGCCACAAGGTTCTCGACGCGATCGGCGATCT
>JBBDXO010000253.1:0-2029 GCA_040902295.1 Candidatus Rokuibacteriota bacterium | reverse complement strand
GTGACCCAGCGCGCCTCGTCGCTGGCCAGGTAGAGCGCGGCCCAGGCGACGTCGTCGGGACGGCCGAGGCCGAGCGGGTGCTTGGCGAGCAGCGCGGCGTAGCGGCCGTCCGCCCGCATGGCGGCCAGGTAGTCGCGGTTGAGGTCCGTCTCGACGTAGGCCGGGCACACGGCGTTCACGCGAATGCCGCGCGGCGCGTAGTCCAGCGCCATGGTCTTCGTGAGGCTGACCACGCCCGCCTTCGACACGCCGTACGCGGTGAGCGAGGGGCTGCCCTTCAGGCCGGCGGTGGACGCGATGTTGACGATGGCCCCGCGCGAGGCCGCCAGCGCGGGCAGCGCGGCCTTCGAGCACCGGAAGACGGTGGTGAGGTTGGCGTCCAGCGTGCGCTGCCAGTCGGCGTCGTCGCAGTCGCCCGCCGTCGTGCGCGAGACCATCACGCCCGCGTTGTTGACGAGCACGTCGAGCCGGCCGTGGGCGGCGACGACCCCGTCCACCAGGCGTGCGACGTCGCCCCCCTGTGTGACGTCGCCGGTCACGGCCTGCGCATGCCCGCCCGCGGCCTTGATGACCTCCGCCACGGCGTTGATGGGCGCCGCGCGCCGGCCGTTGACGACCACCGTGGCGCCTTCCATCCCGAAGCGCAGCGCGATGGCGCGCCCGATCCCCGTGCCGGCGCCGGTCACGATCACGACCTTGTCCTTGAGCCGCATGGACCCGTAGAGTATCCCACCCCACGCGTCGTGACCCTGGGAGCGAATTTCCCGCCCGGGGGGTGAACTTGGATGGCTTTGAGCCGGTTATTCAAGTGCCGTGGAGGAGGTTGGCAATGAATCCAGCGACTTGGCTCGGAAGCCCATCTGGCAGTCTTCTTGCTGGCACATTGACCAGAATGCACCTCGTGCAACGCACCTTCGGCAGGTGGCGAACGCGGCAGCGACCGCGCTACGCGCTCGCGCTGGCGGGCGGGGGCGTCATCGGCGGGATGTACGAGGTGGGGGCGATGGCGGCCCTCGAGGAGCGGCTGAACGGCTCGGGCCGCGGCTTCGACATCTACGTGGGCTGCTCGGCGGGCTCGGTGGTCGCCTCGCTGCTGGCCAACGGCGTGCCGGCCCGGGAGATCTACCGCATCCTCGACCAGGACCTCGACGATCCCCTGAATTTCCGCAGGGGCGCCGTGTTCGCCTCCGATTCCTTTCGCCGGGCGGCGGGCAGCTTCGGCCGGCTGTTGTGGGCGATCAGCAAGCACGCCATCAAGGGCCGCGGGTGCATCCCCGACATGCTCGCGCGCGCCGAGCGTGACATGCCCGCGGGCTTCTTCTCGCTGTCGGCGCTCGAGGTCTACATGCGGGTGGCCTTCGCGACGCGCCGCCTCACCAACTCGTTCACCGCGCTCGAGCGCACGCTGTTGATTCCCGCGATCGACCTCGACACCGCCGAACGGGTGGTCTTCGGGGCGGGGACGCTGAGAGAGGTGCCCATCAGCCACGCGGTGGCCGCCTCCTCAGCCATTCCCGGGTTCTTCGATCCGTACACGATCGACGGCCGCGACTACGTCGACGGCGGCGTCGGCTTCAGCGGCCACGCCGATCTCGCCGCCGAGGCGGGCGCCGACGTGGTCTTCGTCGTCAATCCGCTCGTGCCCAACCTGCACGACGGCTCCGTGTCGATGCGCAAGCGCGGCGTCTACACGATCATGGAGCAGACCAGCCGCATCTACAGCCAGAACCTCCTGACGCTCGGCCTCGGCGCCCTCGCCGTGAAGTACCCGCGCACCGCCTTCGTCCTGCTGCAGCCGCCGCGCACGAGCACGCTCCTGTTCGGCCCCTCGATGGGCTTCGAGGCCAGCCGGGCCGCCCTCCGCTTCGGCTACTCCTCCACCCTGGAGTGGCTCGATCAGCACGACGGCGCCGGCCTCGTGCGACGCCTCGGCGTCGCGCCCCACGCCGCCGCCGTCTAGACTTGCGGGTGATCATTCATGACCGGTGCACGCGGCGGCGGCGAGTCCTGTCGCCGGCCGGGCGCTCTT
>JBBDXO010000252.1:12348-14112 GCA_040902295.1 Candidatus Rokuibacteriota bacterium | reverse complement strand
ACGGATGATCGTGCTCGGCATCACGGAAACCCACTGTGCGACGGCGGCCATCCTCAAGGACGGCGCCATCATCGGCTGCGCCTCCGAAGAGCGGTTCTCGCGGCTCAAGAACGACGCCGGCTACCCGCGCCGGGCCGTCGACGCCCTCCTGCGCGAGTGCCGCATCGCCCCCGCCGACATCGACCGCGTCGCCCTCGCCGGCTCGCATGCGTACGCGCGGGAGTGGATGAACCGCGTGCTGCACGACGCCGCCTACGCGCGCGAGTACTACGGCGTGCGGCTCGAGGAGCCCGCGCGCGGCCTGGGCAAGCGCGCGCGCAAGCTGGGGGCGCGCTTCGGGATCGTCGACCGCGCGCTCGGCAAGTTCGAGGTGGACGACGCCGAGCGCCGCGCCACCATCACCCGGCACCTCGGCCTCTCCGGCGACCGCCTCGTGGCCCTCGACCACCACGCCTGTCACGCCGCCGCCGCCTATTTCGGCTCGCCCTTCCGCGGCGCCCCCGCGCTCGTCCTCACCAACGACAACTCCGGCGACGGCCTGTGCGCGACGGTGTCGACGGCGGAGGCGGCGTCGGTCACGCGCCGGGAGGCCACGCCGAGCGCGCCGGGCTCGCTCGGGTCCTTCTATTCGTTCGTGACGCTGCTGCTCGGCATGAAGTTCGGCGAGCACGAGTACAAGGTGATGGGCCTCGCCCCCTACGCGCCCGCGCGCGCCGCCGACCGCGCGGAAGCGGTGCTGCGCGAGGTGTTCGATCTCGCCGCCGGCTCGCCCGCGCGCTTCGAGTGGAAGCGGCGCGGCCCGCGCTACCGCGTGCTGCTGGAGGCCACCCTCGGCCAGCGCTTCGACGCCATCGCCGCGGGCGCGCAGCGCATCGTGGAGGACGCCCTCGGGCGCTGGGCGCAGAGCGCGCACGAGCGCCACGGCGGGGAGCGCGTCGCCGCCGGCGGCGGCGTCTTCATGAACGTGAAGGCCAACATGCTGCTGGCCGCCCAGGAGTGGGTGCGCGAGCTGTTCGTGTTCCCGTCATGCGGGGACGAGTCGAATGCCGTGGGCGCCGCCTACCTGGCCTACGTCGACCTGTGCGCGCGGGCAGGGGTGCCGGCGACGCCGCAGCCCTTCGGCCCCGCCTACCTGGGCCCTGCGCTCGACGACGCCGACATCGAGACGGTCATCCGCAAGCGCGACCTCGCCGGGCGCTTCAAGGTGCGGGAGCACGAGGAGGTGGAGACGCGCATCGCCGATCTCCTCGTCTCCGACGGCGTGGTGGCGCGCTGCGCAGGGCGGATGGAGTTCGGCGCCCGCTCCCTCGGCAACCGGTCCATCCTCGCCAACCCCTCCGACCATCGCGTGGTGACGATCATCAACTCGATGATCAAGAACCGCGACTTCTGGATGCCCTTCGCCCCCAGCATCCTGCGCGAGCGCGAGGCCGACTACATCGTCAATCCCAAGGGGCTGTCGTCGCCCTACATGATGCTGGCGTTCCCCACGACTCCCGCGCGTCGCGACGAGATCATCGCCGCCGTCCATCCCCAGGACGGGACGGCGCGCGCCCATCTCGTCGATGAATCATGGAACCCCGGCTACCACCGCCTGCTGCGCGCCTTCGAGTCGCGCACGGGCATCGGCGCCGTGCTCAACACCTCCTTCAACCTGCACGGCGAGCCGCTCGTCTGCTCGCCCGACGACGCCATCGACACCTTCGAGCGCTCGGGGCTGCCGCACCTCGCCCTGGGGCGGTGGGTGATCTCGAAGAAGTAGCG
>JBBDXO010000252.1:10208-12248 GCA_040902295.1 Candidatus Rokuibacteriota bacterium | reverse complement strand
AGGGGCTGCTCAGGCAGCCGGGCTACTCACGACTCGGCGCTCCCGCTCGGCGGCGAACCCCAGGCAGGCATGGATATCGTCGCGCGTGAGTTGTGGGAAGTCGGAAAGGATCTCATCCTCGCGCATGCCGGACGCAAGGTAGGACAGCACATCTCCAACCGTGATGCGCGTTCCCTTCACACACGGCTTGCCAAAGCGAACCTCGGGATCGATGGTGATCCGGCCCTTGTAGTCCATGGCACAGATGATAGGCCTACGGGTCCGCGTGAGGCAAGCAACGGTTGCCTCTTTCTTGAACCTCCTTCAATACCCACGAGCGCGGTCGACACGATGCCGCAGCGGCCGGCCCGCCAGATAGCGCGCGAGGTTGTCGTTGAAGATGGGCGCGATCTCCTCCGGCGTGCTGGGGCCCGAGATGTGCGGGGTGATGATCGCGTTGGGCAGGCTCCACAGCGGATGATCGGCACGCAGCGGCTCCTCGGTGAAGACGTCGAGGACGGCGCCCGCGATGAGGCGGGTGCGCAGCGCGGCTTCCAGGGCCGGCTCGTCGACGAGGGCGCCGCGACCGAGGTTCAGGAGCCAGGCGCGGTCGGGCAGGGCGGCGAGCGCGTGCTCGTCGAAGAAGCCCCGCGTGTCGTCGGTGAGCGGCGCCACGAGGACGACGAAGTCGGCGGCGGCGAGCGCGGTCGCCATGTTCGCGATGCGGTAAACGCGGTGGGCCTCGGGCACGGCGCGGCCGCTGCGGCTCACCCCGAGCACGCGCATGCCGAAAAAGCGCGCCGCGCGCGCGATGTGGCGGCCGATGTCGCCGAGGCCGACGACGACCATCGTCTTGCCGCGCAGCCGGTCGGGCAGCACCTCGCCGATCCACCGGCGCTCGCGCTGGGCCTGCCGGTAGGTCTCCGTGCGCTGGGTGATGGACAGGCACCAGCCCAGCACGTACTCCGTCATCCACGGGCCGAAGATGCCGGGCGCGCGCGTGACGGTCACGTGGCGCGGCAGCTCGGGTACGAGCGCCCAGTCGACGCCGGCGCCCATCGCCTGCAGCCAGCGCAGCCGCGGCGCCTTGGCGTACAGGGGCACGGGCGGCTTCCAGGCGAAGAGGATCTCCGCCTCCGCCGCGACGGCGTCCATCTCCGCGGGCGTGGCGCACACGTGCAGCCGCACGGCGCGGCGGGGAGCGCGGATGAGCCCGGCGTAGCGCGCGGCCTCGCCGGCGTCGGGGTTGTAGACGACGACGGAGCGCGGGCCACCGCGGCGGGCGGGCTTCATCGCGCGGCGGCAAGCAGCGCGTCCTCGGCGGCGAAATCGACGTCGCGCCGGTCGAGGCCTTCGCGCAGGTACCACTCGAGCGTCTGCGCCAGGCCGGAGGCGAGTGTGTAGCGGGGCCGGAGGCCGAGCTGGGTGCGGATCTTCGTCGTCGTGTAGACGGCGTGGCAGTCGTAGGCGAGGTTCTGGCCGAAGGGCGGCGCCGTGGCGCCCGCGGCCGCCGCCACGTGCACGAGCGTGAGCGGGCGCTTGACGATCTCCGCGATCAGCTCGACGAAGCCGACCTGCGTGATGCTCTCCTCGCCGGTGACGGCGTACGCCTGGCCGTAGGCGGCGGGCACGCCGAGCATGCCGGCGATGGCGTCGGCGAGGTCCTCCACGTGACCGAACTGGCGCAGCCAGCCACCGGCGCCCGGCACGAGGATGGGGCGGCCGCGCAGCAGGCGGTCGAAGAAGAACGTCTCGTTGTTGCGCGTGTTGAGGGGGCCGTACACGTGGGTGGGGCGCACGATCGAGATGGGCAGGCCGCGCTCGCGGTGGCGGCGGAACAGGACGTCCTCGCCCTCGATCTTGTTCTTCGCGTACTCGCCCCAGTAGAGCGTGCGCGCCGCGTCCTCGCCGAACGGGATGGGCAGGGCGTGATCGTGTACGCGCCCCGTGGAGACGAACACGGCGTGGCCCACGCGGCCGTCGAGAGCATCCAGGAGCGCCTCCACGTCGGCGCCGGTGGTGGGCGCGTACGTGATGTCGACGAGGCCGTCGACCCGCTCG
>JBBDXO010000252.1:0-10108 GCA_040902295.1 Candidatus Rokuibacteriota bacterium | reverse complement strand
AGCCGCATGATGAGCACGCGGGCGCCGTCCCCGGGCGCCGCCGGCTCGTAGATGCGCTTGGTCCGGAACGGCGGCGGCGTCACCGCGTGGTGGCGGTGAGGCCGCCGTCGATGACGAGCACGTGCCCGGTCACCCACCGCGCCTCGTCGCTGGCCAGGTAGACGGCGCCCCAGCCCACGTCCCACCCGGTGCCCTCCGTCCCGAGCGGGATGGACTGGCGCCGGCGCTCGCGCGCCTGGGGCCCCAGGTCCTGCACCATCGGCGTCCACACGGGGCCGGGCGCGATGGCGTTGACCCGGATCTGCTGGGGCGCGAGCTGCACGCTCACGCTGGTGACGAAGCCGATCACCCCCGCCTTGGCCGCTGCGTACGCGGTGCGCCCGTGGCCGCGGATGGCCGCGATCGACGACACGCACACGATCGATCCCCCGCCGCGCTTGGTGAGGGCGGGGACGGCGGCCTGGGTGGTGAGGAGCATCGACTTGAGGTCCACCGCCATCACGCGGTCCCATTCCTCCTCGGTGGTGTCGGTGACGCCGTGGCGGGACTCGACGCCGACGTTGTTGTGCAGGATGTCGAGGCCGCCCCACTGCGCGACGGCGGCGGCCACCATCGCCCCGCACTCGGCGGCGCGCGTGACGTCGGCGGCATGCGCCTCCGCCACGCCGCCCTCGGCGCGGATGGCGGCGACGGTCTCTTCCGCGCGGTCCTTCACGAGGTCCACGCACAGCACGCGAGCGCCCTCGCGCGCGAAGAGGGTGGCGGCGGCCTTGCCGTTGCCGAGCCCGGGGCCGCGCGAGCCGGCGCCGGTGACGATCGCGACCTTGTCCTTCAGCCGTTCACCCATCGGTTGTCGATGCTCCCTCTTCCCGGAATCGGTCGAGCCCGGAGCAGGATACCCCATGAGCGCCCGTGCCCTGCGGCCGCGGCTTGACAGCAGGCGGAGGCGGAGATACGTTTCTTGAACAACGGTTCAGAAAAATGACGAAAGGGTCAGTTTCCGGGAAGCGCGGGTCCCGCTCCTCGCCGCAGGCGGCGCGTACCGAGCTGCGGCGCACGGAGATCTTCCGCAGCCTCGGGCTGGTGCTGCAGGAGCGCGGAATCGGCGGCATCACGATGGGCGAGATCGCCGAGCGCCTGGGGATGACCAAGGGGAGCCTCTACTACTACTTCGAGGACAAGGACGACCTCCTCTACCAGTGCCACATGCGCGCCATGGAGGTCAGCCTGCGCGCGCTGGCGGAGCCGGCGGAGGGGATGTCGCCTGACGCGCGGCTGCGGCGGGTGCTCGTCACGCACACCCGCGGCATCACCGAGGAGGTCTACGGGGCGGTCGTGCTGACGGACATCGAGAGCCTCAGCCCGGCGCGGCGGCGGCGGTACGTGGCCAAGCGGGACCGCTTCGAGCGGGGGGTGCGCGAGATCATCGCGCAGGGCGTGCGCGACAAGGTGTTTCGCGAGGTCGATCCCAAGCTGGCGGGCTTCGTGATGCTGGGGGCCATCAACTGGATCTCGAAGTGGTACAGCCCCGATGGCCTCTGGTCGTCGCCCGAGGTCGCCGAGCAGTTCGCGGACTTCCTGCTCGCGGCGCTGCGGCCCTGAGGCCGGGCTCGGAAGGAGAGACGGTGATTGGCGACAACGGGCAGCTCTACTTCGACGACTTCAAGCTGGGGGATGCCTTCCGCAGTCCCTCGCGCACGGTGGGCGATGCCCACTTCCTGTTCTTCGCGGGGATGACGGGTGACAACCACCCGATCCACTACGACGATGAGTACGCGAAGACGACGCGGTTCGGGGCGCGCGTGGCCCACGGCCTGCTGGTGATGGGCATGACCGCCTTTGGCGCCTCACCGCTGGCGCACCGGCTCGAGAGCGCCATGATCGCCTTCGTCGAGCAGGGCTGCCGCTTCCTGCAGCCGGTCCTCATCGGCGACACGGTACACCCGGCGTTCGAGGTGGCGGCGCTCGAGCGCAAGGGCGACCGTGGCGTCTTGCGGCTGGCGGTGCGGGTGACCAACCAGCGGGGCGAGGTGGTGCTCGAGGGGCATCACGTCTACCTCGTGAAGTGCCGGTGACGTGAGCAAGCCGACCTACGCCGAAGCGTGCGCTGCCTTCCGCTGGGAGGACAGCCTGCGCGCGCTCGGCTGGACGGCGGAGGGCCGGGTGAGCCTCGGCGAGACCGTCGTGGACCGCCACGCCGACTCGGGACGGATGGCGCTGGCGTGGCACGGCAAGGACGGCGCCGGCCGCGCGCTCACGTATGCGGAGCTGGCGGTGCAGAGCAGCCTGTGCGCCAGCGCGCTGCGGGATCTCGGCGTGTGTCCCGGTGACCGCGTGGCAGGCTTTCTGCCGCGCGTGCCCGAGACGGTCGTCTTCATGCTCGGATGCTGGAAGGCGGGCGCCGTCTACGTGCCGATCTTCACCGGCTTCGGCGCCGACGCGATCACGTTCCGGATCGGGCACAGCGGGGCGAAGGTGCTCTGCACGCACGGCGACTACCGCGCGCGGGTGCCGGCGGCGCTGCCGGGCGGGGCTACCGTCATGACCGTGGGCCGGTCCGACGGGGCGCCGCCGGGCGAGATCGACTTCTGGACGGCGCTGCGGGCGCAGCCGCAGACGTGCGCACCGGTCGAGCGCCGGCGCGACGACCCGGCCGTGCTCCTCTACACGTCGGGCTCCACGGGCCCGCCCAAGGGCGTGAAGATCGCGGTGAACTTCGTCCTCGCCATCCACCCCTACATGCGCTACGCGGTCGATCTGCGGCCCGACGACGTCTTCTGGCCCACGGGCGACCCCGGCTGGGGCTACGGGCTCGTCTGCTACATGGTGGCGCTGGCCATGGGCGTGCCCGTGGTCTCGCACGAGGCGGCGCCCACGCCCGAGTCCTGCCTGGACCGCCTCGCCGCCCTCGGCGTCACCAACCTCGCCACCACGCCCACGCTGCTGCGCGGCATCATGGCGCTCGGCGAGGAGGCGGTGCGGCGGTGGCCCGTGCAGGTGCGGTGCGCGTCGAGCTGCGGCGAGCCGCTCAACGCCGAGGTGGTCGCGTTCTTCCAGAAGGTCTGGGGCGTCACGGTGATGGACCAGTACGGCGCCAGCGAGTTCGGCCTGCCCATCGGCAACTTCAACGCGATCGGCATGACGGTGAAGCCCGGGTCGATGGGCCTGCCGCTGCCCGGCTGCCGTATGGCCGTGGTTGACGACGACGGGCGCGAGTGCCCGCCCGACGTGGTCGGGCACATCGGCATGCGGCCGAGCGTCGAGGGCGCCTACTCGCTCGGCTACTGGCAGGACGAGGAGCGCACGCGCGAGATGACGCGCGGCGGCTGGATGACCATCGGCGACCTCGCGCGACGCGACGGCGACGGCTACTTCTGGTTCGAGGGACGCGCCGACGACGTCATCAAGAGCGCGGGGTACCGCATCGGCCCCTTCGAGGTCGAGAGCGCCATCCTGCACCATCCCGCCGTGGCGGAGGCGGCCGTGGTCGGAAAGCCCGACCCGCTGCGCGGCCACATCGTGAAAGCGTACGTGGTGCTGCGCGCGGGCGTGACGGCCCGGCCCGGCCTCGCCGACGAGATCGTGGCGACGGTGAAGCAGCGCGTGGGGCGCCACCAGTACCCTCGTGAGATCGACTTCGTTCCCGAGCTGCCGAAGACCGAGACCGGCAAGATCCAGCGCTTCGTGCTGCGCAGGCAGTGATTGATCCGAGGAGGATGGGAATGCCCACCATCGAGCTGATCAAGGCCACGGCCACGCCGTGGCCCGACCGCTACACGTTCTCGCCGGCGCTGCGCTCCGGCAACCTGCTCTTCATCTCCGGCATGACAGCCGGCGACGAGACGGGCAAGGTCGTGGGGCCGGGCGACATCGCGGCCCAAACTCGCTACATCTTCCAGAAGATGGCGCCGCTGCTGGCCGCCGCCGGGGCGGGCTTCGAGCACGTGGTCCAGACGACCGAGTACATCACCACCACCGAGAACTACCGCGCCACCGCCGGCGTGCGGCGCGAGTTCTTCCGGCCGCCGTACCCGACGGCGACGGGCGTCATCGTCAAGGGCCTCCTGCGCGAGGGGGCGTTGATCGAGATCTCGGCGGTGGCGGTGCTGCCCGGGTAAGCGATGCTCTTCCAGGTCCTCGCCAGCGGCATCACGGCGGGCGCCGTCTACGCGCTCGTGGCGCTGGCGTTCGTGCTCATCTACAAGGGCACGCGCGTGGTGAACTTCGGCCAGGGCGAGCAGGTCATGCTCGGCGGCTACCTGGTGCTGGTGCTCAACACGTTCGCGGGACTGCCCTTCTGGCTGGCGGTCGTCCTCGCGCTGGGCCTGGCCGGGCTGCTCGGTGTGCTCATCGAGTTCCTGGTGCTGCGGCGGATCATCGCCTCCTCGCCGCTCACGAAGATCATCGCCATGCTGGCCATCGGCCTCATCCTGCGCGAAGGCGTGCGCGCCGTCATGGGGCCCAACGCCTACCCGTTCCCGTTTCTCCTCTCGCCGGCCCCGATCGAGGTGGGCGGCGTGCTGCTCACCCCGGCCAACGTGGCCATCGTGGTCGCCGCCCTCGGGGTGATGGCGCTCTTCTACCTCTTCTTCCGTTTCGCGCGCCTCGGCAAGGCGCTGCGCGCGGCGTGCGAGAACCGGGTGGCCGCCTCTCTCATGGGCATCTCGGTGCCCTTCGTGTTCACCACGATCTGGGTGCTGGGCTCCGTGCTCGCCGGCGTCGCCGGCGTCCTGCTGGCGCCCCTCGTGACCCTCACGCCCGACATGGGGCTGGTGGCCATCAAAGGCTGGGTGGCGGCCGTGATCGGCGGCTTCACGAGCCTGCCCGGGGCGGTGGTGGGCGGCGTCGTCGTCGGCGTGGTGGAGACGCTCAGCGGTTCGTACGTGTCCACCGCGCTCAAGGACGGCATCACCTACCTGCTCCTGATCGCGATTCTCATCGTCCGGCCGAGCGGGCTGCTCGAGCGCCGGGCCGTGAAGAAGGTCTAGCATGCGCACGGCGCTCGCCTGGGGAACGGGCGCGATCGTCTTCGCGGCGGCGGCGATCGGGCTGTCGGAGTACACGCTCTACCTCGTCTGCCACGTCGCCGTGATCGCCGTGCTGGCGCTCGGCCTCACCGTCGTCACCGGCGTTGCCGGGCAGGTCTCGCTTGCGCAGGCGGCGTTCTCGGCCATCGGCGGCTACGGCGCGGTGCTGCTCGCCACGCGCGCGGACGTGTCGCTGTGGCTGTCGATCCCGGCTGCCGCCGTCTTCGCCGCCGCCATCGGCTATCTGCTCGGGCTCCCGGCCCTGCGCCTGGAGGGGCCCTACCTTGCGCTGGTGACGCTCGGCTTCACCGCGATCGTGCAGACCGTGCTTATTCACTGGGGCAGCCTCACGCAGGGGCCGCTCGGCCTGCCGGTGCCGCCACTCACGCTCGCCGGCCGGCCACTGACCTCCAGCCGGGACCTCTACCTGGTGATCGTGCCCGTCACCGTGATCCTGTTCGTGGCCACCAACCGCCTGCTGCGCTCGCGCGTGGGCCGTGCGTTCCACGCCCTGCGCCAGAGCGAGGTGGCCGCCCAGGTCCTCGGCGTCAACCCGGTGCACTACAAGACACTCGCCTTCGCGCTGAGCGCCTTCCTGGGCGGCATCGGCGGCGGGCTGCACGCCATTCTCACCACGTTCCTCAGCCCCGAGTCCTTCGGGATCATCGAGTCGATCTTCTTCCTCGTCGTCATCGTGGTGGGCGGCGTGAGCGCGGTGAGCGGAGCCATCCTCGGCAGCGCGTTCCTCGTGCTCATTCCGGAGACGTTGCAGGCCTTCCGCCAGTACCAGGCGCTCGTGTACGGCTGCCTGCTGCTCGCCTTCATCGTCTTCGCGCCCGGCGGGCTGGCCGGCCTGGTGCGCTCGGCGAGGCTGGCGTGGCGCTCCTGAGCGTGCGCGAGCTGACCGTGCGGTTCGGTGGGCTCCGCGCGGTGGACGGCTTCTCGATGGACGTGACCGCGGGGCGCATCCACAGCCTCATCGGACCGAACGGCGCCGGCAAGACGAGCGTGATCAACGCGATCACCGGCCTCTACCCGGCCGCGGGCTCGATCCGCCTCGACGGCCGGGAGCTGCTGGGGCGGGCCCCGCACGCCATCGCAGAGCTGGGCGTGACGCGCACGTTCCAGAACGTGGAGCTGTTCGCCGACATGAGCGTGCTCGACAACGTGCTCGTGGGCGCCCACCGCCGGCTGCGCTACGGTGTGCTGGCCGGCACGCTGCAGGCGGGCCCGCGCTGGCGCCGCGAGGGGCAGGAACGGCGGCGCGCCGAGGAGATCCTCGAGACGGTCGGCCTCGCCGACGAGCGCGCGCGCGAGGCCGGCGACCTCACCTTCGGCAAGCAGCGGCGGCTGGAGCTGGCGCGGGCGCTGGCCACCGGGCCGCGGCTGCTGCTCCTGGACGAGCCGGCGGCGGGCATGACGGCGGCGGAGATCGGCGGGCTCAACACGATCCTCCTCGCGCTGCGCGCGCGTGAGGCGCTGACGATTTTGCTGGTCGATCACGTCATGCAGGTGGTCATGGAGATCTCCGACACGATCACCGTGCTGCACTACGGCCGCAAGATCGCCGAGGGCAGCGCCGAGCGCGTGCGGACGGACCCCGAGGTCGTCCGCGCGTACCTGGGAGAGGGGCGGCGCCGTGCTCGCGCTTAGGGACGTCCGCGCGGGCTACGGGCGGATCGAGGTGCTCAAGGGCGTGTCGCTGGAGGTGCCCAAGGGCGCCGTCGTCACGCTGCTCGGCGCCAACGGCGCCGGCAAGACCACCACCCTGCGGGTCATCACGGGCCTGGTGCCGTGCGCCGGCGGCAGCGTGTTCTTCGACGAGGCGCCCATCGGCCGGCTGCGTTCCGACCGCATCGTGCGACGCGGCGTCTCGATGGTGCCGGAGGGCCGGGAGCTCTTTTTGGAGATGACGGTCGAGGAGAACCTCGAGATGGGCGCGTACACGCGGCACGACGCGGCGGGGGTGCGGGAGGACTTCGACACCGCCTTCGGGCTGTTCCCGCGGCTCGGCGAGCGGCGCCGGCAGCCGGCGGGCACGCTGTCGGGAGGCGAGCAGCAGATGCTGGCGATCGCCCGCGCGCTCATGGCGCGGCCGCGGCTGCTCCTGCTGGACGAGCCCTCGCTCGGACTGGCGCCCGCCATCGTGGACGAGATCTTCGACCGGATCGAGGCGATCGCCCGCGAGGGGATGAGCATCCTGCTCGTGGAGCAGAACGCCCGCATGGCGCTCGACATCGCAGACTACGGGTACGTCCTGCAGACCGGACGGGTGGCGCTGAGCGGATCGGCCCGCGATCTCGCCGCCGACGCGATGGTGCAGGAGTCGTATCTCGGCCGGGACGGACGGTGAGCCGTCGTCCGCCCGGCACCTCGACACGGCTCGACGGAGGTTTCGATGAACATGCGTAAGTTCGTGGCAGCCGCGCTGGCGCTCGCGCTGGTCCTCACCCTGGCTCCGCTCTCGCAGGCGCAGAAGGTGCCGGGAGTCACCGGCGACACCATCACCATCGGCATCCTGGGCAGCCTGACGGGCCCGGCGGCCATCTGGGGCAGCGGCAACTACATCGCCAGCACCATGTACTTCAACAAGGTCAACGAGGCAGGCGGCGTCCACGGGCGCCGGATCCGCTGGATCGTCGAGGACGACGGCAGCACTCCGCCCAAGGGCATCGCCGCCATCAAGAAGCTGAGCGGCGAGAACGTCTTCGCCATCTTCGGGCCCGCGGCGAGCGCGGTGGTGGCGGCGGCGCGGCCGGCCATCGACGCCTCCGGCATCCCGACGTTCATCTCCATCCCGTCCACGCCCCGCGCCACCGATCCGTTCTCGAAGAACGTCTTCCGCACGGGCCCGCTCAACGACACGCTGCAGGGATACCTCGTGGCCGATTTCGCCGTCAACGAGCTCAAGGCCAAGCGCGTGGCCCTGCTCAGCCAGTCCGACGAGTACGGCCAGCGCGGTGCCGACAGCGTGGTGAAGCGGCTGAAGGAAAAGCACACCATGGCCCCGGCCGCTCACGAGGTGTTCAACGTCGGGGACACCGACTTCACCTCCCAGGTCCTCCGCGTGCGCGACGCGCGGCCCGACGCCCTGATCGTCTACGGCTACATCGCGCCGTCCTCGACGATCGTGCGCCAGGCCAAGCAGCTCGGCGTGCAGGCCAGGATCATCGGCTCCAACGCCACCTCCAGCCGTCTCTATCCCAAGGTGGTCGGCGACGCGGCGACGGGCGTGCTCAACGTCATCACGGTGGCCGACCTGCCGGAGTCCACGCGGGAGCCCATCGCCAGCTTCCGCGCGGAGTTCGAGCGTCTGCACCCGTCGCTCGTGCCCCAGGGCCGCCCCGACCTCACCGATCTGCTGGGCTACGGCGGGGCGATGACGTTCATGGAGGGGCTCAAGCGCGCGGGCCGCGACCTCACGCGGGAGAAGTTCATCGCGGCGCTGGAGACGCTGAGGAACTTCGAGACCGGCTTCTCGCTGCCGACGACGTTCACGGCCAACGACCACGAGGGGCAGAAGGCGGCGCGGATCCTCGAGATCCAGCCCGATGGCACGCGCAAGCTGGTGGACGTCATCCTTCGTGCGGAGTAGGACGTGCGCGACAGCGCGCCGGGCGACCAGTCGTCGCCCGGCGCCGCTGCGGGGGAAACCATGACCGGACGGCTGGCGGGCAAGGTGGTGCTGGTCACCGGCGCATCGCGGGGGCTGGGGCGGGCCATCGCGGCGCGGCTGGCTGCCGAGGGTGCCGCGGTGGCCGTGCATTACCACGCCTCGCGCGAGGGCGCGGAGCGCACGGTGGCGGACATCCGCGCCGCGGGCGGCACCGCCGTCGCCGTGCAGGCCGACGCCACGCAGCAGGCGGCGGCCCGCCGCGCGGTGGACGAGGTTGTCGCGGCCCTCGGCGGCCTCCACGTGCTCGTGAACAACGCCGGGCAGCACCGGCGGGCCGACTCGCTCGAGCAGCCGCAGGCCGACTGGGACGACCTCGTCGGCCGCAACCTCGGCGCCACCTACTTCTTCGCCCAGGCCGCCGCCCGGCACATGAAGGCGCACGGCGGTGGCCGCATCGTGAACATCTCGAGCAAGATGGCGACGAGCACCGCGCCCGGCAACGCCGCCTACTGCGCGGCCAAGGCCGGCATCGTCGCCCTCACGCAGGTGCTGGCCGCCGAGTGGGCGCGGCACGGCATCCAGGTCAACTGCGTGGCGCCGGGCGTGCTGCGGACGGAGGCCATGCAGGAGATGACGCAGGGGCTCGACGACAGCGGCCTGCTGGAGCGCTGCCTGGTGGCGCGCACGCCGGTGGGGCGGCTGGGCGAGGCCGCCGACATCGCCGGTGTCGTGGCGTTCGTGGCGGGCGCGGAGACGGACTTCCTGACGGGAGCCACGATCGTGGTGGACGGCGGCTGGACCGCCTACGGCGACTACATCGGCTGGGGGCTGGCGCGCGCGCTCACGGGCGCCGCACGCCGGCCGTCCGGCACCGGGAGACAGTGAATGGAAAAGCAGCTCTTCAACTTCGGCGTGCCGTGGGAGAAGGACATCTCGTTCTCCCAGGGGGCGTGGGTGCGCGGGGGACGCCTGGTGCTCCTCTCGGGGCAGGCGGCGATCGACGACGGGGGCAAGGTGGTGGGTAAGGGCGACATGGAGTCGCAGGTGCGCGCGGCGCTGGAGGCGGTGCGGCGCGGCCTCGCCCTGGCCGGCGCCACGCCCGCCGACGTCGTCAAGGTCGTCTACTACACGACGGACTGCCGTGCCTTCCACAAGACCCAGCCCGTGCGCGAGGCGTTCTTCTCCAGGCCGTATCCCGCCCAGACGCTCGTGGAGGTCACCCGCCTGGCCATGCGCGACTTCCTGGTGGAGGCCGACGTCACCGCGGTGGTGCCGGAGTGAGGCGCCCCGGCCGCCCACGTGAGCCCGCCCGGCTGGTTACACCGGACTCCGTGGATGTGTCACATTGGGTCACATGAAGACCATCTCGATCCGGGAGCTGCATGAAAAGACCGGCGCCTGGGTGCGCAAAGCCGTCGAGCTCGGTCCGATCACCGTCACCGAGCGCGGCAAGCCGCTCGTACGG
>JBBDXO010000251.1:0-2035 GCA_040902295.1 Candidatus Rokuibacteriota bacterium | reverse complement strand
CCGAAGTTCCCGCAGCCGATGATCTGGGAGTTCGTGCTGCGCTTCTGGAAGCGGACCGCCAACCCGTACGCGCAGCGCATGGCACACACCACGCTCGTGCGCATGGCGCGCGGCGGGATGTACGACCAGCTCGGCGGCGGCTTCGCGCGCTACTCCGTGGACGCGCAGTGGCTGGTGCCGCACTTCGAGAAGATGCTGTACGACAACGCGCAGCTCGCCTCCCTGTACCTGCACGCGTGGCTCGCCTTCGACGATCCGGAAGTCCGGCGCGTGTGCGAGGAAACGCTCGACTACCTGCTGCGCGAGATGACCGACCCCGCGGGGGGCTTCTACTCGGCCCAGGACGCCGACTCCGAGGGGCACGAGGGCAAGTTCTTCGTGTGGAGCGCCGACGAGATCCGGGAAGTGCTCGGCAGCGACGCTGATGCCGCGCTGGTCTACTGGGGCGTGGACCGCGGCCCGAACTTCGAGGGCAGGAACATCCTGTACGTGGCGGCGGAGCCGGAGCCGGAGCGCATCGCGGAGGCGCGCCGGCGCCTGTACGAGGCGCGCGAGCGTCGCGTCCACCCCGCGCGCGACGACAAGGTGCTCGCCTCCTGGAACGGCCTCGCCGCGCGCGCCTTCGCCGAGGCGGGCCGGGCTCTCGGCCGCCCCGATTACATCGCCGCCGCCGTGAAGAACGTGGAGTTCGTGCTCGGCCGGATGCGCCGCGACGGCCGCCTGCTGCGCACGTGGAAGGCGGGTGAGGCCAGGCTCAACGGCTACCTGGAGGACTACGCGATGGTGGCGGCCGCCCTCGTGGACGTGTACGAGGCGACGTTCGACCGCCGGTGGCTGGCGCAGGCGCGCGCGCTCGCCGACGACATGCTGCGGCTGTTCTGGGACGACGGCATCGAGGGCTTCTACGACACGGGCAGCGACCACGAGCGGCTGATCGTCCGCCCCCGCAACCTGTACGACAACGCGGTGCCGTGCGGCAGCTCGGTGGCCATCGAGACGCTGCTGCGGCTGTCGGTCCTCACGGGTGAGGCGCGCTACGAGGCGCACGCGCTGCGCGCGCTGCGGGCGATGGGCGATCTCATGGGGCGCCATCCCACCGCCTTCGGCCGCTTCCTGTGCGCGCTGGACTTCCACGTGGGCCCCCGCGTGGAGGTGGTGCTGGTGGCCCCGCGCGACGGCGACGGGCTGCCGCCGCTCGTCTCCGAGGTGTTCGGCCGCTTCCTGCCCAACCGCGTGGTGGCGGGCATGGTCGTGGGGGACGAGGGCGCCGCCGCCGGGATCCCGCTGCTGCAGGACCGCGGAGCGGTGGAGGGCCGGGCCACCGCGTACGTCTGCCGCAACTACGCCTGCGAGCTGCCCGTCACCGATACGCTGGCGCTCGCGCGGCAGCTGGACGCGCTGTGAGGCTCGGGCTGCTCGCGGTCGTCATGGTGCTGGTGGGGGCTTCTGCGGCGTGCGCGCAGATCGACCTGGACCGGCTGCTGAAGGGTTTGCCCCAGGCTCCTTCCGGCGGCTCGATCGGCGACGTGAAGATCGGGCAGGCGCTCAAGGAAGCGCTGCAGGTCGGCACCGAGAAGGCGGTGAGGCTCACCGGCCGCGCGGACGGGTACTACCTCAACCAGGCGATCAAGATCCTGCTCCCCGACAATCTCAAGACGGTGGAGAGCGGCCTGCGCATGGTTGGCTACGGGGCGGAGGTGGACGCGCTCGTCCTCGGCATGAACCGGGCGGCGGAGCGCGCAGCGCCGGCCGCGAAGGCGATCTTCTGGGATGCCATCGGCGACATGACGATCGACGACGCGCGGCGCATCCTCAACGGTGCCGACACCGCCGCCACGGACTACTTCCGCGACAAGACCACACGCACGCTCACGGCGGCCTTCCGTCCCGTCGTCGAGCGCTCGATGAACGAAGTCGGGGTCACGCGGCAGTACAAGCAAGTGCTCGGGCAGGCGAAGGGGTTGCCGTTCCTGAACGTCGAGGACTACGACATCGACCGCTACGTCGTCGGCAAGGCTCTCACCGGGCTCTTCCA
>JBBDXO010000250.1:0-14131 GCA_040902295.1 Candidatus Rokuibacteriota bacterium | reverse complement strand
TCGAGGCCGATGCCGTGGCCGACGTGGTTGCGCTGGTAGTGCGGCAGGCCCGCCTCCCGCGTCACGCGCATGGCGAGGGTGAAGATGTCGCTCACGGCCACGCCCGGCTTCATGGCGGCGATGGCCGCCTTCTCGCCGGCGAGGATGGCCGCGTAGTAGCGCGCCTGCTTGTCCGTCGGCGTGCCGAGCACGGCCGTGCGCGAGATGTCCGAGCGGTAGCCCTCGTAGATGCAGCCGAGGTCGAAGCGCACGAGCTCGCCTGCGGCCAGCGCGCGCGCGGCCGGGTAGACGTCCGCGAGGGCGGCGCGCTCGCCGATGGTGATGACGGTGAAGAACGGCATGGCGCCCCGGCGCAGGACCTCCTGCTCGTACACGGCCGCCGCCTCCCGCTCCGTCGTGCCCGCCTTCAGCATGGCGAGCACGGCCGCGATGCCGTCCTCGGCGATGGTGGCGGCGCGCTCCAGGCGGCGCACCTCGTCGCGGCTCTTGATCATCCGCGCCGTCCGGATGTGCTGGTAGCCGGGCACGAGCGTCGTCCCCGGGAGGCGCTCCTCCACCCGCTGCCAGGTGGCGGGGAACATCCCGGACTCGTCGAGGCCGATGCGCCGGCCCAGCACGCCGAGGTCGCCGAGCAGGGCGGCGAGCGCATCGGACGCGCTGGCCGCGGGCGCCTTCGTGAACTCCCGGACCTTCCTGCCGATCACGCCCGGATCGTCGGCGTACTCGAAGAAGAACTTGCCGTAGCACTGCACGTGATCGACGGCGATCTCGTCGGCGGCGACCCCGGTGGCGTCGATGAAGGGAATGACGAGGCCCACCCCGCGCCGCGTGAAGACGCCGTACAGCTCGAGGCCGCGGAAGAGGGCGTGCGAGATCGATCGGAAGCCGGTGACGTAATAGAGGTTCTCGGTGCTGGTGGCGACGAGGGCATCGAGGCCCTCGGCCTCCAGCACCGCGGTGAGGCGCGCTGAGTGGTGACTGTCCATGCTCGCTCCTATTGGAAGTTCGGGATGACGTCGCGCCCGAACAGCTCGATCGCTTCCTGCATCTCCGGCACCGTGTTGGCGACGAAGAGCATGCCGGAGAAGGTCGTCACGCCGGCCTTCTGGTACACGCGCACGCGCTCGCAGATCTCCTCGGGGCTGCCGATGAGGCTGCGCTGCTCGTAGCCGCCCGTCTGCTGCTTGAGCGTGGTGGCCTTGAGCGACTCCAGGTGCTTGTAGAGCTGCGAGCCGCGGAAGCGCTTGTGCGCCTCCTCGTGCGTGCGCCCGATGGACACGGCGAACTGCGGGGCGATGTCGATGGCGCCGCCGTCCCGCCCCGCCTTCTGCGCGTAGCCATGGATCTCCTCCACGCCCTTGCGGATCTCCTCCGGCGACAGCACCGCCGGCATCCACCCCTGCGCGTACTCCCCCGCCCGGCGGCGCACCTCCGGATGGTTGCCGCCCGCGTAGATCGGCATCGGGCTCTGCACGGGCTTGGGGTAGCACTCCACGTCCTCGAACTTCACGTAGCGGCCCCGGAACGTCGCCTTGCGCTCGGTGAAGAGCAGGCGCAGCGCCTTCATCCCCTCGTCCACCATCGTGCCGCGGTGGACGTCCTTGGCGTCGGGGAAGAGCGCCTCGTATTCTTCTCGATAGGCGCCGGTGCCGACACCCAGGATCACGCGGCCGCCGGAGAGCTGGTCGAGGGTGGCCACCTGCTTGGCGAGGACGGCCATGTGGCGCATGGGGAGCACGATGATGCCGGTGGCCACGCGCAACGTCGTCGTGCGGGCCGCCACGTAGGAAAACGTGATGAGCGGCTCGTAAAAGTTCGGCGGCTGCGGAAACTCCTTCTGCACGTAGCGCTGGGTCGTCATGTGGTCGTTGCCCCACACGGAGTCGTAGCCGAGGCGCTCGCACAGCAGGGCGGTGGGCAGGATGTCGGAGGGCTTCGCGAAGGGGACCGGATACATCATGCCCTCGATGCACGTCGGGATATGCACGCCGAACTTCGCCGCGGTCATCTCATCTCCTTCCACGCCGCCGACAGCGCGCCGACGCGTGCGATCTGCTCCGTCATGTCCAGGCCGGGGGCGATCACGGCCACCGCGGTGTCGAGGCCCGCCGCCGCGAAGCGGCGCAGGCCGCGGCGGCAGTCGTCCGGCGTGCCCGCCACCGCCAGCGTCTCCACCATCTCATCCGTGACCAGCGCTGCCGCGCTCGCGCCGCCCAGCAGCGCATCCTTGAACGGCTGCGTGCGTGCGGCAGGCAGCCCCGCGTCCTCGAGGATGGACTGGCCGTGGAGCACGCCGAGGTAGCGCGCGAGCACGGGCCTCACCGCCTGCCGCGCGCGCGCGCCGTCGGCATCGACGGCCATCACCACGTACGAGATCACCGCGCCGCGGCCGCCCGTCGTCTGCCGCACCCGCCGCACGTGCGCCGCGGAGGCGAGCACCGAGCAGTGGACGCCGTCGGCGATCTCCGCCGCCATCGCCAGCGCCTTCGGCCCCTTGACCCCGAGGAGGATGGGCACGGGCTGCGCCGGCGCCGCCTCGAGGGCGACCCCGTCGAGGGAGAACGAGGCGCCCTTGAACGTGACGCGCTCGCCGCCGAGCAGCCGCCGCACGATCTCGACGCACTCCCGCACGGCGGTGAGGGGCGCCGTGAACGGCATCCCCATCTGCTGCTCGATCCATCGCCGGTTGCTGCTGCCCAGGCCCAGGACGACGCGCCCCGGCGCGATGCCGGCGAGGGCAGCCGTCTCCATGGCGAGCAGGGCCGGGTGCCGCGTGTAGGGGTTCACCACGCCGAGGCCGATGGCGATCCGCTCCGTGACGGCGCCCGCCGCGCCCGCCAGCGCGAAGGCGCCGGGGTGGAAGTAGTCCTCGATGATCCACACGCTGCCGAGCCCGGCCCCCTCGGCGGCGCGCGCCCACGCCGCCGCGTGGCGGGCGGTGTCGTGATGCATGAGCGCCACGCCGAGGCTAGCGGTCCAGCGCGAGTCCATAGTGCTCACGCACGACGGCCAGCAGCCCGTCGAAGTCGGCGGGCGCGTCGGGGACCGGCCGCATCCACGTGCGGCTGCCGCCCGGATCTTTCAGTCCGCTCGAGGTGGAGACGATGACGACCGTCTGCTCGGGGTCGATCGCCTTCTGCGCCCGCAGCTGCATGAGGGCCGTGAGGGCCGCCGCCGACGACGGCTCCACGAAGAGGCCTTCCTCGCGCGCCAGCGCGCGCTGCGCCTCGAACACGCCCTCGTCGGTGATCCGCACGCCGATGCCCCCCGACTGCTTGAGGGCCGTGAGGCCCTGGTACGTCCCGTAGCGCGAGGCGATGGAGAAGGCGACCGAGGCGCCGCCGTCCACCATCGTGGGCGCCTCCAGGCCGGCATCGACCGCGTGCGCGAGGGGGCCGAAGGGCTCCGCGGCGATCATGCGCGGCGCCGTCTTGACGAGGCCAAGCGCGTGCAGCTCCGCGAAGCCCTTCCAGATGCCGAAGAGCCCGTCGCTGTACGCGCTGGGGACGATGACGACGTCGGGCGCCATCCAGCCGAGATCCTCGGCGATCTCGCAGGCGATCGTCTTGTAGCCGTCCACGCCGTAGGGGTTGGAGCCCACGGGGGGCGCCTGGAAGCCGCTGGTGGGGTACCAGCCCAAGCGCTCGATCCCCTGCCGCATCAGCGTCCAGCGCGCCTCGGAGGTCGGGCACGCCACCACCGCCGCGCCGTACGCCTGCATGAGCGTCTTCATCGTGTCGGGCACCGAGGCGAGCGTGAAGATCACGCACGGCAGCCCCGCGCGCGCGGCGTAGGCGGCGGTGGAGGCGCCGTGGTTGCCGGTGGACGAGATCGTGACGACGCTGGCGCCCGTCTGCACGGCGTGCGTCACCGCCACCGAGCACAGGCGGTCCTTGTACGACCACGTCGGGTTCTGGCTCTCGTCCTTGACGTACAGGCGCGGGAAGCCCAGGCGGCGGCCGAGGCGATCGAGATGCACGAGCGGGGTGGCGCCCTCGCCCAGCGTCACGGGCGTGGCGGACACGGGCATCAGCGCGCGATAGCGCCACAGGCTGCGCGGCGCGGCGGGCAGCGCCGCCGGCGTCAGCCCGTGCAGCGGGCCCAGATCGAGCTTCACGCTGAGGCTGGCCGCCACGCCGCGCTCGCGGCAGCGCGGGCAGCCGGTGAAGATGGCGCTCCCTTCGAAGAGCGCGGCACAGCGCAGGCACTCGAGGCCGACTACACGAGCGGCGGACATGGCCCCGGTAGTGTAGCGGAAACTCCTGCGTCGATATCCGCCTGGACCAGCGCCGGATCGCGCAGGGCGGGGTCGCCCACGCCGCCGCTGCCCGGCGTGCGCAGCACGATGCGGTCGGTGGGCGCCATCCAGTGCTTGGCCTTGGGGTCGAGCGCCGTCCCGTCGCCGCGCGTGAGCGAGCCCGGCGCTCCCGGCTGCCCGCCGAAGAGGCCGCGGGGCGCGGTGCGGATGCGCTCGAAGGACGTGGCGAAGAGATAGTCCCGCTCGGTGCGCACGCCGATCTCGTAGTGGACGCCGAGGCCGCCGCGGTAGCGCCCCGCCCCGCCCGTGCCCGCCGCCAGCGCGCGGCGGTGGATGACGATGGGCGACACGGACTCGATGACTTCCACGGGCGCGCTGCGCACGGTGGAGGGAAAGTGCGTGGCCGACAGCCCGTCCTTGTTGCTGCGCGCCCCCATGCCGCCGCCCACGAAGAAGGCGTACGCGAAGGGCCGGTCCTGTAAATCCCGGCCGCGCACGTCGATGATCCACGGCGAGCTGGAGCCCTCGGCCACCACGCGATCCGGCACCGCGTGGGCGAGGGCGCCGATGACCGCGTCGGGCAGGAAGAGGCCGACGATGTGGCGGGCGGACACCGGCGCGGGCCGGCGCACGTTGAGCAGGCAGTCGTCCGGCGCCGTGATGGTCACGGGCCGGAAGGAGCCGGCGTTGTTCGGCACGCCGGGCGCCACCACGCAGCGGATGCCGTAGGTCGTGTAGGCGCGCGTGTAGTTCATCACCACGTTGATCCCGCGCTTCGACGGCGGCGAGGTGCCCGCGTAGTCCACGAGGAGCCGTTCGCCGTCCACCACCACGCGCACGCTGATGACGATGGGCTCGTCCACGCCGTCGAGCGTGACCTGGTTGCGGTACTCGCCGTCGGGCAGGGCGGCGATGGCCGCGCGCATGCCGCGCTCGCTGCGGTCGAGGATGGCGGCGCCGAGCGCGTCCAGCTCGTCGAGGCCGAAGGCGTCCATCATCTCGCCGACGCGGTGGACGCCGACGGCGTTGCCGGCGATCTGCGCGTGCAGGTCGCCCAGCACGGGCTCGGGCGTGCGCACGTTGGCGGCAAGGATCTCCAGCGCCTGCTGGGGCCGGCCCGCCGCGTACAGCCGGCACGGCGGCAGGAGGATGCCTTCCTCGTAGCAGTCCATGGCGTCCACGCCCATGCCGCGCCCGCCGATGTCGAGGGCGTGGCACGTGCTGGCGGTGAAGCCGACGAGGCGCCCGCGATGAAAGGCGGGCGTGACCACCGTGAAGTCGTTCAGGTGGCCGGAGGCCAGCCACGGGTCGTTGGTGGCGAGCACGTCGCCGGGCTCGATGGACGAGGGCGGAAACACCTTCAGGATGTTCTCCACCGCGAGGGCCATGGAGTTGATGTGGCCCGGCGTGCCCGTCACCGCCTGCGCGAGCATCCGGCCGCGCGTGTCGAAGACCCCGGCGGAGAGGTCGGCAGACTCGCGCACGATGGTCGTGAAGGCCGTGCTCAGCAGCGCCTGCGCCTCCTGCTCCACGGCGGCACGCAGCCGGTTCCACGCCATCTCGACGAAGACGGGATCGTCAGTGCGCGCGCGCATCGGCCTTCTTCCCGGCGAGCACGAGGTTGTCGGCGGCGTCCACCTCGAAGGTGAAGGCGGAGCCGACCACGGTGGTCGACTCCACTTCCTCCACGATGGCCGGCCCCTGCATCGTCGTTCCGCGCCGCAGCGCATAGCGGTCGTAGACGGGCACCTTGCCGAACTCGCCGCGCTCGGGCAGGTAGATCTGCCGGTCGCCCTTGTGGGCATCGGCGACGCCGCGGGCGGCGGCGACGTCCGGCAGCACGGGCGGTGGCGACTGCGCGCGCACGCGCCACGTGACCGACTCGATCACGAGCCCCCGCGGCACGTGATGGTAGAGCGAGCGGTAGACGGCCTCGAAGCGCGTGCGGATCTCCTCCTGCCAGGGCGCCCCCGGCGCGCCGTCGGGCAGCGCCACTTCCACCTCGTGCCCCTGCCCCACGTACCGCATCTCGCACCAGCGGCGCACCGCGATGTCCGGCTCCGCCACGCCCGCGCGCGCCAGCGGCATCTTCGCCTCGCCTTCCAGGGACGCGAGCAGCCCGCCCACCTCCGCCCAGTCGCAGTCGGCGAGCGGCATCGCGTGCGAGCGCGCGACCTCGAAGGACAGCGGCGAGCCCAGGAAGCCGAAGCAGGAGCGCGCGCCGGCGCCGGGGGGGATGACGACCCGGGCGATCGCCAGCTTCTCGGCGAGGGCGGAGGCGTGCATGGGGCCGGCGCCGCCGTAGGCGTAGAGGTCGTACGTGGAGATCTCCTTGCCGCGCTCGGCGCCGTGGATGAGCGCCGCGTTCGCCATGTTCTCGGTGACGATGGCGTAGATCGCCCACGCCGCCTCGGTCACCGACACGCCGAGCGGCTCCGCCACGTGGCGGCGCACGGCGGCCTCGGCCGCCTCGCGGTCGAGCGCCATGGCGCCGCCGAGGAAATAGCCGGGATCGAGATAGCCGAGCAGCAGGTTGGCGTCGGTGACGGTGGGCCGCGTGCCGCCGCGCCCGTAGCAGGCGGGGCCGGGCTCCGAGCCCGCGCTCTCGGGCCCCACCTTGGGCAGCCCCATGCTGTCGATGGTGGCGATCGAGCCGCCGCCGGCGCCGATCTCGATGAGCTCGAGGACGGGCACGATGATGGGCAACCCGCTGCCGCGCTTGAAACGCCACACGCGCGCCACTTCCATCTCGCGCGTGATCTGCGGCTCGCCCTCGTCGATGAAGCACACCTTGGCGGTGGTGCCGCCCATGTCGAAGGACAGCACGCGCGGCGCCATGACCGTCCGCGCGTAATAGGCGGACGCGGCGGCGCCGCCCGCGGGGCCGGACTCGATGAGGCGGATGGGCACCTCACGCGCCGTCTGCACGGTGCACGTGCCTCCGCTCGACAGCATCAGCAGCAGCTCGCCCGAAAAGCCGCCCGCGCGCAGCCGGTCGAGCAGGGAGCGCAGGTACGCGTCGACGACTCCCAGCACGTACACGTTGGCGACGGTGGTCGACGTGCGCTCGTACTCGCGGATCTCGCGCACCACGCGCGACGACGCCGACACGCGCACGGACGGCGCCACCGCCGCGATCCGCGCCGCCACGCGCTCCTCGTGGGAGGGATCGCGGTAGCTGTGCAGCAGGCTGACGGCGATGGCCTCCACGCCGTCGGCCACCAGGCGCGCCACGGCAGCGTCCACCTCCGCGGGGTCGAGTGGCCGCAGCTCGCTGCCGTCGCTGAGCATGCGCGCGGAGAGGCCGAGCCGGCGCCGGCCGGGCACGAGCGGCTGCGGCCGCTCGATGAAAATGTCGTAGCTGTCGTAGCGCGCCTCGCGGCCCAGCTCGAGGGCGTCCTCGTGGCCGCCGGTGGTGATGAGCCCCGTGGGCGCGCCCGTGCGCTCGATGATCGCGTTCGTCACGAGCGTGGTGCCGTGGATGAGGAAGCGGACGGCGGCGAGCGTCACGCCCGCCCGCCCGAGCGCCTGCTGCACGCCCGCCATCACGCCGGCGGCGGGGTCGCCGTGGGTGGTGAGCACCTTCTCGATGAACGGCGCGCGGCCGCGCTCGTCGAGGAGCACCACGTCGGTGAAGGTGCCGCCGATGTCGACGGCGAGCTGCAGCGAAAGGGTCGTCATGTCGATTGAGCGCCGAGGATATATTCGTTATAACAATTAAGTCAATGAGCGACCGGCCGCCGCCGCTGTACATGAAGATCGCGCGCAGCCTCCTCGGCGACATCGCCCGCGGCCGCCTGCGCACGGGCGACCGCCTGCCCACCGAGGACGACCTCATCGCCGCCTTCGGCGTGAGCCGCGTCACGGTGCGCCAGGCCTTCGACGTCCTGCGCCGGCGCGGCCTCGTGGAGCGCATCGCGGGCCGCGGCTCCTTCGTGACGAGCCCGCCCGGCGCCTACGTGATGACGATCGCCTCCATCGAGGACGTGGTGCAGGCGGGCGCGGACACCGACATCCGGATCATCGAGTGGAAGGCCGTGCGCCCGGCGCCCGCCGTGGAGCGGCGGCTGCACGCCCGGCGCGCCTACGTGCTGCGCAGCGTGCGCAGCCGCGAGGGGGCGCCGCTGTGCTACTCCGAGACCTATACGACCATCGACATCGGCCGGCGCATCGAGCGCGCCGAGCTGGTGCGCCGGACGGTGCTGGAGACGATCGAGTCCAAGCTGGGCATCCAGATCGGCAGCGCCGCCGAGGAGATCTCCGGGGCCGTGGCCGACCGCGCGCTCGCCCGGCACCTGAGCGTACCGCGGGGAGCGCCCATCGTCATCGTGGAGATGACGTTCGTCGACGTCGAGGACCGGCCCATCGAGTACTTCAAGACGTGCTACCGTGCCGACCAGTTCCGGCGGCGCAACCGCCTGAAGCGCCTGCGCCCTCAAGGAGATCGCCGATGAAGATCGTTGCCCTCGTCGCCGTGGTCGCGCTCACTCTCGCCCCCACGAGCGGCATGGCGCAGAGCAGCGAGGAGCTCAACAGCCTGCGCCGCGAGATCGAGGCGCTGAAGGCCGGTCAGAGCGCCATCCAGAACGACCTGCAGGAGATCAAGCGCCTGCTGCAGCAGCGGGCCGCCCCGCAGGCGCCGGCGCCGTCGGTCGCCGTCGAGGGCCTCGAGGTGACGATCGCGGGGGCCTACATCAAGGGCAGCCCCCAGGCCCGGCTCACCATCGTCGAGTTCTCCGACTACCAGTGCCCCTTCTGCGCACGGCACGCGCAGCAGACGATGAGCCAGATCGAGCGCGAGTTCATCGACACGGGCAAGGTGCGCTACGCGGTCCGCAACCTGCCGCTGGAGTCCATCCACCCCGACGCCTTCAAGGCGGCGGAGGCGGCGGAGTGCGCGGGCGCGCAGGGCAAGTTCTGGGAGATGCACAAGCTGCTGTTCGCCAACCACCGTGCGCTCGGCGTCGCCGAGCTGCCGCGCCACGCGGCCACGCTGGGACTCGACGCGGCGGCGTTCCGCAAGTGCCTCGACAGCGGCGAGCACGCCGCGAAGGTGCGCAGGGACATCGAGGACGCACGGAAGGCCGGCCTCACCGGCACGCCGGCGTTCTTCGTCGGCGTCACGCGCGGCCCCGATCCGACGGTACGCGTCGTCCGTAAAATCTCGGGCGCGCAGCCCTTCTCGGCGTTCAAGGCGACGCTCGAGGCGATGCTCGCCGCGCCCGATGCGCGCGAGAAGTAAGCACCACCGGTCTCAGGGTCTTACGGGCACGCCTGCCCGGGCGCCAGGCACAGCTCACCACCGCAGCTCAGGATAGTTCCGGGGGGACATCAAGGCCGGCACACCCCGACAGAGCAGAACTCCGAGGAGCCACACACCAGGCCGCAGCCGCCGGGCCCTCCGACTACCGCGCCACGTGGAAGCCGCACGCGAGCGCGGCCACGTAGAACAGCTCGGCGGCGTGAGGCCCGACGTACTGCGCGAAGGCCCATGCCACGGCGCCCGCCGTGAGGATTCCCCCCGCCGCCATCGCCACCACCTTGCCGGTCACGGCACGCTCACGGCCACGCGCGGCGAGGCCCGCGGCGCGCGGGCGCGATCGTCGATGGGCAGGTGCAACAGCGCGGCGAGCACCCCGAGCGCGATCGACAGCAGCCACATCGCCGTGTAGGAGCCCGTCGCGTCGAAGATGTAGCCGCCCATCCACACCCCCGCGAAGCCGCCCACCTGGTGGCCGAGGAACACAAAGCCGAAGAGCGTGGAGGCGTACTGGGCGCCGAAGATGCGCGACACGAGGCCGCCCGTGAGGGGCACGGTGCCGAGCCAGGTGAGGCCCATCACCACCGCGAAGGCGTACGTGCTCAGCGGCGTGACGGGTATCGCGATGTAGAGCACGGTGGCGGAGGCGCGCAGCGCGTAGAGCGCGCTCAGCACGTACTTCTGCCGGAAGCGCCCGCCGAGGTAGCCGCAGAGCCAGGTGCCCGGAATGTTGGCCGCGCCGATGATCGCCAGGGCCGTCATGCCCGCCGCGGGCCCGAGGCCGGTATCGAGCAGGAAGGCCGGCAGGTGCGAGGTCATGAAGGCCAGCTGAAACCCGCAGGCGAGAAACCCCGCGTTGAGCAGCCAGAAGCCGCGGTCACCGGCGGCCTCGCGCACCGCCTGCACCATCGACATGCTGCGCGCCGTCACGCGCGTCACGCTGCCCGTGTTCACAAGGGCGGCGGCGAGCGGCACCATGAGCGCGCTCGTGAGCGCGAGCAGCACGAGCGCCTGCGGCCAGCCGAAGCGCGCGATGAGCGTGTAGCTGTACGGCAGCATCACGAACTGGCCGAGCGAGCCGAGCGCGCCCGCCATGCCGAGCGCGGCACTCGCCTTCTCGGGCGCCACGCGCCGGCCGATGGCGCCGTAGACGATCGCGAAGCCCGTGCCGCTGAGCCCGAGGCCGATGAGCAGCCCCGCGCTGAGACCGAGCTGCAGGCCGGTGGAGGACACGGGCATCAGCAGCAGCCCGAGGGCGTAGAGCAGGCCGCCCGTGACGGCGACGCGGCCGGCGCCGTAGCGGTCGGCGATCATGCCGGTGAGCGGCTGCGCCAGCCCCCACGTGAGGTTCTGGATGGCGAGGGCGAACGAGAAGGTCTCGCGTCCCCAGCCGTAGGCCTCGGTCATGGGCGCCAGGTAGAGGCCGAAGCTCTGGCGGACGCCGAGGCAGAGGGTGAGGATCAGCCCGCCGCACACCACCACCACCGCCGGCGTGCGCCACGGGGTCATGCGGGGCTACGCGCTCTCGGTCTTGTTCTCGGCCTTGGTCTCGATTCGGGCCCAGGTGTCGCGCAGCCCCACCGTGCGGTTGAAGACGAGCGTTCCGGGGGCGGAGTCGGGATCGACGCAGAAATAGCCGTTGCGCTCGAACTGCACCCGCGCGCCCGCCGCCGCCGTGGCCAGCGAGGGCTCCACCTTGCACCCCGTGAGCACCTGCAGCGAGGCCGGGTTGAGCGCGGCCGTCCAGTCGTCGTCGGCGTCGGGCCGCGGCCTGGTGAAGAGCGCGTCGTACAGCCGCGCCTCGGCCTCGAGCGCGTGCGCCGCCGACACCCAGTGGATGGTCGACTTCACGCGGCGGCCGTCCGGCGCCTCGCCCCCCTGCGTGGCGGGATCGTACGTGCAGCGCACCTCGACCACCTCCCCCTTGTCGTCCTTGACCACGGAGGTGCAGCGCACGAAGTAGGCGTAGCGCAGCCGCACCTCGGTGCCCGGCGACAGGCGGAAGTACTTCCTGGGCGGCACCTCGCGGAAGTCGTCCTGCTCGATGTAGAGCACGCGCGAGAACGGCACGCGCCGCGTGCCCGCGGAGGCGTCTTCCGGGTTGTTGACGGCCTCCATCTCCTCGGTCGTGCCCTCGGGGTAGTTCTCGATGACGAGGCGCAGCGGGCGCAGGACCGCCATCACGCGCGGGGCGCGGCGATTGAGATCGTTCCGCACGCAGTGCTCGAGGAAGGCCATGTCCACCATGCTGTCGGCCTTGGACACGCCGATGCGCTCGCAGAAATCGCGGATCGACTCCGGCGTGTAGCCGCGCCGGCGCAGGCCCGCGATGGTGGGCATGCGGGGATCGTCCCAGCCGCTCACCACGCCGTCCTCCACGAGCTGCCGCAGCCGGCGCTTGCTCATCACCGTGTGGCTGAGGTTCAGCCGCGCGAACTCGATCTGCTGCGGGTGATAGATGCCGAGGGCGTCGAGGTACCAGTCGTAGAGCGGCCGGTGGTCCTCGTACTCCAGCGTGCAGATCGAGTGCGTGACGCGCTCGATGGAGTCGCTCTGCCCGTGCGCCCAGTCGTACATGGGATAGATGCACCACGCATCGCCCGTGCGCTGGTGCGTCGTGCGGCGGATGCGGTACATGACGGGATCGCGCAGGTTCAGGTTGCCGGCAGTCATGTCGATCTTCGCCCGCAGCGTCCGGCTGCCGTCGGGAAACTCGCCCGCCCGCATGCGCGCGAAGAGGTCGAGGTTGTCCTCGACGGGGCGCGCGCGATAGGGGCTCTCGCGCCCGGGCTCGGTGAGGGTGCCGCGATGCTCGCGCATCTGCTCGGGGGTGAGGTCATCCACGTAGGCCTTGCCCGCCCGGATGAGCTGCACGGCCCAGTCGTAGAGCGGCTCGAAGTAGTCGGAGGCGTGATGGAGGTGCTCGCCCCAGTCGAAGCCGAGCCAGCGCACGTCAGCCAGGATGGAGTCGACGTACTCCTGGCTCTCCTTCGTGGGGTTCGTGTCGTCGAAGCGCAGGTGGCAGCGCCCGCCGAACTCCCCCGCGAGCCCGAAGTTGAGGCAGATCGACTTGGCGTGGCCGATGTGGAGGTAGCCGTTGGGCTCGGGGGGGAAGCGCGTGACCACCCGGCCCTGCCAGCGGCCGCTCGTCGTGTCCTCCGCCACCATCGTCCGGATGAAGTTGGCGCTGCGGGGCGCCTCGCTCTCTGTCATGGGGTCGATCGTACCATTGCCCAACGAGTGGGCAGCCGCCGGGCACCGGCCATTCGACCGTTGGCCTTGGAAGGCGGGTTCAGTACAATGCGTGCGCGATGAAGGCCACGAAGCCGAAGCGACGCCCGACACCGGGGCCCCTGCCCGGCCCCCGCGTGATCCCGTTCACGCCGGAGCGGATGCTCGAGCACGCCTCCCGCCGCTTCGTCGACGCCGCCGCCACCCGCTGCTCCAAGTGCGACAGCACCTTCGTGATGCGCGAGCCCGCCTTCCTGCACTGCTACTACTGCGGCAAGATGGCGCGCATCGCCAACGCCTCCCTGATGGTGCAGGAAGAGTTCGAGCTGCGCTCCGGCCTCCGCGTCGCCAGCTGATTCACCCCTTCCCCCGGAGCACGTCGGTGATTGCCTGCAGGCCTGCGTCCACGAGCCCGAGCTGCAGCGCGCCCCCCTCGGCGTGGGGATGGGCGACGGCGCGCTCGCCGGCGAGCCGGTCGATCAGCAGGCGCGCCGGCCATTGCGGGTCGACGGTGGTGCGCCGCCTCTCCGCCTCCTGCAGCGAGCGCACGGCGCGCTCCACCTGGTCGGGATCGAGCATCGAGACCGGCGTCCGGCAGTAGTCGCACGTCGTCGAGCGCTCGAGGTCGACGGGCGCGCCGCAGCTCGAGCAGTGCACGACGCGAATGGACTTTCGGAGCTGCGCCAGCTCCGGCAGGCTGAGCGGGCGCACGAAGTTCTTCTCGCGCAGGAACTGGAAGAACGTGATGAAGCGGCCGTGCTCGGCGGGGCAGCGCAGGTAGTGAAAGCGCGTCGCCCGCTGCATGTCGGTGGCCTTCGCGAGGCGGGCCCGGCAGCGCGGGCACCGGGTGACCTCCGCCGCCGGCGCGCCGTGGCCGCGCCGGTCGTGGATGAGCCCGAACACGCGCAGCACGGAGCCGGGCGTGAGCTGCAGCGTCTCGAGCGTGTCGAACCAGATGCCCGTGCACGCGTGGCAGATGTCGATCGTCACCGTGCGGCCGTACACGGCCTCCAGCGTCTGCGCGTCCATGGGGGCGCCACAGGCGGGACAGTCCACCATGGCTCCCCATGCTACGGGCCAGCCGCCACTAGCGCTACTGCTCCCAGCGCACACGCTCGTCGATGGCTTGCCGGCGGCTTCAGCGCCAGCCCTATCACGCGTGCTGGTACGTCGACCGCCCGTGGTCACAGTAATGGCGGGCGCGTGGAACAGTGGAAGCCCCCTTCAGGCGTCCGGTGAAGTAATGCTATAGTGCCGTTACTTTCGGCGCCGTCACAAGGTAGAGAGCGCTCACAGAAATATGATCAATCCGCGACCGGGTAGGTCACTAAGGCTTCAAACGTATGAGGGTGACGACGTTGCGAATGCCATTGACGTAGAGG
>JBBDXO010000249.1:0-14216 GCA_040902295.1 Candidatus Rokuibacteriota bacterium | reverse complement strand
AGCGGCGGCGCCTCGGATCGCCCCCGCCCCCTCCCGCGCGGGCCCTGCCTCGCGCCTCCGAGCCGGCCCTGCTTTGCGCTCGCGAGCGACGCTACCGGAGTCGGACTTCGAACTCGTCGCGCGGCTGCGAGGGCGCGCCCTGGACGACGACGCGGATGTCGAGCGCCGCCTCGAGGCGCTGCAGCTCGGAGCGGCCGGCGCCGTCGAGATAGGACTGCAGCTCCGGATGCACGCGCACGGCGATCTCGCGCCCCGGAGCGGGCGGCTCGGAGGCCACCTTGGCGTGGATGGCGCGAAACACCTCCGCCGCCAGCGTCTCCTCGGACTTCACGACACCGGCACTGCGGCAGCACGGGCACTGCACGGTGAGGAGCGCGCGCAGGTCCTGGCGCACGCGCTTGCGCGTCATCTCGACGAGGCCCAGCTCGGAGATCTCCAGCACGTTGGTGCGCGCCTTGTCGGCGGCGAGCGCGTGCGTGAGCGCCTTGTACACCTGGTCGCGGTGCTCGAGCACCTCCATGTCGATGAAGTCGATGATGATGATGCCGCCCAGGTCCCGCAGCCGGATCTGCCGGACCACCTCGCCCACCGCCTCGAGGTTGATCTTCAGCACCGTCTGCTCGAAGTCGCGCTTGCCGACGTACTTGCCCGTGTTGACGTCGATGGAGACGAGGGCCTCCGTGTGGTCGATGACGATGTAGCCGCCCGACTTCAGCCACACGCGCCGGCGCAGCGCCTTGTCGATCTCCTTTTCGATGCCGAAGCTGTCGAAGATGGGCGCGCGCTCGGTGTACAGGCGCACGCGCTCGGCGAGGGCGGGCACGAGCGCCTCCACGGAGCGCAGGCACTTGTCATGGACCTCGCGGCTGTCCACCACGAACTCGTCGATCTCGGGCGAGAGGAGATCACGCACCACGCGGAAGATGAGGTCGCCCTCTTCGTGGAGCAGGGCGGGCGCGGCCGCCTGCTCGAAGCGCCCGTGGACCTGCGACCACAGGCGGCCGAGGAACTCCACGTCGGCGGCGAACTCCGCGTCGCCCTTGCCCTCGGCATTCGTGCGCATGATGAAGCCGCCCGGTGGCAGCGCCTGCGCGCGCAGCGTGGCGCGCAGGCGGTCGCGTTCGCGCTCGTCGCGGATGCGCCGGGACACGCCCACGTGGCGCGCCTGGGGCATGTAGACGACGTAGCGGCCGGGGATGGAGACGAACGAGGTCACGCGCGCGCCCTTCGTGCCCAGCGGCTCCTTGGCCACCTGCACGAGGACCTCCTGGCCCTTGCGGAGCATCTCCTCGATGGGCCCCACCGCCTCGCGCCGCGGCGGCTCCGCCTCGTCCACCTCCACGTCGGCGTCCTCGTCGCCGTTGACGGCGAGCGCCCGCACGCCGTCGTCGATATTGGCGGTGTAGTCGCCCGCGTAGAGAAAGGCGTCCTTGGCGAGCCCGATGTCCACGAAGGCTGCCTGCATGCCGGGCAGCACGTTCGTCACCGTACCCTTGTACACACTGCCGACGATCGAGCGGTGGCGATGCCGCTCGAGGTACAGATCGGTGAGGAGGTTACCTTCCTGGACGGCGACGCGGGTCTCGATCACACCCGCGTTGACCACGATGCGTTTGCTCACGGCAGCACCTCGCTGACGCGGGAACCTTCGAACGGCGGTTTCCGCGTCTCACTGGAACTGCCGCATTCGCACGGACAGCAGGAGCCCGAGTGTCATCAGGGAGACCAGCATCGACGTGCCGCCATAGCTCATCAACGGCAGCGGAATCCCCACCACCGGCAGGAGGCCGGTGACCATGCCCACGTTGACGATCACCTGGGTGGCGAAGAGGGCGGTGACCCCCAGCGCCACCAGGCGTCCGACGGGCTCACGTGCGGAGGCCGCGATGTCGAATCCGCGGAGGATCAGCAGCGTGTAGCACGTGAGCAGCACGAGACAACCGACGAATCCCCACGTCTCTGCGAACACGGCGAAGATGAAATCCGTATGGCGCTCCGGAAGAAAGGCGAGCTGGCTTTGCGTGGCGCCCGCCACACCCTTGCCCAGGAGCTGCCCTGACCCAATCGCGATTTTCGCCTGGATCACGTTGTACGCGCTCCCGAGGGGATCGCGAAACGGGTCCAGGAACACCATGATCCGTTCCCGTTGGTAGTCCTTCAGCGTCAACCACACCAGGGGCATCGCGGACAGCCCGGCCAGACCGAGTCCTCCGAGCAGCCGCAATCGCATCCCGGCCCCGACGAGCAGGGCCACCAGCACGGGGACCAGCAGGAGCGCGGTACCGAGGTCGGGCTGCTTGATGATGAGCCCGACGGGAATGAAGAGCAGCGGCGCCACCAGCACGAGCGTGGTCTTGCTCACCGGCTGCGCCCATCGCGACGTGAGGAACCAGGCGATCATCAGCACGAAGCAGAACTTGAAGACCTCGGACGGCTGCACGGACAGGGGCCCGAGCAGGATCCAGCGCCGCGCGCCCGACACGGTGCGCCCCACGACGAAGACGGCCACCAGCGCGGCCAGCCCCGCCAGGTACACGGCGGGCGCCATGCGCACCATGCGCTTGTAGTCGATGGACGCCACCGCCAGCAGCGCCACCATGCCCACCCCGAACCACATGAGCTGGCGCAGGGCCACGGTGCCGCCGGCCCGGCCCACGTGCAGCGACGACAGCGTGATCACGCTGAGGCCGGCGAGGGCGACGGTGACACCGAGGAGGACCCAGTCCACGTTCTGGAGCAGGCGCCGATCGATCCTGATCATCTGATGGGCCGGCGCTAGCCCCCGACGTCGACGGAGGCGACCTTCTCGAGGAAGATCGCGTTGAGGATCTGGCGCGCGATGGGGGCCGCCACCTGGCCGCCCTTGCCGCCGCGCTCGACCATGACCACGACCACCACCTCCGCCGCATTCACGGGCGCGAAGGAGGCGAACCACGCATGGTCCTCGCCCTTGTCCGACTTCGAGTTGGCGATCGTCTGCGCGGTGCCCGTCTTGCCCGCGATGTCGAGCCCGGGGATGCGGGCGGCGCCGCCCGTGCCGCCGTCGTTGACGACCGCCCACAGGCTCTGGCGCAGCAGGGCCCACACCGCCGGCGACAGCTCCACGTGCCCGTTGACGGTGCCGGCGTCGCTCCACACCACGCCGCGCTCCGCGCGCTCGATGCGCTGCACCAGGCGCGGCTTCCAGAGCACGCCCCCGTTGGCGACGGCGGACATGAAGCGCGCCACCTGCATCGGGGTCACCAGCACCTGCCCCTGGCCGATGGACATGTTCACCGTGTCGCCCGCGTGGAAGGTGGCGGCGCTGCGCCCCTTGCGCGCCTTCGGCATGGGGATGAGCCCGAACCGCTCGCCGAGGAGGTCGATGCCGGTGGCCTGGCCGAAGCCGAACATGCCGGCGTACCTGGCAATGACGGGGCCGGTGACCTTCAGGCCCTTGTCGTAGAAATAGATGTTGCACGACTGCCGCATGGCGCTCATGAGGTCGACGGTGCCGTGGCCCTCCTTCTTCCAGTCCCTGAACGTCCACGCGCCGAGGTGGAACTCGCCGTCGCAATGCACGCGATCGCCGGGTGTGATGGTGCCCTCCTGCAGCCCGGCGGCGGCCACCACGATCTTGAAGATGGAGCCGGGCGCGTACATGCTCTGGATGGTCCGATTGAGGAGCGGGTGCTCGGGATCCTGCACCACGCGGCGCCACGCATCGGCCTGGATGGTGCCGGTGAACTGGTCGATCTCGAAGGCCGGCGTGGACACCATCGCGAGCACGTCGCCGTTGCGCGGGTCCATGACCACCACGGAGCCCGCCTGCCCGTCCATCGCGCGCTCGGCCGCCTCCTGGATGCGCCGGTCCACGGTGGTGATGACCTGCGCGCCCGGATGGGGCTCCGTGGACTGGATGAGGCGCACGGGGCGGCCCATGGCGTCCACCTCGATGCGCTCGCCGCCGTCCTTGCCGCGCAGGAACTCGTCCAGCAGCCGCTCGAGGCCGCTCTGGCCCACCATGTCGCCGCGGCGATAGCGGCCGCCCCTGAGCTGCTCGTCGTTCGCCTCGCGCACGTAGCCGAGCAGATGCGCGGCGAACCGGCTCGTCGGGTACGCCCGCTGCGGCTCCACCTCCACGATGACGCCCGGCAGCTCGAGCTTCCACTCCTCGACCTTGGCGACGTCCTCCATCGTGAGGCCGCGGCGTATGCGCACGGGCAGGAAGGAGTCGGAGGACACGCGCGTCACCGCGTCCAGCAGCTCCTGATACGGGATCTGCATCAGCACCGACAGACGGCCAAGGGCCGCGTCACGGCGCGCGAGGTCGCGATCGAGCTCGCGCGGGATCAGCGACAGCGTGAAGGCGGGCCGGTTGTCGACGAGCGGCGCGCCCGTGCGATCGAACAGGATGCCGCGCGGCGCCGCGATGGGCCGGATGCGAATGCGGTTCTTGTCCGAGGCTTCCTGGAAGCGGCCCCCCTCGAGCACCTGCAGGTACCAGAGCTGGCACACGATGACGATGATGGCCACGCACACCATCGCCGACATGACCATGACGCGGCGCTGGATGGAATCGCGCCGCTCCGGGAACGCCGAGCGCCGGTGGACGGAGACGGGCCGGAGGCTCACGCGGCCCTCTTGACCGACTGGCTCCACGTGAGGGCGAGGACGAGGGCGGCGCCGAGGAAGCCGTTGTAGAGCGCCTGCGGCAGCACCACGTACGTCATCAGCTCGCCGAAGGGCGCCGGGAACCGGAAGAGCTGGAGCAGCGCGAAGCGCGCGAGCCCCTCCGCGATGGTGAGGAGGACGAGGCCCGGCACCTGCACGAGCGGCTGCGTGATGCTGAGCCGGCCGCCCGCGGCGCCGATGACGAAGCCGATGACCGCCTTCGTGAGCGCCTGCACGCCGATGAGCCCGCCCGTCGCCGTGTCCTGGAGCAGCCCCGCCACGAAGCCGGCCGCGCACCCGAACTCCGGGCCGCGGCGCAGGGCGAGCAGCACCACCACGATGAGCGGGATGTCGGGGGCGACGTCGACGATCCGCAGCACGGGACCGAGGGCGGCGTGGGCCACGCCGCCGCCGAAGACGGCCACCGCGAGCAGGCTGCGCGTCATGGACGCTCCGGGAAGAAGGCGGCCATGTCGCGGGCCCCGTCCCCCGTGAGCAGGAGGACCTCGTCGATGCGCGCGAAATCGACCGCGGACGAGATCCGTGCGTAGTGGAACAGCGCCGAGCCGCGATCGTCGATGGCGCTCACGCGCCCGACGGGCAGCCCGCGCGGGAAGAGTCCGCCGGCTCCGGACGTCACCACGGCGTCCCCGACCTGGATGCCGCTGCCGTCACGCGCCATGTACTTGAAGCGGATGGTGCCGCGGGCCTCGCCTTCGATCATGCCCGGCGTGCGCGTGCGCACGACGTGGGCGCCCACCGTGGAGGCGGGGTCGGTCAGCACCTGTACCACCGAGGAGCGCGGGCGCACGTCGACGATGCGCCCGATGAGCCCGTCGGGACCGATGACGGCCGTCATGCGCGCCACCCGGTCACCGCGGCCGCGATTGACGGTGAGCGAGCGCACCCAGCCGCCCCACTCCCGCGCGATGATCTCGCCGGAGAGCGTCTCCAGCGGCAGCGATTCCTGCAGCTTCAACAGGCGGCGCAGGCGCCGGTTCTCGTCCGACGTCTCCACCACCTGGAGGGCGGCCACGCGCAGCTGCTGCGCCTCCGCTCTCAGGCGCCGGTTCTCCTCTCGCACGTTCTTCCAGTCGACATACGTGGACCACATGCCGAAGGTGGTGCGGTTGACGCGCGCGAGCACGGTCTGCACCGGGGTCGTGACGAAGGCGAGGGCGTCGGAGGCGCCGGAGGCGCGGCCGCGCATCTGCAGCGTCAGGAGCAGCAGGCAGACGCCGGCCACGATTCCCAGCAGTACGAACGAGCGCATCTTCACGTTTCGACCCCTCGGACGGAAACGCCGTCTAGGCGGGGATGGCGACCTTCTTCAGCAGATCCAGTTCGTCCAGCACTTTGCCCGTTCCCAGCGCCACGCAGGACAGCGGGTCCTCGCCCTGGGTCACGGGCAGGTTCGTCTCCTGGCGCAGCAGGTGATCGAGGCCGCGCAGCAGCGCCCCGCCCCCCGTGATCACGATGCCCTTGTCCACGATGTCGGCCGCCAGCTCCGGCGGCGTGCGCTCCAGGCAGGTGCGGACGGTCTCCACGATGGTCATGACGGGCTCGCGCAGCGCCTCGCGGATCTCCTCGTCGGTGATCACGATGGTCTTGGGGATGCCGTCGATGAGGTCGCGGCCCTTCACCTCCATCGTGCGCCGCTCGCCGCCCATCGGGTAGGCGGAGCCCAGCGTCACCTTGATCTCCTCCGCCCGCCGCTCGCCCACGAGGAGGTTGTAGTGCTTCTTGATGTATTGCACGATCGCCTCGTCCATCTCGTCGCCGGCGATGCGCACCGACTTCGAGTACACGATCCCGGACAGCGAGATGACGGCCACTTCCGTCGTGCCTCCGCCGATGTCCACGATCATGTTGCCCCCGGGCTCCTGGATCGGCAAGCCGGCCCCGATGGCGGCCGCCATCGGCTCCTCGATCAGGTACACCTCACGGGCGCCCGCCTGCATGGCGGAGTCGCGCACGGCGCGCTTTTCCACCTGCGTGATCCCGGAGGGCACGCCGATGACGATGCGCGGGCGCACGAGCGTGCGGCGGCGATGCACCTTCGAGATGAAGTAGTGCAGCATCTTCTCCGTGACGTCGAAGTCGGCGATGACGCCGTCCTTGAGCGGCCGGATGGCCACGATGTTGCCCGGCGTGCGCCCCAGCATGGCCTTGGCCTCGTGACCCACCGCGAGCACCGAGTGATCGGCCTGGTGAATGGCGACGATCGACGGCTCGTTGAGCACGATGCCTTCGCCGCGCACATACACGAGCGTGTTGGCGGTGCCCAGATCGATGGCGAGGTCGTTCGAGAACATTCCGGCGAGCAGGTTATAGAACATCAGCACTCCATCATGTCAGGGTTACCAAGCTGTTGGACGGCGTCCCAAACACTAGCACAGTCCGTGCCACACCCAAACAAAAACACCGATTTTACAAGCCTTTAGGTCCTCTTCCCGCCCTTCCGAGCACGGCCGCGGGGGGGGAGGTCGGTACCGGCAAAAGGAAAATATTTTCAACGGCTTGCCTCCGGCGGCGGGATGCCACCGGCCCGATGCGCGCGGAACTGGCCTCAGGGCGAACGAGCGGGCTCCTGGACCCCGGGATCCCGAGGCCTGCGCGGACAGGGCGCACGTACATTGTGGCACCCAGGCTGACGCCTTCTGTCAGCCTCTGGCCCGGCGGGTTGCTGCAACAGACTGCCAGCGCCGGCGGCGCCTGCGAGAGCCGCCCGCGAAGTAGTTCTTCACGCGACGCGCCCCCGCGTATAGCATCACGCCGCGGTCATGGCAACGGACGACGAGTTCGAGGCGTGGTTCGACCGGGGCGTCACCGACGGTCTGCCCGTGGTGCCGCCCACGCGGCAGCGGGTGGAGCGCATGCTGGCCGGCACCACGCGCGGGCCGGACGAGCGGCTCGGTGAGATGCCGCCCAACTATGGCCCGCTCACCGTCGAGAAGGCGGCCATCAATGCGGTGATGGCGGGCTGCCGGCCCGACTACCTGCCCGTCGTGATCGCGGCCGCCGAATGCGCGTGCGATCCCGACTTCAACCTGCACGGCGTGTCGACGTCCACCCATTTCTCCGCTCCCCTCATCGTCGTCAACGGCCCCATCCGCGCGCGCATCGGCATGAACGCCTCCTTCGGTGTCTTCGGCCCCGGCTACCGCGCCAACGCCACCATCGGCCGCGCGCTGCGTCTGTTGATGATCAACATCGGCGGCGTGCGGCCGGGCGAGCTGTCGATGTCCACGTTCGGCCATCCCGGCCGCTACACGTATTGCATCGCCGAGCACGAGGAGGCGAGCCCGTGGCCGCCGTACTCCGTGTCGCGGGGCCTGCCGCCCGGAGCGAGCGCGGTCACGCTGTTCGCCGGCGACGCCCCCCACGGCATCTCCGACCACGCCAGCCGCACCGCCCGCAGCCTGGCGGGCTCGCTCGGCTGGTCCATGGCGACCCTCTGGAACAGCAAGACGTTCCCCTTGTATTCGCACACCATGCTCGTGGTGGGACCGGAGCACGCGCGGACCTTCGGCGCCGAAGCCTGGAGCCGGGCCGACCTCGCCCGCCACCTGTGCCGGACCGTGCGCGTGCCCTACGGATCGCTGGCGCCCGACGCCGACCACGGGGAGGGCACCAATCTGAGGTTCAAGACACCGCCGCCCCCTGAATCCATGATCCCGAAGTTCGCGTCCGAAGAGGAGATACATGTCGTGGTCGCAGGCGGAACGGCGGGCCGGTTCTCGGTCGCCATCCCCGGGTGGCTGGGTACGAAGAACGGCTCACGGCCCATCACCAGGGAAATAATGTATTGACTTGCCAGGCTCCTCATGTAATTCTTGCCGTGGTTCGGGTTCAACGACGGAATGATGGTACCGATTGAAGAGATCGAGACAAACGCCGCGCGGACCCAGGTCGCGCGGCGTTTTTGTTTGCCTGCCAATACCGGCGGGCAACCCCGCGATACCCGCGGGAGCACCCGCAGGGGCTGAAGGCCCGAAGAGAGGTTTCGGCAATGGCACAGGGACAGGTGAAGTGGTTCAACGACGCCAAGGGCTACGGCTTCATCACGCAGGAAGGCGGGGAAGACGTCTTCGTTCACTACAGCGCGATCCAGGCGCAGGGCTTCAAGTCCCTGGTCGAGGGTGACCGCGTAGAGTTCGAGGTCACGCGCGGTCCCAAGGGTCTTCAGGCAGCCAACGTCCGGAAGGTTTAGGTACCCCCTGTCGCTTTCGCCCGGGCCCGGCCACGGGCCCGGGTGTTCCACAAGGTTCTTCCAGATCCAGAAAGGTCAATCATGATTCGTTCGTTTACTGATCTCCCGCTCACACCGGCGATGCTCGACGCGATCGCCAGGGCGGGATTCTCCATCCCCACCCCCATCCAGGCGGAGGCCATCGGCCCCATCCTGGCCGGACGCGATCTCATCGGCTGCGCCCAGACGGGCACCGGCAAGACGGCGGCGTTCGCGATTCCGCTCATCGAGCGGTTGATGGCCACCCCGAAGCCTTCAGGGGGCGCGCGCGCCCTCGTGCTCGCGCCCACGCGCGAGCTGGCGCTGCAGATCGCCGAGACGTTCGACGTTCTGGGCGCGGGGCAGCACCTGCGCACCGCGGTCATCATCGGCGGCGAGCCGATGGGCCCGCAGGCGTCCGCCCTCGCCAAGCGTCCTGACGTCATCGTCGCCACACCGGGCCGGCTCTTCGACTTCCTGGAGCGCCGCACCGTGTCGCTGGGCGGCGTGCGCTTCGTGGTGCTCGACGAGGCCGACCGCATGCTCGACATGGGCTTCGCGCCCCAGGTGGAGCGGATTCTCGTCATGACGCCGCTGGATCGGCAGACCCTCTGCTTCTCGGCGACGATGCCGCCCGAGGTCGACCGGCTCGTGAAGCACCATCTCTCGCGGCCCGTGCGCGTGGAGGTGGGCAGCACGGCCAAGCCGGTGGCCAAGGTCACGCAGGTGCTGTACCGCTCGGAAGGGCGCGACAAGCCGGCGCTGCTGATGAAGCTGCTCGGCGAGGAGCGGGGCCGCACGCTCGTCTTCACCCGCACCAAGCACCGCGCGGATCGTCTTGCGCGCGCGGTCGGCGCCGCCGGCCATCGCGTGACGCGCATTCACGCGGATCGCACCATGGCGCAGCGCCGTGAAGCCCTCGACGGCTTCAAGAACGGCCGCTACCAGGTCCTCGTCGCCACGGACATCGCGGCGAGAGGCATCGACGTGCCGGATATCATGCACGTCGTCAATTTCGACCTACCGCATACGCCGGAGGACTACATCCACCGGATCGGGCGCACCGCTCGCGCGGAAGCGAGTGGGCAAGCCTCGAGTTTTGCTGCGCCCGAGGAGCAGGACCAGCTGCGTGCGATCGAGCGGCATCTGGGTCACCCGGTCCCGCGGCACACCGCCGTTCTGGCGGCCGCGACGCGCAACTGAGGGACGAACTCCGGCGTACTGCCGGCACCACCGGAGCGTGCGGCTCCGACTAACAAGCGGCAAGAAGCCGCCACGAGGCGGCTCTTCCGGAACGTCAGGCGCGCAAGCGTTCGACGGCAAAAAGAAGAAGGACACAGAACATGGCACAGGGAACGGTCAAGTGGTTCAACGACGCGAAGGGCTTCGGCTTCATCACCCAGGAGGGTGGCGAAGACGTGTTCGTCCACTTCAGCGCCATCCAGGCTCAGGGCTTCAAGAGCCTGACCGAGGGTGAGCGAGTGGAGTTCGAAGTGACCCGCGGGCCGAAGGGTCTGCAGGCCGCCAACGTTCGCAAAGCCTAACGATCGTCGTTAGAGCCGCGGCCTAACCACCGCGGTAGCACGCTATGGCCCGGCCGGAAATCCGCAACGGTTTCCGCGCCGGGCCATACCTGTCTCCGCGATCTCTTCGCCGTCGCGTAGGTGCCTGTCGTGCGTACGTGTCTGTCGTCGGGCGTACGTGCCCTCGCGCCTCCCCGCTACCGTTCGGCGGTCGACCCTCACCGGGCTCCGCACCGTTAGCTCGTAGGCCTCGCCGGCCCCGTTACGTCTGGCGCGCGATGTCCTCGTCGGCTCCGCGTGGTCACTGCTTGCCAGCGCGAGTCGGCCTCGTCGGTAGGACGTGACGATGAACGGTAGCGGCGGGGAGCGGGGAGCGGGGCGGCCCTGATGGAGGACGAAGCGACGAGGCAGAGAGCGGCGGCCTCCATCAGGGGCGCCCCGCTCCTCGCTCCACGCCGCGGGCGTGCCGCCAACGACTCGGGCATGCAGACGTTGCGGCGGGCACGTTCTTCAGCTTCCTGCTACCGGACGCCGTGCTTGGTGACGAGGCGGTGAAAGGTCTTGCGGTCGATGCCGGCGGCCTTGGCGGCCACCGTGATGTTGCCGCCGTGGCGCTCGAGCATCTCGCGCAGGTACGAGGCCTCGAGGACGGCCATCCACTGCTCCTTGGCGTCCTTCAGGGGCAGATCGAGGGCCGCCCCCGCTGCCGCGGCGCCGGCGGGGATGCCCGGCCGGTCGGCGGCGCGGCCACCGTGGACGACGTGATCGGCAAGATCGTCACGGGTGATGGCCGCCCCGTCGGCCAGCGCGCACGCGCGCTCGACGACGTTCTGCAGCTCGCGCACGTTGCCGGGCCAGCCGTACGCTTCGAGCGCGGCCATGGCGTCATCGGCGCACGTGGTGACCCGGCCCTGGCCGTAGCGCTTGAGGAAGGCGTGCACGAGCAGCCGGACGTCGCCCGTCCGCTCGCGGAGCGGGGGCAGGCGGATCTCGATCACGTTGACCCGGTAGTAGAGCTCCTCGCGGAAGCGTCCCTTCGCCGCCTCCTGGCGCAGATCCCGATTGGTGGCCGACACCACGCGCACGTTGACGTCGACGAGCGCGGTGCCGCCCACCCGCCGGATCTGCCGCTCCTGGAGGGCGCGCAGCAGCTTGCTCTGCAGCCCGAGCGGCAGCTCGCCGATCTCGTCGAGAAACACCGTGCCCTCCGCGGCCACTTCCATGAGCCCGGGCTTCGCCCGCACGGCGCCCGTGAAGGCGCCCTTTTCGTGGCCGAAGAGCTCGGACTCCAGCAGGTTCTCGGGCAGCGAGGCACAGTCCACGGGGACGAACGGCTGCGCGGCGCGCGGGCTGTTGGCGTGCACGGCGCGCGCGATCAGCTCCTTGCCGGTGCCGGACTCGCCGAGCACGAGGATGTTGGCCTCCGAGCGCGCCGCCTTCTTGACCAGCTCGAACACCTGGGCCATGGCCGGGCTGCGGCCCACGACGTTCTCCAGGCCGAGGGCCGCCGCCAGCTGCTTGCGCAGGTTCTCGTTCTCGACGCCGAGCGCCCGCTGGCGGAGGGCGCGCTCCACCGTCATCGTGAGCTGGTCGACGGAGAAGTTCTTGGGCAGGTAATCGAAGGCGCCCTGCTTGATGGCGGCCACCGCCGACTCGATGGTGCCGAAGGCGGTGATCACGACGATCGGCAGCGTGGCATCGAGCTCGCGGGCCCGGCGCATCACCTCCATGCCGTCCAGGTGCGGCATCTTGAGATCGGTCAGCAGCACGTCGGGCCGCTCGGATTCGATGAGGGCCACCCCGCGCTCGGGATCGCTGGTGCCGATGACCCGGTAGCCGGCCCGCCGGAGGATCCGCGTGCAGTTGTCGACCATGTCCGGCTCATCGTCCACCACCAGGACCCGCGCACCCGTCGCCATGGGGACATCGTAGCCCAGGAGGCCGGCGGGGACGACCTTCGCGGTAGACTCGCCGCCATGGAGCCCACACCGCACCTCCTCGGCGCGCTGCGCGACAGCGAGGGCCTCGCCCGCGCCGTGCTCGAGTCCGCCTCCGAGGGCATCGTCATCGTGAACGAGGCCGGCTCCATCGTCATGGTGAATGCGCGCACGGAGGCGCTGTTCGGTTATCCCCGGCAGGAGCTGATCGGGCGCACGCTGGAGCTCCTGGTCCCCGAGCGCGCGCGCGACGTCCACGAGGAACATCGGCGCCTGTACGCCGAGGCGCCGCGCGTGCGGCCCATGGGGCATGGCCGCGACCTCGCCGGCCGGCGCAAGGACGGCAGCGAGTTCCCGCTCGAGATCAGCCTCAGCTTCGCCGAGACCGACACGGGCAGGCTCTATATCGCCTTCGTCACCGACATCACGGAGCGGCAGCGCGGGATCCAGGCCCTGCAGCGGAGCGAGGCCAAAGCGCGTGCGATCCTCGAGAACGCCTCCGAGGGCATCGTCGTGGTCGACGCCGCCGGGGTCATCGTCTCCGTCAATGCCAAGACCGAGCAGATGTTCCATTACGAGCGCGCAGCGCTGGTGGGGCAGCCGCTCGAGATCCTCCTCCCCGAGCGACTCCGCCACCGCCACGTCGGTCACCGCACCGACTTCATGGACAATCCCCGCACCCGGCCCATGGGCCGCGGGCTGGATCTCACGGGGCTGCGGGCCAATGGCGAGGAGTTTCCCGTCGAGATCAGCCTCAGCTACATCGAGACGGAGGACGGCACGCACGCGCTCGCCTTCGTCTCCGACATCACGCACCGGCTCGCCGTGGAGCGCGCCACCCGGCAGGCCGAGCGCCTCGCCGCCGTGGGCCAGCTCGCGGCCGGCATCGCCCACGAGGTCAACAACCCGGTGGGGATCATCAGCTCGCGCATCGAGCTGATGCTGCTCGAGGCGGAGGAGCACGGCCTGCCGGACGCCGTCATCGAGGACCTGCGCGTCCTCCATCGCAATGTGATGCGGGTGACCGACATCGCGGCCAAGCTCCTGACGTTCGCGCGCGAGACGCCCGTCGACCGCCAGCCCGTCGAGATCAACACCGTCATCACGGACGCGCTCGCGCTGGTGGAAAAACAGCTGCAGCGGACGGGCGTGGAGGTGGAGTGCCGGCTCGCCGCCGGGATTCCGCCGATCCTCGGTCACGCGAACGCGCTCCAGCAGGTGATCCTCAACCTGCTGACGAACGCCGGACAGGCGCTCGGCGATCACGGCACCATCCGTGTCATCACCTTCGCCGACGCCGGCCGGGTCACCGTGGAGGTGGCGGACGACGGCCCCGGCATCCCGCCCGACGCCCTCGCGCACGTCTTCGACCCCTTCTTCACCACCAAGCCCACGGGCACGGGTCTCGGGCTCTCCGTGAGCTACGGGATCGTCCGCGATCACGGCGGGGCGGTGACCGTCCGGTCCGAGCCCGGCCTCGGCACCGTCTTTACCGTGTCGCTGCCTGTCCTTCGCCCGTCCGGCTGACTCGAGCGCGGGGCGGCGGGACGAGGCTGCCCCGCGGTGGGGCGCCGCCGCCCCGGCCTGCTCCGGCGACGGCCTACGTAACCACTCGTTTTCGCGCCGGTGGCGCCGTGGCATCCGCGTTGCGTACTCCTGAGACGGCCGGCGTCACGGACACGAAGGCCGAGGAGGTCACGCCATGTACAAGCGCGCGCTCGTTCCCCTCGACGGCTCACCGGTGGCCGAGAGCGTCCTTCCCTTCGTCATGCGGATCGCCGGCCCCCTCGGCATGTCGGTCGTCCTCGTGCGCGTGCTCGAGCCGATCACGCCCGTCGTCGGCGACGGCATGCAGACGGTGGTCGTCGACGA
>JBBDXO010000248.1:0-14291 GCA_040902295.1 Candidatus Rokuibacteriota bacterium | reverse complement strand
CCCCCATGTAACGAATCGCCCAGCCACCCTCGGTGGGCCCGGCCATCATCCACGTGGTCGCAGCACCCCGAACCCCGCTCGGCCCCCGCCGCCCGCCCGGTCTACTTGATCGAAGCGTGCAGCGCCACAACCTCGACGAGTAACCGCGCTGTCGACACCATGTCCCGGAGGTCGACCCACTCGTTGACGGTGTGGATCTCGCGCATGCCGCAGCCGAGGTTCGCGACCTCGACGCCCCGGCCGGTGAAAACGTTGGCATCCGAGCCCCCGCCGGTGGAGCGCGTGCGGAAGGGCACGCCGAGCGCCCGCGACGCCGTCGCCACCAGCTGCACGATGCGCGTGGAGTCGGCGACGTCGAGCGGGTCGTAGTCGCGATCGACCCGCGCCTCCACGCGCGCGGCGTGCTCGCGCCCGCCCACCGTCACGCGATGCCCGGCCGCCGCGTGCTCGAAGCACTCGCGCATGTGCGCCGTCTGCGCCTCCAGCCCGTCGATGCTCAGGCTTCGCGCCTCCGCGCGCAGCATGACGCGGTTGGGGATGATGTTGGACGCCAGCCCGCCCTCGATGCGTCCGATGTTCGCCGTCGTGTGCGCGTTCACCCGCCCCAGCCGCATGGCGGCGATCGCTTCCGCCGCCACCCGGATGGCGCTGATCCCCTCCTCCGGCGCGATGCCCGCGTGCGCTTCGAGGCCGTGCACGGTGAACGCCATCCGGTTGGCGGCGGGCGCGCGCGTGATCAGCTCGTGCACGCCGTCGCAGTCGAGGACGAGTCCCGTGCGCGCGCGCAGGCGGCCCACGTCGAAGTGCTTGGCGCCCACGAGCCCCATCTCCTCGCACACCGTGAGCAGCACGTCGACGGGCCCGTGGGCGATCCGCTGCTCGCGCAGCACGCGCACCGCTTCCAGGATGGCCACGATGCCGGACTTGTCGTCGCCCCCGAGGATGGTGCTGCCGTCCGACTTGATGATGTCGCCGTTGACGACGGGACGGACGTTGTCCCCCGGCATCACGGTGTCCATGTGCGCGCAGAGCAGGAAGGGCGCGGCGTCGGGAGCGGAGCCGGGGAAGCGCGCCACGAGATTGCCGGTGTCGCTGCCGGTCTTGTGGCCGGAGTCATCGACCTCGACGGAGGCGCCCATGCCCTCCAGCATCTCCGTGAGCCGCTTGGCCACCGCGCCCTCACGCCGGGAGACGGAGGAGATCTGCACCAGCTCCAGGAACTCGTCCTTGATGCGGGCCGCATTCACCATGTCCAACCGTCCTCCATCAAGACAGCCAGCGCCACAGCCAGTCGCGGCTGGCTTCGGCGGCGAGCGCGCGGTGCGTGGGATCGGTGAGGCGGTGATCGCCGCCGGGAATGATCAGCAGCTCGCACGGCTCCGCCGCCTGCGCGTGGAGCTGGGTGCCGTGATCGAGGGGCACCACGTCGTCAGCCTCCCCGTGCACGATCAGATGACGCGGCACGCCCCTGGGCGCCAGCGCGTACCGTCCTCCCATGTACTCGATCGCGAAGGGCACGCCGAGGCCGCGGCTTTCATCGAGGTCGTCGTTGGCGAGGTCGGTGAGGCCGGCGGGCGCGTTCCACGTCACCACGGGATCGCCGGGGCGCCGCGCGGCCACGAAGAGGGCCACGAAGCCGCCGAGGCTCGAGCCGAGGAAGCCGAAGCGGCCGTCGAGGCGCGGATGGGACTGCAGCGCCGCCACCACCGCCTCCACGTCCTCGATGCGGCTGGCGATGGTGGTCTCCTCCTCCGTGCCGCTCGACTCGCCGCAGCCGCGGAAGTCGAACCGCGCCAGCGCCATCCCGGCCGCGGGCAGCACCTCGCCCAGCAGCAGGTATTTCTCACTGTCCTTGGAGGCGCGCAGCCCGTGACAGGCCACCACGCACGGCACGCGCCCGGCCCCCGCGGGAAGGTGCACGGCGAGCGCGAGCTTGCCGCCGGCAAGCGCAATGCTGTGCCGCTCGGCGGCGATCACGCCCAGACGAGATCGAAGAGGCGGCAGACGTTGGACGACAGCTCGAACATCGTATCCTCCACGGGCAGGCGCTTGATCTTGGCCACTTCCTCGGCCACGCGCGCCGCCAGCCACGGCCCCGACTCCAGGGACGCGAACTCACCCCCGTATTGCCACGGCGCGTCGCTCTCCACCAGCAGCGAGGCGAGCGGCACCGCCTCCACCATCTCGCGGTCGCGCTCGCGATAGACCACCTCCGGCGACACGGACACGAGATAGCCCGCGGCCACGATGGCGCGGGTGACGTCGGCGGGCGCCTTGTGCCAGTGGAAGACGGCGCGCTCGACGTGGTGGCGCTTGAGCGCCTCGAGGGCGCCCACGGCGGCGCCGTGGGGGGCGTGCAGCGACACGGCGAGGTCGAAGCGCGCGGCGAGGGACAGCAGGCGGTCCAGGCGCGCGCGCCCGCGCGTCATGAGCGTGGCCGCATCGGCGGCGCCCTCCAGCGAGTACCACGGCAGGCCGATCTCCCCCAGGCCCACGATGCGCGCCTGGTGCTCCGTGACCTGGAATTCCACCGATTCCAGATCTGCCTCGCCGAGCTGCGGCCAGTCGGGATGAAAGCCCAGGCACGCCCACACCGCCTTCGGCTCGGCCATCGCCGCCGCCAGCGTGCGCTCGTTGCTCTCGGGGTCGCACCCGACGCCGATGACGCCCCACACGTCGTGGGCATGGCTCGTGCGCAGTGCGGCGCGCAGGTCCGCAAACGCGGGCTCGTGCAGGTGGCAGTGGCTGTCGATCATCATAGGGAGTGGCTCTCCTAGTTGCCTGCCACGACCATGCGGGCGATCTTCACGGTCGGCGCCGAGGTGCGGTCCCGGAGCACGAGGTCGTTGCCGACGCCATCGATACGGTCGAACATCTCGAGCAGGTTGCCCGCCACCGTGACCTCCTCCACCGGGTACGCCAGCTCGCCGTTCTCGATCCACATGCCGCTGGCGCCGCGCGAGTAGTCGCCGGTGACGCCGTTGACGCCGAAGCCGATGAGCTCGGTGACGTAGAAGCCGTTGGCGACGGAGCGGATGAGCTCGGCGGGCGAGGCGGCGCCCGGCCGCAGCGTGAGGTTCGTGGTGGACACGCTCACGCCGCTGCCGTCGCGGGCGGCGTGATGCGTGGAGACCATGCCGAGCTTGCGCGCGCTGTAGGAGTCGAGCAGGTAGGACTCCAGCACGCCCTCGTTGACGAGGACCGTGCGGCGCGTGGCGAGGCCCTCGCCGTCGAACGGTCGCGAGCCGAGGGCGCGCGGCAGCAGCCCGTCGTCCACGATGGTGACCCCGGCGGCGCCGATGCGCGTGCCCAGGCGGTCGAGGAGAAAGGACGCGCGCCGGTACAGGCTGGGCCCGCTCGCCGCCCCCGCGATGGCGCGGATGAGGCTGGCCGCCGTCTCGGGATCGAAGATCACCGGTACTTCGGTCGTCTTCATCTTGCGCGCGCCGAGCCGGCGCAGCGCGCGCGCAGCGGCGGTGCGGCCGATGGACTCGGGGTCCTCGAGGGCGGCGCGGTGGCGCGCGGTGGAATACCACACGTCCCGCTGCATCTCGCCGTTCTGCGCCGCCACCGGCGACACGGTGACGCCGAAGTGCGACGTCTCGTAGCCGCGCGCGAAGCCGTGCGAGGTGGCGTACGCGTAGCGCGCATGGCGGTCGAAGTACTCGGCGCCTTCGGAGTTGCTGATGCGCGGGTCCACGGCGAGGGCGGCCGCCTCCGCGCGGCGCGCGATCTCGATCTTGTCCTCCGGGGTCAGCGTGTTCGGGCTGTGGTCGGCCAGCTCGAGGTCGGGCACGTCGGCCGCCAGCTCGCCGGGCTCCGGCAGCCCCGCGTGCGGATCCTCGGCGGTGATGCACGCCAGCGCCGTGGCCTCGTCGACCACGCGCTCGAGCGAGTCGCGGGAGAGATCGGAGGTCGACGCCGCCGCCGACGCCCGGCCCGAGAACACGCGCAGCGACAGCCGCTGCTCGCGCGAGTGGGAGACGGTGTCCACCTGGCCGAGACGCACGGAGGCGGCGAAGTGGGTCTCCTCGATGAGAAAGCCGTCGGCGGCGGTGGCGCCCCGCACTTTCGCGCGCTCGAGCACGGAGACGAGGAGGCCGGTGTCGATCACACCTGCGTCCCACCCACCGTCATGCCGTCGATGCGAATGGTGGGCAGGCCCACCCCCACCGGCACGGACTGGCCGTCCTTGCCGCAGGTGCCGATCCCCTCGTCGAGCGCCAGGTCGTGGCCCACGCGGCTCACCCGGGTGAGGGCGTCGGGGCCGTTGCCGATGAGCGTGGCGCCCTTCACCGGCGACGTGATCCTGCCGTCCTCGATGCGGTAGGCCTCCGAGGCCGAGAAGACGAACTTGCCGTTGGTGATGTCCACCTGCCCGCCCCCGAACGACACGGCGTACAGCCCGTCCTTGACCGAGCGCACGATCTCCTCCGGATCGTCCTGCCCCGCCAGCATGAACGTGTTCGTCATGCGCGGCAGCGGCGGGTGCGCGTACGACTCGCGGCGACCGTTGCCGGTGGCGGTCATGCCCATCAGGCGCGCGTTGAGGCGATCCTGCATGTAGCCCATCAGGATCCCGTTCTCGATGAGCACGGTGCGGCCCGTCGGCGTGCCTTCGTCGTCGACGTTGAGCGAGCCGCGCCGGTTCAGGATGGTGCCGTCGTCCACCACCGTCACCAGCTCGGAGGCGACCTTCTGGCCGATCCGGCCCGCGAAGGCGGACACGCCCTTGCGATTGAAGTCGCCCTCGAGGCCGTGCCCGATCGCCTCGTGGAGCAAGATGCCGGGCCAGCCCGGCGCCAGCACCACCGTCATCGTCCCCGCCGGCGCATCCACCGCCGACAGCTTCAGCACCGCCTGGCGGGCGGCTTCCGTGGCGAAGCGCTTCCAGCGCTCGCCCTCGAGGAAGAAGTCGAAGGCGACGCGGCCGCCGCCGCCGTAGCTGCCGATCTCCCGCCTCGTGCCGTCCTCGGCGATGGCCGTCACGTTGAGCCGCGTGAGCGGCCGCACGTCGCCCACCGTCCAGCCGGAGGCGGTGGCGATCAGCATCACCACCTCTTCGCTCGAGATGGTGGCGATCACCTGCTTGACGCGCGTGTCCGCGGCGCGGGTGGCGGCGTCGATCCGGCGCAGCAGCTCGAGCTTGCGGGCCAGCTCGGTGACGATCGGGGGCTCGGCGAGGTTATAGAGGTCGTGCGGCCGGCCCCGGCTGGGAATGGCGATGACGGCCGACTCGCTCGCCCGATCGGCGATGGCCCGCGCCTGGCGCGCCGCCTCCTCGAGGTTGCCCACGGCGAGGTCGTCCGTGTGCGCATAGCCCGTGCGCGTGCCGGACTGGGCCCGGATGCCGGCCCCCTGGCTGACATGACGGGAGGCCTTTTTGACAACGTTTTCTTCGAGTACCAGCTCTTCGTTCACTCGGTACTCGAGGTAGATGTCGGCGTCGTCCACCTTGCCTGCGAGGTTGGAGCCGAGCAGTCGCTCCATGAGGCCGGCTGACACGTTGAAGCGGTCCGAAAAGAAGCGCTCCGGACGGCTATGCTGGATCTCTGTCATCGACTCTCCTGACGGGCCTTTCGGAGCGTCCAATCCTAACGCGCCCCTCACCCCACCCCAAGTTTTTCGGGACCACCGTCCATTGTATCGGGGGCGGGAAGGCGCACGGCTCGCGTCGGGCCCGCTCAGCGGTTCTGGAACTCCTGCACGATCTCGTGGATGCTCCGCAGCCCGAGCATCAGGGACGGGCCCGGCGACAGGATGTCCTCGCCGGCGATCTCATGGATGCGCTGCGCCTTGACGGCATCCACCTCCTGCCACCCTGAGCGCCCCGCGATCGCCGCCGTATCGACGGGCTTGCCGCACCACGACGCGAGAATGATCTGCGGATTCCGCCGCGCGACTTCCTCCGCCGTCACCACCCGGCCCGGCGCATTGGGCTGCTCGCGGAGCTCGACGAAGATGTCGCGGCCGCCCGCCATCTCGATCAGCTCCGACACCCAGCGGATGCCGGCGATGAGCGGGTCCATCCACTCCTCGAAGTAGACGCGCGGGCGGTGGGGCCACACGGAGGAGTATTCGCGCACCTGCTTGATCTCGTCGCGCATGTCCTGGATGAGCGCGCGGGCCTCCCTCTCGGCGCCGAGGGCGCCGCCGATGAGAAGGATCGCGCGCAGCACGTCGTCGACGGAGCGCTGGTTGGTGCACAGCACGGTGACGCCCGCGCCGATCAGCTCGCTCACGACGTCGCGCTGCAGGTCGGAGAACGCCAGCACGAGATCGGGCTCGAGGGCCAGGATCCGGTCGGCGCGGAAGGTCGTGAAGCCGCCCACCTTTGCCCGGTCGCGCGCCGCCTCCGGACGGCGCGCCGTCCCCGGCACGCCCACCACGCGCTCGCCCGCCCCGAGCAGGAAGGCGATCTCCGCGGTCTCCGCGGTCAGGCAGACGACGCGCCGGGGGAAGTCGACGGCGGTCTTGCCGTACATCGGCTAATGCAGCGGCGCGATGCCGCCCATCCGCATGATGAGGTCGAGAAAATCATTGCGCCCGATGTTCTGCCGGTTGAACTCGATGCCGGGGATCATCGGCTTGCCCGCGTCGTCGAAGGCCGTCTGCTCCCTGGGCAGGCCATCGTCGCCGACGGTCATCACCAGGCGGCGGCGTCCCATGGGATCGAAGAAGACCAGCGGCGCCGCCGCCTTGCCGTTCTTGAAGGTGCCCTCCGCGAGGGTCTTGCCGTTGGTGTACAGGGCGCGGAAGCGTCCGTTGAGGGCGCCGCCCTGGAACTCGGCCTCGCCGCTCTTCGGCCCTTCCCGGTAGTAGCCCACCCAGGTGCCGTCCGGTGCGCCGTCGCGGTAGGCGCCCTCCAGGCTGCCCTGGGCCGACCACATCCGGAAGGGGCCGTGCTTGGTCCCCTGCCCTCCCGCCTTCTCGCACCAGTCCTCGTTGGTCCACGTCGAGCGCGAGCTTCTCGCCACCAGCCCCGCCGGGCACTGCACCTGAGCGATGCCCTCCGCCGCGGCGCCCAGCACGAGGACGCAGGCGACCAGGGCGCGGCCGAGGGCGCGCTCAGCCTTCATACGTCTCCCGCTTCGCGATGCCGCGCTGGAAGGCCAGGTACGACTCCCGCGTCATCGGCGGCCTGGCCTTCGCCAGCACGTCGCGCGCGCCCGCGGCTCCGTTGGCGAGCATGTCGACGGCCATGGCCGCGAGCGCCTTGGCATTGGTCAGGTACGCCAGCGCGCTGTCCGTGATGCGGTAGTCGGCGGCATGGCCGGTGCCCTCGGCGCCGCCGATGTAGGGATGCAGGATGGGCATCACCATGCTGAGGTCGCCCATGTCGGTGGATCCCGTGCGATGGCCGATCTCGCGGTAATGCTCCCCGCCCACCAGCCCGGTGGCCGTTTCCTTGAAGAGCTTCGCCATGTTCTGGTCGCACGTCATCGGCATGTAGCCGGGAAGCGTCTCGATCTCCACCTTGGCGCCCAGCGCGAGCGCGCCCGCGCGGAAGGCGCGGTCGACCTTCTTCTGCGCGTCGAGGATCGCCTCCACCGTCCGGCCCCGCACGTACGTCTCCAGCCGCACCTCGCCGGGGATGACGTTCACCTGGGAGCCGCCGTGCGTGATGATGGGGTGCACGCGGATGGTGTCCTCGTCGCGAAACGTCTCGCGCACGGCGTTGAGCGCGGTGAGCCCCACCTGGGCGGCGTAGAGCGCGTTGATCCCCATGTGCGGGGCGCCGCCCGCGTGCGCCGCGCGGCCAATGTAGCGGATGGTCTTCACGATGCAGCCGTTGTTGGAGGCGGGCACGCCCGCCCGGCCGTCCTCGGTGCGCGAGGTGGTGTGGATCATCATCGACAGATCGACGTCGTCGAAGTGGCCCAGGCGCAGCAGCTCGGGCTTGCCGCCGAGGAACTCGAGCTTGCCCGCCCGCGCCTGGCTCACGCGCCACTCGATGTCGCCGTACTCCTCGGCGGGCACCGCGAAGAAGACCACGCGCCCGCTCATGTGCTCGAGCGCGTGCGCGTCGAGCAGTCCCATCGCCGCACCCATCAGCGCCGCCACCTGCGCGTTGTGCCCGCACGCGTGCGCCGCGCCCGTGGCGGGATCGCCCTCGGGGTGGCCGGCCACCACGAGCGCGTCCAGCTCGCCGAGCAGCGCGAAGGTGGGCCCGTCGCCCGCGCGGCCCACGGCCTCGGCGCGCACGCCCGTCATGGCCAGCCCCGCCTGCGGCTTCAGCCCGAGGCCGCCCAGGGTGTCCTCGACGAGCCGGGCCGTCTTCACTTCCTTGAAGCCCAGCTCGGGATGCTTGCGGATGCGCTCACCGAGGCCGACGATCTCGTCCCCGCGGCGGTCGATGGCGGCGAACACGCGCTGCTTGAGCTCAGTGGGAGTCATGGAAGCTCCTTTCGGGCGCTATTCTACCTGTCCGGGGGGTGCGCATGGACTATCACCATGTCGTGGAGGCGGCGGGCGTCGTCAGCCTGGGGCTCGTGTATTACTCGTTCACGTACCGCTGGTTCGAGGAAGGGCCGCCCGTGCGGCGACGCTGGCGGCCCGTCATCAACGGCCTCGCCTTCGGCCTGCTCGCGGTGGTGCTCATGATCTCGCGCATCCACGTCGGCGACGGCCAGTTCGTCGACGCCCGCGCCGTGCCCATCGCCCTCGTCGGCCTCGTGGAGGCGGGCGCCGCCGGCTGGCTGGCCGCCGCCGTCGCCGCCGCCTATCGGATCTGGCTGGGAGGGCCGGGCGCGGTGGCGGGCGTGCTGGGGATCGTGGCCACCGCGGGCGCCGCGGTGGCGGTGCGACGCTGGGCGGCCGCGCATGGCGCCGTCCGCTTTCAGCACTCGATGGCGCTCGGGGCCGCGGTGTTCGTCATCACCGGGGCCTCCTTCCTGCTCCTGGGCACCCGGGGCGCCGCCCTCTTCGCCTCGGTGTGGCTGCCCTTCCTGGTCATGAGCCTGGTCGGCATCGGCGTGGGCGCTCGTCTCTTCGCCGACGTGGTGGCCTCCTACACCGCGGAGGCGGCCCGGCGCGACGCCGCGCAGCTTCGCGCCGTCATGCTCCTCGCGCAGGCGGCCGCGCACGAGATCAACAACCCCCTCACCGCGGTCATGGGCGGCCTCGGCATCGTGGCCCGGCGCCTGCCGCCGGGCACGGACGAAGCGCAGTGGATCCAGCGCGCCCACGACGCCGGCGAGCGCATCGCCGACATCGTCAAGCGCATGAACCGCATCACGCAGCTCGAGGAAGTGCCCGAGGTGGGGTCGCTGCCCCGGATGCTCGATATCAGGAAGTCTTCGTCCTGAAAAAGCGGGCGGGCAGGAAGTCCCGCACCTCCATCCCGGGCCCCGCGCCCGTGATCCAGTTCGTCATCAGGCGGGCGGTGATGGGCGCCAGCATGATGCCGTTGCGGAAATGCGCGGTGGCCACGAAGAGGCCTTCCACGTCCGGCCACGGGCCCAGCACGGGCAGGCTGTCGGACACCCAGGGCCGGAAGCCGAACCACGTGCGGGTGACGGCGAGCCGGCCCAGCGCGGGCGCGAGCGCCATGGCGGCCGTGATGAGGCGGCCGATACCGTCGGCGGTGACGGCGCGCTGAAAGCCGACGCGCTCGACGGTGGCGCCCACGAGCAGCTCGCCGGACGGACGCGGAACCAGGTAGATCTCGTCGGAGTGCACGCAGTGCCGCAGCACGGGCGGCACGTGGGCGAGGGCCAGCATCTGGCCGCGCTTGGGCTCCATCGCCAGGCGCCCGCCGAAGGAGGCGACGAGGTCCCCCGTCCACGCGCCGGCCGCCAGCAGCACCACGTCGCCGTCGTAGCGCTCGCCGTCGGCGATGACGCCGCGCGCGCGTCCGTCCTCCACCACCACCCGCGTCACCGTGCAGCCGTCCCGTATGCTCACGCCGGCGGCCACCGCCGCCTGCGCGTAGGCGACGACGAGCCGCTGGTTGTTCACCCAGTGGTCGCCCCCGACGAACATCGCCCCCCGCACGGACGGCGCCAGCGCCGGCTCGCGATCGTGCACCTCGGCGGCGTCCAGCGCTTCGATCCCCAGTTCGCGCGCCAGCGGCCGCGCCGTGCGCGCCTCCGCCGCCCGCACGTCCTCCGCCGTGAAGAACGGGTAGATCGTGCCGCGCGTGACGTACTCGACGTCGATGCCCGTTCGCTCGCGCAGCTCCTCGGCGACGCCCGGGTACAGCCGCCAGCTCTTCACCGCGAGCTGCTCGAACGGGGTCTCCGACGACTCGCCGAGCGGAGCGAGCAGGCCGGCGGCGGCGCCCGAGGCTTCGGCGCCCGGCGTCGCGCGCTCGAAGAGCATGACCGCGCAGCCGGCCTTGGCGAGCTCATAGGCGGTCGCGCAGCCGATGATGCCGGCGCCGACGACGATGACTTTCACGCGAGCTGATCGAGGAACCGCGCCGTCGCGTCGGCGGGAGAGTCCGCCTCCAGGATGGCGGAGATCACGGCCACGCCCGCCGCTCCCGCCGCGCGCACCTCCGCCACGCGCCCGGGCGTGATGCCGCCGATGGCGATGACGGGCACGCCGACGGCGCGCGCCACCGCCTCCAGCCGCGCCAGCCCCTGCGGAGGACCGTACGCGCGCTTGGATTCCGTGTCGTACACGGGACCGAACACCACCCAGTCGGCGCCCTGGTGCTCGGCGTCGATCGCCTCCTCCCGCGCGTGCACGGAGGCGCCCACGTGCAGCCGCTTGTCGGCGACGGCGATCATGTCGCGCACGGAGAGCGAGGTCGAGGTGCGCTGCACGGCATCGGCGCCCACGGCGAGGGCGACGTCCACGCGGTCGTTGACGATCAGCAGCGCTTCGGCGGCGATCGTGAGGGGGCGCAGGCGGCGGCAGAGCGCGGCGAGGTCGCCGGCCCCGAGGTCCTTTTCGCGCACCTGGACGGCGGAGAGCCCGGCCGCCAGGCATTCACCCACCACCGCGACGAGGTCCCGCCCCCGGGTGCGCGTGCGGTCAGTGACGAGGCAGAGGCTCAGCTCGTCCAATCGGGCAGGCCCTCGAGCGGCGAGGACGCTGTCGCATACAGCTTCTTGCTCATGCGCCCGGCGCGGTACGCCAGGCGCCCCGCCTCCACCGCCAGCCGCATCGCGCGCGCCATGGCCACCGGATCCTTCGCGCTCGCGATGGCCGTGTTCATCAGCACGCCGTCGCAGCCGAGCTCCATCGCGATGGCGGCGTCCGAGGCCGTGCCGACGCCGGCGTCCACGATGACGGGCACGGAGACCGTCTCGAGGATGATCTTGATGTTGTACGGGTTGCGGATGCCCAGGCCGGAGCCGATGGGCGCCCCCAGCGGCATCACGCAGGCGGCGCCGGCTTCCTCGAGGCGCCTGGCGATCACGGGATCGTCGTTGGTGTACGGCATCACGGTGAAGCCTTCGCGCGCCAGCGTCCGCGTCGCCTCCAGCAGCCCCTGCACGTCCGGGAAGAGCGTGCGCGCATCGCCGATGACCTCCAGCTTCACGAGGTCGCCCAGCCCCGCCTCGCGCGCCAGATACGCGGTGCGGATGGCCTCGTCGGCCGTGTAGCAGCCCGCGGTGTTCGGCAGCAGCGTGTAGCGCTTGGTGTCGATGAAATCCAGGATGGAGTCGCCCTGGCCGGGCAGGCTCACGCGCCGCACGGCCACGGTGATCATCTCCGCTCCGGACTCCTCGTGCGCATCGCGCATGACCTCGTTGGACGAGTACTTGCCGGTGCCCACGATGAGGCGGGAGGTGTACTCCTTGCCGCCCAGGACGAGAGTGGTGTCTGTCATCATGTTATCCGCCCCCCATAGGCCGGACGATCTCGACCCGGTCGCCGTCGCGCAGCGTCACGGACGCATAGGACGCTTTCGGCGTGATCTCGCGGTTGACGGCGACGGCGGTGAACTGCCGGCTGACGCTGAGGTGCGCCAGCAGCCCGTCCACGCTCAGCGCGTCCGCCACCTCCATCGCCTTGCCGTTGACCGTGATGTTCATAAAACAAAAAACGACCGCTCCCCGTGGGGTGCGGCCGCCAGACGCTTCAGCCCGCCGTGTTCCCTTCGCCGGCATTACCCGGAATCAGGTTCGAGGGGTCCCGGGCCGCACCCGGTTCTCAGGAGTCCTCCCCCCACGACGACGAACGAAGTATACACCTGCCCCGTGGAACGGTCGCTTCATGAAGAATCTTCGTATCCGTCACGCCCCTTCGATTCCATCCCAAATGCCTTCGGTGATCAGGAACGTCCGAAAGCGTACGCACGGGATCTTAAATACGCCGGCCGCATCAGCTAAACCTGTCTTCTTAGGCGTACTGTTGAAGTCCTCGGTAATGATAGTGACATCGTCGCCCTCCCTCTTCAGATGGACCGCCAGCGCAATCACATGAGGATCGGCAACGTCAATGCCTTCTACAGCAACTTTGTCGCGGTCTATTAGGTTGGGTACCCGCGCAAGAATCGCTTTAGCTCCGTCGAACAAGTGGCCGTACCGCGTCCCGTTTAGTTCATGCTTCTTAGCCCATGCAAGAGGACGATCCCCTCGCCCCTTGCCTTTTATCGTCTCCGAAGCTCGCTCAAGCTCGCCCAGCACTTCCGGCGGATAGACGATGACGCCGCTTCTGGCTCGGTCGTCCAAGTCCAACACGATGCGCGCCTGAACAGGTTTGGGAAGTGCTCTCCGGATCTCGATGACCGACACGGTATCGATGACCCAGATCTGCAAGCTTGACCTAGTTCCTCACCGCCACCTGCAGTCTGTCTAACGCCGCATCCGAAACGTCGAGATAGTCGAACAAATCATCACGTCCGATGACGTGCCGATTCAAACCGTGAAAGAACAACGCGAGAGTCTTTTCCCCCAGTTCGTCATAGACGATGTCGCCCCTGTCTCTACCGCCGCCACCGCCGCCGCGCTTCTTGCGGTCGATGTATGGAGGTATCGCACCATAGAGTGCCCAATTCGCAAGGTCGCGGTCGATCAGCCGGATTGTCGCGGCTCGCCAGCTCACTTTGAAGACATTTGCAATCGCCCGCGGGACATCGAGAGTCGCAACCTTCTCTCCGGGGCTCCACTCGAACCGCTTCTTGAGGAACTCCGCGACGCCCGTCGAACCAGACCAGGGAAGAAGAGCAGCCGCGGCGAACTCTTCACACCAACGCTCCTCAGGGTCCGTTGGCCTCGAGAGCTTCGGACCTGTGGAACGTTCAAGACAAACTGAACTGGTTCGTGTTAAGAGATGTCCTAATTCGTGAAAGAGCGTGTAGACGCGCGCCGCCCAGTTCCAAGCGCTGTTGACCGCGATTAACGGCACAGAGTCATCCCAGAGCGAGAATCCGCGCGCTGCGTCTTCGCCGAGCGGGAGAACGAGCACGAGGACTCCTGATTTCTCCAGCGCCGCCCGCCATGCTCGAAACGCCTGTGAGTGCGTGCGCCAAGACTCCAACGGCGTCGGCAGCAACGGTCCGAGTCGCTGGCGAGTGTACTGGCCGACCTCTTCCACATCATCATGCGTGCTGTATTTGCGAAGGGGCGCTTGGCTCTCACCAAGCTCATGTGACAGCCATTTCGCGGCTTCCTGTATACGCCGGGCTCTGCGAAGGTGGAGTCGCTCGTCAAAGTTCGCCTTCGTTCGAAGCGAACCTGGCGCATGACGGAATTCTGCTGGCAACTTGGAGAGCGGTGGCGCGTCCGGTAGGAGGAACGTCGATAGCGTCCGCTTAAGGACCTTCGCGAGACTCCGCGCCTGGGTTAAAGTCGGCTTCGCATCATCTCGTAGCCACGCCCTCAGGTCGTCTCGGGAGATGTGCGCACCTATTGCGACCTCGTCCACCGTATAACCCGACTCCTTGATGGCCCAATCGAGCACTTGTGGCGTAATCGGGACGTGAATCGGCTTCCCCATGTCTTCAGTCTCTCAGGTGGCGTCGCCGCTGTCCAAGTTCCAAGAGAGAACGCGACGAGCGAACGTGCCGTATCAACGAGGTGACACCCACAACCGGAGCCGCTCGGCTACTCGCCTCATCCGGTTGCAGCCATCCTGCATCGTCCCGTGCCATGACCGGCCATCCTTCGTGCTCCCGTGAGCACAAATGCGGATTCCTTACTCAGCCTCGCCCACCGCCTTCACCGCGTCGGGGTTCTCCAGTGACGACACGTCGCCCGCGGGCTTGCCGAGGTACGTGGCGCGGATCACCCGGCGCATGATCTTGGCGCTGCGGGTCTTGGGCAGATCCCGCGTGAACAGCACCTTCTCCGGCTTGAGCGCCTTGCCCATCTGGTTGGCGACACGCTCGGCCA
>JBBDXO010000247.1:9567-14293 GCA_040902295.1 Candidatus Rokuibacteriota bacterium | reverse complement strand
CCCGTGGCCCGCCCGCCCGGCCCCCGGTGTCGCCGTATTTCACGAGACTCATTAGTCGGTGCCGGGGGTGGCGGAGAGCGGGACGCGGCGCGCAGGGCCGCCGGCGCTCGCGCGCTTGCGCAGCGTCTCCACGAGGGTGTCGTACGAGGTGAGCTGGATCATGCGATTGAACTCGCTGCGGTACGTCGACACGAAGCTGACGTGGTCGATGAGGATGTCGTAGACCCTCCAGCGGCCCTCGCGCAGGTGCAGGCGGTAGTCGACCGGCGTTTCCGTGCGCCGCCGGCTGATCACCTTCGAGCGGACGGTCGCGTAGGGCCCGTCGATGGACTCGGCGAGGTAGAGGATGCTCTCGCCGGAATACTCCTCGATGCGCGGCAGGTACGCGCGCTCGAGCAGGGCGGCGAAGAGCCGGACGAACTCCTCCTGCTCCTCTTTCGTGCGCTCCGGCCAGTGGCGCGTGAGGGTGCGACGCGCCATCTCGTCGAAGTCGAAGAGTGTCCCCGCCACGCGCCGCAGCTCCGCGCGCCCGCGGTCTCCCTGCACGCGCAACCCCGGCGGCGGCTCCGAGTCCGACAGCACCGTGACCACGCGCGTCACCGCCGTCTGCACCACGTCGCGCGGCCCCGCCGCCTCCGCGCCCCCCGTCGAGACGGCCGCCATCAGCCACACCGCCAGGATCGTTGCCATCGCTCCCTCCTGGCCGCGCCCAGACAGCATCACCCGTGCCACGCCCCGCGGCGCGCGCAAGCGTGCGATTTCTGGCCGTTCGCGAAAGACGGGGCGCGCGTCGCATAATGATCGGCACTGTCAGCCATGTCTGTCGCTGGACACCGGCGGAACCGGCTCGTGGTGGGCGTGGATCTGGGCGGCACCTGGCTCCGGGTGCTGGCGCTTGCCGGCGACCGGCCCGCGGCCCGCATCCGCACACCCGCGCCCCGCGGGCGCGACGTGGCGCCGCTGCTGCGCCGGCTGTGGCGCGAGCAGGGATGGCGCGGCGGTGTCGCCTCTGTCGTGGTGGCGGCGCGCGGCGTGTGGACGGCCCGCGAGCGTGCCGCCGTGGCCGCGCGGCTGCGCGGGCTCGGGCGGCGCGTGCACGTGATCTCCGACGCGGAAGCGGCGTGGATGGGCGCGCTCGACGACGGTGCCGGCGTGCTCATCCTCGCCGGCACCGGCTCCATCGCGCTCGGGCGGACGGCGCGGGGGCGGTGGGCGCGCGCGGGCGGGCTCGGACCGCTCCTGGGTGACGAAGGCTCCGCCTTCTGGATGGGACGCGAGTGGCTGCGCACGAGCGGGCGCGACGCGCGCGCGCTGCGCGCGCTGGCCGCCGCGGCCGATCCCGTCGCGCGCATCGCCGCCCACGCGCGCGGCGTCGTCGCGCGCGCGCGGCGTGGCGACCGTACCGCCCTGCGGGTCGTGCGCGCCGCCCAGGACCATCTCGCCGCCCTCGCCGCCGCCGTGGCCGCCGAGCTGAAGCTGCAGCCGCCCGTCCCCGTCGGCGGCGGCGGCAGCGTGATGCTCGAGCCGTGGTTTGCCGCCGGGGTCCGGCGCGCGCTCGCCCGCCGGGGGATGCGCGCGCGCTGGCAGACCCGGACGCTGGAACCGGTGGTGGCCGCCGCCGGCCTGGCGGGACGGCTCGCCCGGCCCGCCGAGACCGCCCCGCCCCCGCCCGCGCGCGGGCGGCGGGGATGAGCGCGGACATGGTGGGGATTCGTGGCGTTTCTTGCTATGTTGTTCGCTCATGCCGCTGAAGCTGAAGCTGAGCCTGCTCATCACGACGCTGCTGGCGCTGACCGTCATCCTCGTCAGCACCTTCCTCCTCCGCCAGCAGCAGAAGACGCTCACCGCGGAGATCACCAAGCGCGGGCGCACCATCGCGCAGAACCTGGCCGACGGCGCGAAGAACCCCATCCTCACCGAGGACGAGCTCACCCTGAATCTGCTCGTCCAGGACGCGACGAAGGACGGGGACGTGGCGTACGTCGCCATCGTGGATGAGAACGGCAAGGTGCTCGCGCACTCGGAGGTGCGCCTCGTGGGGCGGCCCCTGCCGCGCCCGGCGGGCCTCAAGCCCCTCACGGACGGGATGCTCGTGCAGTCCTACGACGTCGAAGGCGAGGGCGACCTCATCGACTTCTCGGTGCCCCTCACCTTCCGCGACGTCACCGTGGGCGCCCTGTACCTGGGATTCAGCCAGCGGTCCATCGCCGCCGCCCTCCAGAACGCCCGCAACAACGCCATCCTCATCAGCCTCGGCATGGTGCTGCTCGGCATCGGCGGCGCGGTGGCGCTCGCCTCCTTCCTGTCGTACCCGATCCTCAAGCTGATGGAAGGCACGCGCGCGGTCGCCGCCGGCAACTTCGCCGTGTCGCTGCCCGTGCCCTCGCGCGACGAGATCGGCGATCTCACCCGCAGCTTCAACCAGATGGCGCAGAGCCTGCGCGAGAAGGACCTCATCAAGCGCGCCTTCACGCGCTACGTGGCGCGCGAGGTGGTGGACGAGATCCTCAAGGACCCCGAGAACCTCGTGCTCACCGGGGAGCGGCGCGACGTCACCGTGCTCTTCTGCGACATCCGCGGCTTCACCACGACGTCCGAGAAGCTCACGCCGGAAGAGGTGGTCACGCTGCTCAACACCTTCTACACCCTCATGATCGACACCACCTTCAAGGAGGACGGCACCCTCGACAAGTTCCTGGGCGACGGGGTCATGGCCGTCTTCGGCGCGCCCATCTACCATCAGGACCACAGCCTGCGCGCCATCCGCACCGCCCTCGCCATGCAGGCGGGCATCCGCGAGCTGAGCGGCCGGCGCGCCACCGAGGGCAAGCCGCCCATCGCGGTGGGCATCGGCATCAACGCGGGCGACGCGGTGGCGGGCACCGTCGGCACCGATGCGCGCATGGAGTACACGGTCATCGGTGACAGCGTGAACCTGGCCTCGCGGCTGGAATCCAACAGCAAGGCGGGGCAGATCCTGATCTCCGAGCAGACGTACCTGAAAGTCCAGGCCGCCGTGGAGGCGCGCTCGCTCGGCCGCGTCAAGGTGAAGGGCAAAGAAGAGGAGATCGGCGTGTACGAAGTGATCGGCATGCGCGCGGTATGACGACGATCGCGCGCACGCTCATGGCGGGCGCCGCCGGCCTGTGGCTGGCCGCCTGCGCCACCGCCGGCTCCACGCCCGACACCGCGCAGCCGGGCCAGGCGCCCTCCGCGCCCGGCGCCACCGCCGCGCGCGCCGCGCCGGCGCCCGTGCCCGAGACCCTCGAGTCCGCGGACTTCTTCGTGACGATCGCGCGCACGGGCGACACCGCCGCCGACATCGCGGGCCGGCTTCTCGGTGACCCTCGCAAGGCGTGGATGATCGAGGATTACAACCATACCGCCACCATCACCACCGGGCAGGAAGTCATCGTGCCCAAGCGGCCGTGGAATCCTTCCGGGGTGGAGTCGACCGGCTATCAGCTCGTGCCGGTCCTCACCTATCACGACATCGGGCCCCAGGCGAAGGGACGGCTCGTCATCGGCGTGAAGTCGTTCGAAGAGCAGATGCGCTATCTGAAGGAGCAGGGGTACCGCGTCATCAGCCTCTCGGAGTTCCACGAGTTCCTGTCGCTGCGGCGGCAGCTGCCGCGGCGCGCCGTCGTGATCACCTTCGACGACGGCTACAAGTCGTTCGTGCAGTACGCGTATCCGGTGCTCAAGGAGCTGGGCTTCACGGCCACGCTCTTCGTGTACACGGACTACGTGGGGGCCGGGCGCAACGCGCTGAGCTGGCAGGACCTCAAGAAGCTGGCCGACGAGGGGTTCCAGGTGGAGGGCCACAGCAAGACGCACAGCGACCTGCGCCGCCGGCCGGGAGAGTCCGAGGCCGATCACAGCCGCCGCATGCGCGCGGAGATGGAGTCGCCCCAGAAGCTCTTCGAGCAGCGGCTGGGCCGCCCCGCGCGCTTTCTCGCCTATCCGTACGGCGCCGCCGACGACGACGTGGTGCAGCGGACCCGCGAGCACGGTTTCGTGGGCGGCCTCACGGTGCTTCGGGAGGGCAACGCCGCCTTCGCGCCGCTGTTCCGGATTCGCCGCAGCCAGATCTACTCGGAGATGACGCTCGACGACTTCGTGAAGAACCTCAACACGTTCGCCGCCGAGCCGATCAGATGACGGCGCGCCGCCTCCTCGCTCTCGCGGCCGTGCTCGCCCTCGCCGGCTGCGCCACCGCGGCGGCGCCCCGGACCGCCGCGCCCCCCGCGACGCCCGCCGGGGCCCCTCCCGCCAAAGGCACGGCGGCGGTGCGCCCGCCGACCCCGCGCGCGGCCCTCGCGGCGCCGCACCGCGAAAAGGCGGAGGCGCTTCAGCAGGAAGGCGCCCTGCGCGCCGCGCTCGCCGAATGGACGATCGCGCTCACCATCGATCCCGGCGACACCACGGTGGTGGAGGTCAAGCGGCGGCTGGAGGCGCGCATCGAGCGCGACGTGGCCGAGCGCGTGCAGCAGGGACGGGCGGCGCTCGCCCGCGAGGCGCACCTGGACGCGCGCCGGCACTTCCTCGCCGCCCTCGCCCTCGACCCGCGCAACGCGACCGCGTTCGAGGCCCTGCGCAACGACGTGAAGGACGTCCGCTTCATCAGCCACACCGTACGCGGCGGGGAGACCCTCGGCTCCATCGCGCTGCGCTATTACGGCGACCGCTCGCGCTCGGAAGTGATCTGGGAGATCAACCAGCTTCC
>JBBDXO010000247.1:0-9467 GCA_040902295.1 Candidatus Rokuibacteriota bacterium | reverse complement strand
CGGCGCTGCTGCGCCAGGCCCGCGCCCTGTCAGTACGACAGCACTACGCAGAGGGCCTGCGCTTCTATCGTGAGGAGAAGCTCGAAGAGGCGATCACCGAGTGGAAGCTCGTCCTCGACATCGACCCCAAGCATCCTTCCGCGCGCAAGAACATCGAGCAGGCGGAGACCATCCTCAAGCGCCTCGAGGAACGCCGCAAAAAATAGTACGGGCGCTCACAACGGCGCATCTGCATCGTTGCCTCCTCGCTCCTCCCTGCGGCGTAGGCGGCCTACGCCGCAGTCGTCGACTCGTCGGCGCCGAGCATCTGCACCGTTGTGAGCGCCCTCTGCGTTTTCGCACTCGCCTCGTTCGCGCCGCTGGCCGCGATGACTATGCGAGCCGGCGGCGCATGAAGGCCCAGACGAGCGGGCCGGTGAGGGCGGCGGTGATGCCGGCGGCGGTGTTGAACCAGCCGGCGGTGAGCATGGCGACGAGGGCGAAGGCGGCGGGGCTGGCGGCGACGAGCCCTGCCACGCGCATGCCGCCGGGGACGCGCCAGGGGCGCGGCATGTCCGGTGCGATCGTCCGCAGGCGGAGGAACGCCGCCAGCTCGACGAGCAGGGCCAGCGAGTAGAGCCAGATGTTGATGACGATGAGCTCCTTGAAGGAGAAGACGGCGAAGGCGGCGTAGAGCGCGGACGACACGAGCACGGCGGCCCACGGCGTCCCGAAGCGGGGGTGCACGCCCGCCAGCCAGCGGGGCATCATGCCGTCGCGCGCCATCACGTACGGCAGCCGCGAGTTCGTCAGCAGGAGCGCCAGGAACAGCCCCGCCGTGCTGATGACGGCGCCGGCGGCGATGGCATGGCCCAGCGGGGCGCCGCCGATGGCGCGCGCGATCACGGGCAGCGTGCCGGTCGTCCACTCGCTCCAGGGCACGGCGCCCGCGCCGAGGGCGGCGCCCACCGGCAGCACGTAGGCGGCGGTGATGAGCGGCAGCGACAGGAAGAGGGCGCGGCGGAACGCGTGCTCGGGCGCGCGCGTCTCGCCGAGCACCGTGGACGGCGTGTCCCACCCCGAGTAGTTCCACATCACCACGGCCAGGCCCACACCGGCGCCGGAGAGCAGCGTCTGTCCCTCCACCATCATGGGCTGCCACGGGCTCATCGTCATGGCGGGCGCTGCCACGAGCACGAGGGCGGCGACGGGAACGAGGGCGAGCACGGACAGCACGACCGCCGCGCGTCCGGTGGGACGCACACCGACGAGGTTCAGCCCGGTGAGGACGACGATGAAGGCAAGAGCGAGCAGCCAGCGCTCCAGGGATGTCATGCCGGGCCACCAGAACGCCAGGTACTCGACGAAGAGCGCGGGGTACACGGCCACGTCGACGAAGCTGTCGATCCAGCTCCACCAGCCCACCTGGAATCCCCAGAAGGGGCCGAAGGCCCGCGTCGTCCACGTGACGTACCCGCCCTCGTCCGGCATGGCGGAGGCCAGCTCCGCCATCACGAGCGACACGGGCAGGCTCCAGAAGACGGGCGTGAGGACGAGCAGGACGAGGGTGAGGCCGGGACCGAAGGCCGGCACCATGTCCTCGATGCCGTAGGGACCGCCGCTGACGTTGAAGAACACGATGGCGGCAAGCGGGACCACGCCCAGCCCGCGCTTGAGCCCGATGCTACTTCCCCTGGGCCGCCGCAATGAGCGCGGGAAGACCCTTCACCCACTCCTCGATGGGCGTCTCGCCGTCCACCGTGATCTCGAGCTTGCCGCTCGGCAGCGTGCGCACGCGGCCGGGCGTGGCCGGCCCGAGGGGGATCACGAGGCTCTCGCGGTGCACGCCGAGGGCGTCCGTGATCTCGAAGATGGCGTCGATCTCCTTCATGGTCACGACGTCAAGCATGCACGCCCGCCTCCGTGGCGCACGTGCGGATCTGCTGCCACGTGGTGTCCTCGACCGGAATGCCATTGGCCCCGCGCTCGCGCGCCGTGCGCTCTTCGGGCTCGCCCGGGATCAGGATCTCCTTGGCCCCGGCCGCCAGCGGCGCCGAGCGCACGAACCGCAGGAGCTCGGTCACCTGCGCGTGGAAGTCCGCCAGGGGCAGGAAGCGCGTGGTGTCGATGCAGATCATGAGCGTGCCGTTCGTCGACGGGCCCTGCCTGTCACGCGCGGCCCCGGTGCCCGAGAGAATGCCGGCCAGCATCTCGATGGCCAGGGACAGGCCGAAGCCCTTGTGCTCGCCCGCCGTGAGCAGCGTGCCCACGGGATTGGCGTAGAACTCGCGCGGGTCGATGGACGGCTCGCCGCGGCCGTTGAGCATGATGCCGGGCGCGCAGCGCTCGCCGCGGTTGAACTTCACCCGCAGCTTGCCCTCCGCGATCACGCTGGTGGCGAAGTCGAGCGACATCGCCACCGTGCCGCCGGGACCGGGAAACGCGATCGCATGCGGGTTCGTGCCCAGGCGGCGGGCGGCGCCGCCCCACGGCGCCACGTTGAGGGCCGTGGGCACGTTCACCCACACGAGGCCGATCAGCCCCTCGGCGGCCGCCATCTCCGCGTAGTCCGCCAGCCGGCCCACGTGGTTCGTGTTCCGCAGCGCCACCGCCGCCAGTCCCTGCGCCCGTGCCTTGTCGATGGCCAGCGTGATCCCGCGGCGCGCGACGACCTGGCCGAAGCCGCGCCCGCCGTCGACCACGGCCAGCGTCGGCGTGTCGATGGGCACGGTGATGGCCGGGGTGACGACGGTATCCCCCGCCTTCACCGAGGCCACGTACTGCGGAACGCGGATGACGCCGTGCGAGTCGTGCCCGCGCAGGTTGGCGCGCACGAGCAGGGTGGCGATCCACGCCGCGTCGTCACGTGGAACGCCGAGCGAGGCGAAGATCTCCCGCGTCGTCTTCTCGAGGGTACCGGCATCGAGGATCGGCATCGGGGCCTAGCCTACTCGACGGCACCGAGGAGCGCCACGGCTTCACCGAACCACTCCCGAGACCGCGTGGGGGGATTGGGGGGCCCGTCGAGGCCCCCCATGTCAATCAACCCGGCCACCACGCGCGGGCGAGCGCCTGCTCCGCCGCCGCTTCGGCCGTGCGCACGCAGTCCGCGATGCCGACGCCGCGATAGGCGCCGCCGGCGAGGAAGAGGCCGGGGGCGGCGGCGAGCCGGCGCTCGATGCTGTCCACGCGCGCGAGGTGGCCCACGCGGTACTGCGGCATCGAGGCGGGCCAGCGCCACACGCGCGTCAGGCGCGGCGGGGCCGTGATGCCGAGAGCGGCCTTCAGCTCCTCGCGGGCGCGGGCCACGAGCGCGGCGTCATCCTCGTCGAGGGCGGCGGCGTTCAGCATCCCGCCCACGAAGCACCGGAGCAGGACGGATCCCTCCGGGGCACGCCCGGGGTATTTCACGCTCGAGAACGTCGCCGCCAGCAGCGCGCGCCCTTCCGTGCGCGGCACCACGAAGCCGAAGGCGTCCAGCGGATGCGGCACCTCCGCGCGCGCCCACGCCATGGAGATGGTGGCGGCGGACGAGTAGGGAATCTCGGCCAGGAGCGCCGACAGCGCGGGATCGACGTACCGCGTGAGCCGGGCGGCGGCGTGCGACTCGGTGGCGACGATGACCGCGTCGGCGTCGACGCGGCCGCCTTCCGCGGTCATCACGTGCCAGCGGGCGCCCGTCCGCTCGAGCCCGCTCACGCGGTCCTTCAGCACGACGGCCGCGGGCGGCAGCCGGCCGGCGAGGGCCGCCACCAGCTCGTCCATGCCGTCCTTGAAGCTCACGAACAGGCTCCAGCGCGCGCCGCTCGTGCCCGGCTGGGGTGCGCGCCGCGCCGCGCGCCAGAGCCCGAGGATGATCGAGCGCCGGGTGCGCTCGAGGTCGAGGAAGCGCGGCATGGTGGCGGCCAGGCTGAGATCGTCGGGATCAGCGGTGTAGATGCCCGCCACCAGCGGCTGCGCCACGCGCTCGAGCGCCTCCGCGCCGAGCCGCCGCCGCACGAAGGCGCCGAGGCTCTCGTCGTCCCCGCCGCCGCGCGGCGCGAGCAGGTCCATCGCCATGCGCAGCTTGCCGCGCCACGAGAAGAGCGACGACGTAGCGAAGGGCAGCACGCGGGTGGGCGCCAGGAGCTGAAAGCCGTCGGGCAGCGGGTGCAGGCGGCCGGCGTGCCAGACGTACACCTTGCGGAAGCGGTCGTCCGTGCGGACGAGCCGGTCCTCCATGCCCAGCCGGCGGCACAGCGCGAGCGCCTCCGGCTTCTCGGACAGAAAGGAGTCCGGTCCCGCCTCCACCACGAAGCCGTCGGCGTGCTCGGTGGCGATGGTGCCGCCGAGGCGGCCGCGGGCCTCGATCAGCGTGAGCTCCAGGGGCGTGGCGCGCTCGCGGGCCAGCTCCTGCAGGCGATGCGCGGCGGCGAGCCCCGCGATCCCCCCGCCCACCACCACGACCTTCACGGGCCGACGGCCTCGCGCACGAGCGCGACGAGGGTGGCGATGAACTCCGGATGGTCATTGACGGTGGCGGCGCGGTGCAGGGTCAGCCCGAGACCGGCCGCGATGCCGGCCGCCTCGATGTCGAGGTCGTAGAGCACCTCCACGTGGTCGCACACGAAGCCGACCGGCACCACCACGGCGGCCTTCTCGCCGTCGGCGGCCAGGCTCCTCACCACGTCGTTGATGTCGGGCTCGAGCCACGGCTCACGCGGCGAGCCGCTGCGGCTCTGGTAGGCGATCGACCAGCGCGGGTGCTCGAGAGCGTCGGCGACGGCACGCGCGGCCACCGTGATGTCGTCGACGTAGGGCGACGCCTCCGCCATCGCCACCGGCACGCTGTGGGCGGTGAAAACGAGGGGCGCCCGGTCGCGGCGCTCGGCGGCGACCTCGTGCAGCGCCGCGCGCGCACGGTCGGTGACGGCCGCGATGAAGCCGGGATGCCCGGACCACGGGGGCGCGAAGGCCACCTCCGGGGCGGAGGCCACCCGCGCGCGCGCGGCCGCGACGTCCTGCATGTAGCGCTCCCACGACGCCTCCGTGCGCATGGGCGACAGGATGATGGCGAGCACGCGGCGCATCCCGCGCGCGCCCATGTCGGCGAGCGTGTCGTGCAGGAACGGATGCCAGTTCCGCATGCCGACGAACACCGGCAGGCGGACGCCGTGACGCTCGAGGGCGGTCGCGAGCGCGCGCGCCTGCGCGGCGGTGAGCTCGCGGAGGGGGGAGCGGCCGCCCGGCATGCGCTCGTAGTGCTGCGCGACCTCGTCGAGGCGCGCCGGGGGAATGGGCCGCCCTCGCGCGACGAGGTCGAGGAAGGGCCTGATCTCGTCGGGGCTCGACGGCCCCCCGAACGCCACCAGCATCACCGCGTCGAGGGCGGCCATCGGCTACGGGCGCGCGCTCAGCTCGTGCACCATCTCCACGAGCGCCTTCACGTGCTCGACCGGCGTCTGCGGCAGGACTCCGTGGCCGAGATTGAAGATGTGCCCGGGGCGGCCGCCCGCGCGGGCGAGGATCGTCTTCACGGGATCACGGAAGCGCGCGGGCGCCGCCAGGAGCAGGGCGGGATCGAGATTGCCCTGCACGGCGCGGTCGTGGCCGACGGCGGCCCAGCCCGCGTCGAGATCCACGCGCCAGTCGAGCCCGATGACGTCGCCGCCCGCCTGCCGCATGAGGGGCAGCAGCGCGGCGGTGCCGGTGCCGAAGTGGATGACGGGGACGCCCGGCGCCAGCGCGGCGATGAGGCGGCGGGTGTGCGGCAGCACGAAGGCCCGGTAGTCGTCGGCCGACAGCACGCCGATCCACGAATCGAAGAGCTGCAGCGCCTGCGCCCCGGCGGCGATCTGACCGTTGAGGTAGGCGGCGGAGGCATCCACGAGGACGTCCATGAGCCGGCGCCACGTCGCGGGCGCCTCGTACATCATGCGCTTGGTGTGCAGATACTCCCGCGAGGGACCGCCTTCCACGAGGTAGGAGGCGACGGTGAAGGGGGCGCCCGCGAAGCCGATGAGAGGGACGCGGCCCGCGAGCGCGCGGCGCGCGAGGCGCACGGTGTCGAAGACGAAGCCAAGGGCGCTGTCGACGTCGACGGGCGGCAGACGCGCCACGTCGTCCTCGCCGCGCACGGGACGATGGATCACGGGCCCTTCCCCCTTCGCGAACTCCAGCCCCACCCCGAGAGGCTCGGCGATGAGCAGGATGTCGGCGAAGAGGATGGCGGCGTCCACGCCGAGCTGCTCCACCGGCTGCAGCGTCACCTCCGCCGCCGCCTCCGGGCTCTTGCAGAGCTCCAGGAACGCGTAGCGCGCGCGGAGGGCGCGGTAGGACGGCATGTAGCGCCCCGCCTGGCGCATGAGCCACACCGGCGTGTACGGCGTGGGCTGGCGGCGCGCGGCGCGCAGAAACGCTGCGTCTTCGGGCGGCACGCCCCCACCCTCTCATCCGGCCCCGCGGGAAGCAAGGTGGCCGGGCAGCAGCGGCGACGCGTGCGGCGTCGTATGCTACTCTCGCGGACCTACCGTCCCGCCCGATTCGAAAAGCACAGACGAGGGGAGCCCCATGCCCTACATATCCGGCAAGCAAGCGTTCCTGGAGATCCTCAAGCAGGAGGGCGTCTCCGTCATGTTCGGCAACCCGGGCACCACGGAGCTGCCGCTCATGGACGGCCTCGCCCGCGAGCCCGGCATCCGCTACGTGCTCGCCCTGCAGGAGGCGGTGGCCATCGCCATGGCCGACGGCTACGCGCAGGCAAGCGGCTCGCTGGCGGCGGTGAACGTGCACGTCTCCCCGGGGCTGGGCAACGCGATGGGCATGCTCTACGACGCCTACAAGGCGCACTCGCCGCTGCTGCTGACGGCGGGCCAGCACGACCAGAGCTTCACGGTGACGGAGCCCATCCTCTGGTCCGAGCTGCCGCCCGTGGCGCAGCCGTACGTGAAGTGGACCACGGAGGCGCGCCGCCTCGAGGACCTGCCGCGCATCGTGCGCCGCGCCGTGAAGACGGCGCTGTCGCAGCCGATGGGGCCCGTCTTCCTCTCGCTCCCGGTCGACGTGCTCAACGCCGAGCGCGATCTCGACCTCGGCGCCTCCACGCGCGTGGCGCCCCGGATGGTCGGTGACCGGCACGCCATCGACGAGGCGGCGCGGATGCTGGTGCGGGCGGAGCGCCCGCTCCTCGTCACCGGCGACGCCGTCGCGCACGCGGACGCGCTCGCGGAGATGGTGGAGCTGGCCGAGCTCGTGGGCGCCCCCGTGATGACGGAGACGGTGCCGTCCACGTGCAACTTCCCCTTCATGCACCCGCTCTACGCCGGCCCCATGCCGCGCCTCGGCCCGCAGATCAAGGCGGCGCTGATGCGCCACGACCTGCTCTTCTCCGTCGGCGGCGACCTCTTCACGCTCTCGCTGCCCTCCGACGTCGACCCCATGCCGGACGGGCTCGACGTGGTGCACATCGACGTCGACCCCTGGGAGCTCGGCAAGAACTACGCGGCGAAGGTCGCCATCCAGGGCGATCCCAAGGCCACGCTGCCCGAGCTGATCGAGGCCGTGCGCCGCCACGCGGGCGGCAAGGGCCACAAGGACGCCGCCCGCCGCCGCGAGGCGCTGAGATCAGCGCATGAGCGGGAGCGGACAGACCTCGCGGCGAGTGCGCAGCGTGACGCCGCCATGGTGCCCATCTCGCCGCTCTCCGCCGTGCACGCGGTGGCGCAGGCGGTGCCGAAGGACGTGATCGTCGTGGACGAGTCGATCTCGTCGGCGGCGGGCGTGCGCACGTTCTTCCCCTGCGCCGATGCCAAGAGCTTCTTCGGCCTGCGCGGGGGCGGCATCGGCTGGGGCCTGCCGGCGGCGCTGGGCGTGAAGCTGGCGGTGCCCGGCCGTCCGGTGGTCGCGCTCGTCGGCGACGGCAGCGCCATGTACACCAACCAGGCGCTGTGGACGGCGGCGCGCGAATCGCTCGCCGTCGTCTACGTCATTCTCAACAACGCCTCCTACCGCATCCTCAAGCAGCGCACGCACGCGCTCAAGGGCTTCTCCCACGAGGACGACGTGTACGTGGCGATGGACCTCGACAAGCCGTTCATCGACTACGTCGGCCTCGCGAAGTCGCTCGGCGTCGCCGGCGAGCGCGTGGACAAGACGGCCGACGTCGGCCCCGCCGTGGCGCGCGCGCTCGCCAGCGGCGGCCCCGCCCTCATCGACGTCCATCTCGACCGCTCGTTCAAGTAACCGATGGCGATGACCTTCGGCATCCACATCGGTCACATGGGGGGGCCGCTGTCGGAGATGCGGCGGCTCTGGAAATTCGCCGACGACATGGGCTTCGACTGGTTCTCCGTCTCCGACCACTTTCAGGAGTCGCCGCCGCAGGGCGGCGATCTCGACTGCTTCGAGGCGGTCACCACGATGACGGCGGCGGCGCTGGAGACCAGGCGCGTGCGCATCGGCAGCCTCGTGTACTGCATCAACTACCGCAACCCGGGCGTGCTCGCCGCCGCCCTCACCACCGTCGATCACCTGTCCAACGGGCGCCTCGAGTGCGGGATCGGCGCGGGCTGGCATGCGCACGAGTACGAGGCCTTCGGCATCCCCTTCGACAGGATCGGGGTGCGCGAGGACATGCTCGAGGAGTACGCGCAGTGCCTCAAGAAGCTGTTCGACCCTTCCGACAAGGTCTCCAGCTTCGAGGGTGCGCACCACCGCCTCGTCAACGCGCGCAACAACCCCAAGCCCCTGCAGAAGAAGGTGCGCCTGTGGATCGGCGGCGGCGGCGAAAAGCGCACCCTGCGCGCGGTGGCCCGCTACGCCGACGGCTGGAACATCCCCTACCAGTCGCCCGCGGCCTTCAAGACCAAGAGCGCCGTCCTCGACGAGTGGTGCGCCAGGGACAAGCGCGACCCGGCCACGATCGCCCGCACCGTCAACACGGGCTTCTACATCGGCGCCGACGAGCGGGGCGCCGCCAGGGGGGAGGCGCTGTACCAGTCGCACTTCGGCAAGGACCCCCGCGGCGGCTTCCTCCGGGGCACGGCCAGGCAGGCCCTGGAGATGGTGGGCGCCTATCGGGAGGCGGGGGTGGAGCGGTTGAATATCGGCCTGCGCCAGGGGCCGTACGACTGGGAGGCGCTGCACGCCTACGCCGAGGTCGTGCTGCCCGCCTTTGGAGCCAAACGCCCGGCATGAGGCTTGAATAGGCGGGCCCCCATCGCGTCTAATCTCGTGAGGAGATGGGAACGATGAAGCGCATCCTGCTCGCCCTGTTCGCCGTCGCGCTGGTGGCGGCCCCCGTCGCGGGCTCCGCCCAGTCGCGGGAGTGCGGCGCCCAGAAGGCCAAGGAGTGCAATCCGCAGCAGGAGTGCCTCAAGCAGGTCGAGCGGCGGCTGAAGGGTGATGCGCTCCAGCGGGCACGCAACGACTGCCGCCGGATGCCGACCAGCGGCAACTGCTACGGGGGCGAGATCCAGTCCGACTGCGAGGAGCCCCGCCGCCGCCGGTAG
>JBBDXO010000246.1:0-2060 GCA_040902295.1 Candidatus Rokuibacteriota bacterium | reverse complement strand
CTCATCCAGAACCTGCGCCCGGGCACCCTCGACGAGCTGGGGCTCGGCCCCGACACCCTGCGCGCGCGCTACCCGCGGCTGATCTACTGCTCGGTGTGGGCGTTCGGCAGCACGGGGCCGCTCACGCTCAAGCCCGGCTACGAGCCGATGGTGCAGGCCTTCTCGGGGCTCATGATGATGAACGGCGACGAGGGCGGCCCGCCCACGCGCATCGGCACCTCGGTCCTCGACTACGGCACCGGCATGTGGGCGGCGATGGGCATCCTCGCCGCGCTCGTGGGGCGGGCGCAGAGCGGGCGCGGCTGCGTGGTGGACGCCTCCCTGTTCGAAACAGGGCTGGCGTGGCTGAAGGGCCACTACGCGACCTTCAGCGTCTCCGGCACCGTGCCCGAGCGCCATCGCACGGGCAGCTCGCGTCTCATCCCGTTCCAGGGCTTCGAGACGAAGACGGGGCCCATCATCGTGGCCGCCGGCAACGACCGCCTCTTCGCCAAGCTCGCGCAGGTGATGGGCCATCCCGAGTGGGCGACAGACGCGCGCTACGCCACCAACGCCGCGCGCTCGGCGCACAAGAAAGAGCTCCTCGACGCCCTCGATGCGATCTTCCTCACGGCGACGAAGGGCGAGTGGATCGACCGGCTGGAAGCCGCCGGCGTGCCGTGCTCGGTGATCAATACCATGCCGGAGGCGGCGTCGTCGCCCCAGGCGCAGGCGCTGGGCATCGTGCAGCGCGTGCCGGGGGACGACTACACCCTGATGGGCCTGCCGCTGTCGTTCGACGGCGAGCGGCCGGCCATGCGGGCGAGACCGCCCGCCGCCGGCGAGCACAACGCCGACGTGCACGGCGGCAAGCGCCGCTGGCTCACCTGAGCCGCCGATAGCCGCGCCCGGCCCCGCCGCATGAGACTGACGCCGCGAACGCTGATGCTGGCGGTCGCCGGTGTCGCCGTCGCGTGCTGGTATCTCGTGCGCTTCGACGGCGAGCCGAGGCCGGTCGACCCGCTCGTCGTCGCCGTGGTTCACGACGGCCCCGAGTGGTCCGGGCAGCCCTTGCTGTTGCAGCACGTCAACGAGCCCGCCGCCGTCTATGCCGTGCCCGGGCTCACGGGTCCCGACGGCCTGTTCGAGGCGGTCCGTGTGGATATCACCACGGGCGCGCGGACGCCGGCCCGCATCACGTTCGGGCCCGGTACGGACTACGTCGCCTTCGACTCCTCGGAAGTGGTCGGAGTGCCGGCGATCGAGCTGCGCGGGCTGTCGCTGAGCCGTCCGACGTTCCATCTCTTTGCATTTCCCGGCGGCGGCGGCCCGGGATTTCACGGCGTGGAGTCCGCCACGGGCGTCATGCACGTGGTGAGCACGACCGGCGCCACCCGCCGCACGCTGTTGACGCGCACCGTCGTCAACTCCAGCCGCATGCCGGAGATGGCGTCACGCCTGGCGGTCGACCGCTCCCGGCGCCTGGCGGCCTTTCTCTGGCAGCGGCAGGCGCGCTGGACGCTCTACCTGTTCTCGCTGGCGCCGCGGTCGAGCGGTCAGCCCTGACGGTAGCCGACGAGCCCCGCGTCCAGCGAGCGGCGGTCCACCCGGGTGAGCGCGCGCACCATGGCCGGCGTCAGCAGCGGGTGGTGGCGCACGCCGACGAGGTGCTCGGCCACCCACCACACGGGCGCATCGGCCGTCATCCATCCGGGGTGCGCGCGGTCGAAGCGGGCGAGGTTGACCGGCGGGGAGTGCGCGCGCAGCGTGCGCTCGCCGCGCAGGTTGATGTAGCCCTCGAAGTAGCTCATCACCAGCTCGCGGATGGTGCGGTACACCGGCTCGCGATAGCCGAGGCCGGAGAAGTTCGACTTCGCGATGGCGCCCCAGCGGCCCCGGATGCGGTAGACGGCGAGCACGTGATCGGTGTCCTGCACGGCCTCGAGGTCGAGCACGAGGGGAGGCAAGCCCAGCACGCGCAGGGCGGCGGCGGCGAACACCGCGCCCTCGAGACAGTGCGCGGTGCCTTCCTGCAGCACGCGCCGCGGCGACCACGCCGTGCCCGCGAGGTGGTACGGCAT
>JBBDXO010000245.1:0-14488 GCA_040902295.1 Candidatus Rokuibacteriota bacterium | reverse complement strand
GCAGCATGAAGGCCTGCAGCTCGTCGAACAGCGCCTGGGGGTTTTCGGCGGGCGCCACGGGGGCGCGCTCCGGAGCATGGCCGAGCGTGGCCGGACCCGCCTGCCGCAGCGGAGGCGGCGGCGGCGCGGGCGCCGGGGGCGGGTCCGCCGCCGGCGCCGGCGGCGGCAGCGTGCCGAGGGTCGTGCGCGGGGTACGGACGACCCGCTCGGGCGGACGCTCCGGCGTGTCGTCGTCGGCGGCCGGGCGCGGGGGCGCGGGCGCCGGCGCCGGCGCCGGCTCCCGCACGATGCCACGCACGAGATCGCTCATGCGGACCATCAGGACACGCCCACCATGTCCTTGATCACTTCGGCCACGATCTTGTCGCCGATCTCCGTGGCGCGCTTGGTGTACCCGACGAGGAGCGCCACGTCGCACAGGTTGTTGATCTCGCGCGGCGTGCCCCGCGTGAAGTCGAAGATGAGCTTCACCGCGTCGTCGGTGAAGATCGGCGTCGTCCGCCCCGCCATCCGCAGCCGGTGCGCCACGTAGGCGGCCGTATGCGCGGCGTCGAGGGTGTTGAGGTGATAGCGGATGGTGATGCGCTGGTCGAGGTGCTTGAGCCGGCGCACCTTGGCCGACAGCTCCGGCGAGCCGATGAGCAGGAGGGTGACGAGGAAGCGATCGTCCGTCTGGAAGTTCATGAGCAGCCGCAGCTCTTCGAAGACGGCGTCGTCCTCGATGAGCTGCGCTTCGTCCACGATGATCACGGTATCGCGCCCCTCGCGGAAGTTGCGGAAGAACAGCTCGTTGAGCTGGTGCAGCAGCTCCGGCTTGCTCGTCTCCTTGCTCTCCACGCCGAGCTGGTAGAGCGCCTCACGCAGGAAGTCGCGGGCGTTCCAGCTCGGGTTGGTGAGCAGGCCGATCTCGTAGCGCTCGGCCTCCAGCCGCTGGATGAGCGCGCGCGACAGCGTCGTCTTGCCGCACCCGTACTCGCCGATGAGCATCCCGCAGCCCTTGCGATGGCGCACCGTGTACACCAGCCGCACCAGCGCTTCCTCGTGCTCCGGCGACAGGTAAAAGAACTTCGGGTTCGGCGAATTGTCGAAGGGGGGTTCCGTCAGCTCCCAGTACGACTCGTACATCAGTTGACCGGGGTGGTCGTGCGGCCACCGAAGAGGATGAAGATCCCCGTGTACGCCGTGACGAGGCTCGCCACCACCGAGGCGATGGCGACGTAATCCTGCCACCACTTCACCGCCACCTCGGGCACGGTGACGACGGCGCCCGCCTCCAGCGGCGGCGCCTCGCTCATGCCGTACGTGCGCCCGTTCGGAAAGGTCACGGTGGTGGCGGCCACCTTCGCGCGCGCGCCGGGCCCGCCCGCGAGGGCGACGTACTCGCGCGGCGTGAGGTTGGGGCGGTAGTCCTGGGCGCCGGGGACCTTCACCTCGCCCACGATGTAGATCTTGTCCTCCACCACGGGCAGGACGACCACGTCGCCGTTGTGCAGGGTGATGTTCTGCGTCTCGTCCTTTTCCACGAGCAGCCGGTGCATGTCGACCGGCACCCGCTGCAGGGGGCCGGTGGTGCCGCCGCGCTCCACGAAGGCGACGCGGAGATCGGCGAAGGCCGCGGCGCCGCCCGCCTTGATGACGATGTCGCGCACGCGCTCGCCCTGCGCCAGCTCGAAGCGCTGCACGATGGTCGTCTTGCCCGTGGTCGTGGTCTTGCCGCTTTCCGGCGTGCCGTTGAAGGCGCCGCGCACCTCCACCACGTCCTGCAGCACCGTGAGCGGCGGCACGTAGAGCACGTCGCCGGGGTGGAGCGGGACGTCCGCGGGCGGCACCAGCGCCGTGCGCAGGTCGATCGACACCGTCTCCTTGCGCCCGTCGTCGCCCACGCGTGTGAGGCGCGCCTCCGAGAGCGCGCCCGCCGAGACCAGCCCGCCCGTGAGCTCGAGCACTTCGCGCAGCGAGGCGCCCGCGGCCAGCTCGTATTCGCCGGGCCGCCGCACGGCCCCCGTGAGCAGCACCGCCGCCCCCCGCGGAGGGACGTTGATGCGCATCTCCTCGCGCACGAAGGGGTTGTTGCGCAGGTCGCCGCGCAGCTCGAAGGCGAGGAGGTCGACCTCCCGCGTGACGCCCTTGTCGGTGACCTGGACGTGGCGCACGCTGCCCCGCGGCGTGATGCCTCCCGCGGTGAGGATGATCTCGTGCAGCCGCTGCGTGGCGATGACCTGCATCGTGCCCGGGCGCTCCACCTCGCCCGCCACCACCACCTCGAAGGCGCGGGGGGCGACCACGGCCACGCTCACGTCGGCGTACCTGAACACCGCCCGCGCGCGCTCGGCGATCTTGCGGTTGGCCTCGAGCAGGGTGAGCCCGCCCACCTCGATGGACCCCAGGGGGGGAATGTTGAGCGCGCCTTCGGGATCCACGACGACCTGGACGCGCGTGACGTCGACGCGGCCGGCGATCTGCACGTCGAGGACGTCGCCGGGGCCGAGGCGGTAGTCGGGCCCCGCGATGTTGCGATTGGCGGTCCCGAATCCGGCGGCGGCGTCGATGCGGCTGGGCGTGAACGGCGTGAACGTGCCGGGTGGCCTGGGCGCGGCCGGCGCGACAGTTTGCCCGGGCTGTCCCGGCCGGTCCGGTGACTGCGCCATGGCCAGCGTGGGGGCCAGCAGGCAGACGACCAAGACGACGCTAAGCGTTTGACGGAAATAGTGGTTCACTGTGCCTCGTTGAAATAGCGCGCGCAATGGCGTATTTTCTCTTTTTCGATCGCGTAGGGTCAAGAAAAAAGGCAAGGTTTTCCATGGTTTTTGCAAGAGTTGCGTCGCCGGGGGGCGGCCCGTCCGCCGCCGGCCCACGATGACGCCACAGACGGTCCGTCATGCCCTCGTCGCCGCCGTCCTATTTGCTATAGGCGGCGTGGCTTTCGCCGGCTATGCCCTCGTCACGCGACGGCCGCCCGTCGCGGTGGTGACCCCCTCGCCCATCACGACGGTCGATGCGCTGCAAGCCGCCTTCGTGACGGTCGCCGAGCGCGTGAGGCCCGCCGTTGTCAACATTGGAACCGTCCAGGTCTCACGCTCGCGGCGGCCGCCGGCGATGCCCGGGCCCTTCGCCGACGACCCGGTCTACAAGGATTTCTTCGACCAGTTCTTCGGCCGTGGCGGCGGCTCGGGTCGCCGGGAGGAGTTCCAGCAGCCGGGTCTCGGCTCCGGCGTCATCATCGACAAGCGGGGGTACGTCCTCACGAACTTCCACGTCATCAAGGGCGCCGACGGCGTGACGGTGAAGCTGTCCTCCAAGCAGGAGCTGCGCGGGCGCATCATCGGCACCGACATGAAGACGGATCTCGCCATCATCAAGTTCGAGCCCGAGGGCGAGCTGCGGGTGGCCACGCTCGGCAATTCCGACGCGCTGAAGGTGGGGGAGTGGGCCATCGCCATCGGCAATCCCTTCGGCCTCGACCAGACGGTGACGGTGGGCGTGGTGAGCGCCACCGGACGATCGGACGTCGGCATCGCCACCTACGAGAACTTCATCCAGACCGACGCCTCGATCAACCCCGGGAACTCCGGCGGCCCTCTCGTGAACCTGCGCGGCGAGGTCATCGGCATCAATACGGCCATCGTCGCCACCGGGCAGGGTATCGGCTTCGCCATCCCCGCCAACATGGTGAAGCGGGTGACGGCCCAGCTCATCGATCGGGGGCGGGTGACGCGCGGATGGATCGGCGTCGCGCTGCAGCCGATGACCCTCGAGCTCGCGCAGTCCCTGGGGCTCAGCGACACGCGCGGCGCCATCGTGGCGCGCGTATCACCCAAGAGCCCGGCGGAGGCGGCCGGTCTCACCCAGAACGACGTGATCGTCGCCTTCGACGGCGTCGGCGTCGACGACTACCACCATCTGCAGCGACTGTCCTCGGACGCCGACGTGGGCAAGACCGTCAAGATCGACTTCGTGCGCAAGAAGAGCCGGCAGACCGTCGACGTCACGATCGCCGAAGCCCCCGACAACGTCGGCCCGCCCGCGCCGACCCGCTGAGCCCGGGCTCGGCCTGAATCTGCTTGATTGACTTGACTTACATGGGGGCCTCGAAGGGCCCCCAATCCCCCTGGCCCGCGGGCTTTGGGGGGCGTTGGCGCCCCCGGCCGCGATGCAAGGTCACGCCACGAAAGGGGGGATGGGCGGGATTTCTACCTGCTGGGTCCTCACCTCGCGGACTCCCGGCACGGAGCGGGCGACCTCGACGGCGCGGTCCAGGGCGGCGGTGCCTTCGAGCGTGACGACGCCGTCCCTGGCGTCCACCGTGATGCGGTAGCGTCGGGTGTCCGGATGCGTGGCGAGGGAGACCTGCACCCGCGAGGCGAGGGCGCGGGAGGCCACCAGGCCGCGGCCGGCGTCCGTCGTCTGCAGCTCGGGGCGGCGCACGGCGCGCTCGATCATCTCCACCACGGCGTCGTACTTGAGCATCTCCGTGTTCACGATCATCTCGTAGAGCATCGGGTCGGAGATGTCGACCTCGTAGAGATACCGCATGCGGCCGGACTTCTCGGAGTCGTCGCGGCGCACGAAGTCGGCGGCGGCGCGGTGGCTCGGCGTCTCCCCCGTCATCGCGGACACCCGGCGCACCCAGGACTTCACCCGGTGCTCGAAGGGCGCGATCACGCGCACGCGCAACACGTGCGGGATCCCGCGCAGCAGCCACTGGCCGCCCCCGCGGAGGAAGACGGCGTCGTCGAGCTCGGCCAGCTCCAGCAGCGTCGTCTGCAGCACGGTGATGTGGTGGCGTGTCTCGGTGTCGAAGCGCTCGAAGATCGTCGGCTTCGACTCGTCGAGATGCGAGAGCTTCTCCTCGGCCAGCCCGTAGCGGCGCACGGCGTCGAGCAGCAGCTCCTGGTCGACGTATCGGTAGCCGAGCTTCTGGGCGAGCGCCATGCCGATCTCCGGACCGCCGGCGCCCATCTGGGTCGAGATCACGATGATGGCCATAGCTCACCCCCGCCGATATTTGTCCCGGAGCGCGGTGGGGGCGATGGCGATGCGCTTGCCGCCCACGTCCTCGAGGATATACACCTCATCCGACAGCGATCCGCTCGCGAAGACCTCGAAGACCTCGAGCGCCGCTTCCAGGCTGGTGTCGGGCCGCTCCTTCATCAGGGCCTCCACCGCCGCACACGCCATTCTCATCAGCCCGCCCGACGCTCGACGGACCGCAGAGCCGTCGTGCCCGCACGTGCGAGCGGCAGACGGTCGAAGGGCGGCACGAACGAGTAGGCCGGCCACGGCCCCGTCGGCACCACGGCGAGGCCCGTGGCGCGCGAAGCGATGGGCGCGATCCGCGTGAGGAAGGCCGGAACCTCGACGCGCGGCACGAGGAACGCCACGGAGGCGGCGACGTTGCCCGCGGTACCGGCCGGCCGGTAGCGGGCGTGCGGCAGCTCGGCGTGCGCGATGAGATGCTCGCCGACCAGCTTCAGCTCACGCTCGTCCGGGGAGTGGTCGCCGCCGGCGCCGGCCCCGGCGTGCTGGGTGACGGAGCAGTCGAGGCGCAGCAGCTTGACAGTCATCTCGACCGAGCCGCGGATCAGGGCGAAGCTGGAGTCGATCACGTCCCGACGGCCGGCGAGCCAGGCGTCGGCGCCCAGGGGGCCGGCCAGGGTGGCGTAGCGGAAGGGCAGCACGGCGTGGGCATCGAGGGTGGAGGCCACGACCTCGTGGTGGGCGGCGAGCGTCCTCGCACTCGCGGCGGGGACGGTGTCGACCGCGGCCATGATGAGCGAGCGATCGCCGTACCGCCGGACCGTGACGGCGGCGCCGCCGATGCCCGTGGCCGGCGCGCGCCACGCGGGCGGCAGGCCCTCCACGAGCGCGTAGAGGTAATCGTCCATCGCCATCACGGATGCGCCGCGCGCACGGTGGAGGTGTCACGCTGCCTGCCGAGGCGTCGTCGCATGGCTCCTCCCCGCTGCGCCGGCGGAGCGCTCCCCACTGAGCGGTGGTCCGGCGGTGATTGCGGGAAGGGTACGAAGGGCGACGCCACACGTCAAGAGCGAAGACTGTGCCATAATTCACGTGCTGTGCCGCGGCTTCGTCGCGTTTTTCTCGTCGTCCTGGCGAGCGCTGTGCTCGCCCTTCCCGTCCGCGGCGTGGCCGACCCGGCGCCGCCCGGATTGCCGTCACAGGTCCCCGAGCAGACCCGCACCCGCCTGCAGGACATCACCAAGCATCCGACCGTGTCGACCCGGGTGGAGAGCGAGCCCTTCGCCGGCCGGGTGGACGTGTTCGAGTACCTGCTGGATCACCCGGAGTTCGCCACCCACGTGACGCGCACGCTGAAGCTCGCACGGTACCGTATCTGGCGGACGGCAGACGGCCTTGCCATCGACGACGGCTGGGGCACCGTCGGGACCTTCGAGGTCGTCCACGCCGCACCGGGTATCCGCGTGATGCACGCCCGGGGCGAGTACCAGCACCGGTTCCTGCCCAACATCCGCGGCCAGGCGGTGGTGCAGGTCGACTATGCCGCGCGATCGGGGGCCGCCAGCGGGCCCGCGATCCAGGCGGCCGTCACGGGCTTCGTCAGGCTCGACAGCCGCCTGCTCTCGCTGGCCGGCACGCTGGCCCGCGCCGTGGCGAACGCCAAGGCGGACCGGGAAGGCAGGCAGCTCGTCAAGATGTTCGCGCGCACCGCGCGCGCCATCGACGAGGACCCCGCGCGCGTCTACGAGCTGCTGCGGCAGCAGCCGGACGTGCCGCCGCGCGAGCTCGAGCAGTTCCGGCGGCTTCTCACGCTGCCGGCCCCCGCTGGGCCCGCGGCCGCCCGCTGACCTCTCGCGCCTGTCCGGCCAGAGCACGGTGGAGCCGCGCCTGGGCCTCCGCATGCTCGGGCCGCGTCCGTAGCGTCTCGCGCGCAGCGGCCTCCAGCTCGCTCCACTTGCCCTGCGCCTCCAGGGCCGCCCAGAGATCGCGATGGGCGCGCGCGGCATCCGGATACAGGGCGAGCGCGGTGCGCGCCTGCGCCTCGGCCTCCGCGTACCGCCGTTGCGCGAGCAGCACGGAGGCCAGCGCGGTGTGCGCGACGAGGGAGCTGCTCTGCAGCCGCAGCGCTTCGCGATACGCCCGCTCCGCGTCCTCGTAGCGCCGCCGCTCGAAGAACATCTCGCCCAGGTCGCAGCGCGCCCGCACGTACTCGGGCTTGAGCGCAATGGCCGCCGCGAACGCGGCCTCCGCCTCTTCGTAGCGTCCCTGCCAGTACAGCGACACGCCGAGCCCCCGATGCAGGGCGGGATGGTTGTCCCGCACGAGCAGCGCCTCGCGATAGGCGGTCTCGGCCTCGCCGTGCCGGCCCTGCCGTCCGAGGCCGAGCGCCAGGTTGCCGCGGGCCCGCACGTGGGAGGGATCGACGCGGATCGCCTCCCGCAGCGCCGCCTCGGCTTCCGCATGCCGGCCCTGTCGGCCGAGGGCCACGCCGAGCTCGAACCACAGATCGCCGTCGTCCGGGCGCAGGCCGACGGCGCGCCGCAGCGCGGCCTCCGACCCGGCATACTGCGCGAGGGCGCCGAGCGCCAGGCCGCGGCCCGCATGCAGGTCGGCGTCATCCGGCCGCAGCACGAGCGCCGCGTCGTACGCCGCCGCTTCCTCGGTCCACCGCCCCTGCCGCCGGAAGATGGACGCGAGCGCCACGTGCGCCGCCAGAAAGGAGGGACGGCGGCGGAGCGCCTCCTGGAACGAGGCGGCGGCCTCGTCGTGCCGTCCCTGGCGCTCGAGCACGATGCCGAGGTGGTAATGCGAGCGCGCCTCACCGGGCGCCAGGCGTATGGCCTCGCGGAATGCCTGGGCCGCCTCCGCGTAGCGGTGACGCTTGCGCAGCGTCCGCCCGAGCGCACCCGGCGCGGAGCCGTCGCGCGGGCGTCGCCGCCCCCCGGAAGGCGGCGGCCGCGGCGGCGGCGCGGCCCTGGCGCTCGAGAGCGAGGCCCAGCCCGAAGTGGGCCTTGAAGTCGTCCGGGCGCAGATCGAGCGCGCGCCGGAAGACCCCGGCGGCTTCCGTGGGCTTGCTCTGCTCGAGCAGCGCACCGGCCAGCTCCAGCAGCGTCTGCGCCGATTCCTGGGGCGCCTGCCGCAGGGTGTGCTCGGCATCGTGCGGCCGCCGCTGGCGGCGAAGCACGCGCGCCAGCGTGGCGCGGGCGTGCGCATCGCCGGGCCGAAGACGCACCGCCTCGCGCAGCGGACCCTCGGCGCCGGCAAAATCGCCCGCGCGCTCGAGCGCGAGGGCGAGGTTCACGTGCGCCTTGGCGTAATCGGGACGGTGACGCAGGGCCTCGCGAAAGGCGGCCGCCGCCTCCGCATAGCGGGCCCGCTCGAAGAGCACGCCGCCGAGCTCGGCGTGGACGGACGCGGACCGGGGTGCGCGGACGACGGCCTCGCGCAGCTCCTTCTCCGCGGCGTCCGCGCGCCGCTGACGGCGCAGGGCGAGGGCAAGGTCGAGGCGGGTCTTGAGGTCCTCCGGGCGCAGATCGAGCGCCCGGCGATAGGCATGTTCGGCCTCGGCGAAGCGGCCGTGGCGGGCGCTGGCCCGCGCGCGCTCGGTCCAGGACTCGAAGTCATCCATAAGTCGCGGCCGGCAGGACACCAGCCGCGACCGCTATCGTAGCCGAGATCAGGCGGCGCGCTGAATGCGATCGATCACGCGCACGTCGGGACGGATGCGGGCCGCCTCACGCTCCACGAGCTGCAGCGCCGCCTCGCGGCCTTCCGGCGACGACGGCCCCGGCCCGGACAGCTCCACGGTGACCGGGCCGCCCGCCCAGAGCGGCACGTGGGCGGTCGGCGTGATGGACATGCTGCCTTCACGCAGAAGGGCATCGGAGAGCTGCGCCTGCAGCTGCACGGCCTCCGCCTGCCGCTTGCGCTTGAGATCGAACATCTTCACGCCGATGCCGACGAGGATGAGCAGCCCGACGACGAGCCCGAGGACCGTCAGAGTGGCGGCCGTGTCCCCGGAGGCAGCCCCCGGTGCCGGGCCGCCCGGTACCGGGGCGGTGGTCGCTGCCGCCGCAATGACGCTGTCGGTCAGCGCCACGATCGACAGGGGCACGGCGAGGATCAGGGCGAGAAGCGTTCCGAAGCCGAGCACGAACACGCGCGAGTCTTTCATGACGTCACCCCCCGCGTGGGATGGAGCAATGGGGGTGCCAGCGATTCACTCGTCGTTGGCGATCTTACATCCGGGCGGCGCGGAACGGAGTCGGGGGGTGAGGAAACGGCAGTCAGGGGCGAGGTCGCCGCGGGGCGTCGAAGATCGCCGCCACCATGTGGTCCAGGTAGCGGAAATCGAACGGCTTGGGCACATAGCCGAACGCGCCGCTCTTGAGCGCCTCCGCCGCGAGCGCGATCTGCTCGTTGGCGGTGACCATGATGACGGCGATGGTCTCGTCGATCTGCTTGATGTCCTTGAGCACCTCGACACCGTTCATCCGCGGCATGTTGATGTCGAGCAGGACGACGTCGGGACGCTCGCGCAGGATCGCGGTGAGCGCGTCGGTGCCGCTGAGCGCCGTCTCGACGGCGTAGTCGCCCTTGAAATGCTCGCTGAGGACTTCGGTGATCAGCGGCTCATCGTCGACGATCAGGATCCGCTTCGACCGGATTTCGCTCACTGGCCGCCTTCGTGTGATTGCGCTGCAGCGGACACGGGCTTCGACCGCGACTGCCTCGTGTCCGACCGCGCGTGCCCCGGCGATGTGCCGGCGTGACTGCCGAGGATTCGGGATGAACCCACGTGCTTGACCGCGTAAGCGTAGCACAACGTGCAGGCGCGGACGACGGCGCGCATGGCCGCGAGGTCGTCGGAAGGCCGCGGGATGCTGGAGCCGGGGGCGGGAGTTGAACCCGCGACCTACTGATTACGAATCAGTTGCTCTGCCTCTGAGCTACCCCGGCATTCCGCGTAGTTACGAGGGAGGCGGATTCGATCTTATCATCATGCGCTGACGATGTGCTGATCTCGCCGGGGGCCGCCGTGTTTCCCCGCCGGAAAGGGCATCGCTGGCAGACGATTTGCTTGTCCGCTCCGTATGGAGCGTGTGCTCCTGACGTATCAGACGACGCTGGCGACGCCGGGCGGGCGCACGTACCGGCCGCGCGCGTGCGGCCGCGAGCGGCCCGACGGCATGTGGGAGGGGTGGCTCGAGTTCCTGCCCGATGACGGCACGCCCGCCGTGCGCTCGGGTCGCGAGACGAGCCAGCCGAATCTCGTCGACCTCGAGTACTGGGCCACGGGCGTCACGCCCGTCTACCTGGAGGGCGCCCTCGGACGCGCGCTCGAACCGGCCTTCAGGCGCGGGCAAGGCGGCGCCCCCGGTCTGCCCATCAGCGCGCCGGTCCTCGATCCGTTCGCGGCCTTCGCCAGGGGGGAGCCGCATCTCTGGGCCCTGCTGCGAGGCCGCCGCCCGCGCTACCTGCAACAGATCATCCGCACGTACGGCCTCGCGTCCGACAACGACGCCTTGGACGCGCTGACGAGCACGGAGCTGGCCGCCTTCATCATCGGGGCCGTGCGCACCCGGATCGCCGCCTGACCATCGCGCTCGGCGGCGTCGCCCGCGGGCCCTGCTATCATCCCGCGCATGCGGCGCGGTCCGGAACTCGATGCCGTCGAGCCGCTCGGCGGCCGCCGGCCCCGGCTCATCGGCATGCTCGCCGTGATGCCGGCCGCGCTCATGCTGTACGCCATCGTCGCCGGCGCCGGGCTGCACCGCTGGTCCTCGGCGGGGGGGGCGGTGATCGTCGCCGGGCTGCTGTGGCGCCGGCATCCGCGCGCCCGCTTCTCGGCATACCTGCTCTTCTCCGTGATGGCGGTGCGCGGCGCGCTCGTCGGCGACTGGGCCACGCTCACGCTCGCCCTCGTCGCCGTCGTCGTGATGCAGACGCCGGCCGCCGCCCGCGCGTGGCCGCGGCTGCGGCCGGGAGCCACGCGTTCCGACTCTGATAGAATGGCGCGGCCATGAAGTTCCTCTGTCTCGACTGCGATGAGCCGATGAAGCTGCTGAGCACCGAGGGCCCCGACGAGGGCTCGCTCAACGTCACCTTCCGGTGTCCGGAGTGCGGCTTCCGCGTGGCGATGCTCACCAATCCCTTCGAGACGCAGATGGTCCGCAGCCTCGGCGTGAAGGTGGGCGGGCGCACGGTGCCGGCAGAGCCGTTCGAGAACCTGCGCTCCACCATGGCCGGTCCGCGCGCGGGCGCCTTCGAGGGCGCGGGCGGCGCCACGGACACGCCGGCGTCGGGGTGCCCCTTCGCCGCCGGCCTCGGTGATCAGACGGCGGCGGCGCCGCCGTCGGGCGTGAGGTGGGAGCCCGCGGCGGAGGCCCGCCTCGAGCGCATCCCGGGGTTCATCCGGCCCATGGCCAAGCGGTCGATCGAGCGCTTCGCGGAGGACAAGGGGTACGCCGCCATCACGGACGCGGTGATGGACGAGGCGCGCACCGTGTTCGGGATGTGACGCGCGCCGATCTCGTGGCGCGAATGGCCATCGCCGCCGACTGGCCGAAGGCCTCGACCGATCGGGCGCTGCGCGCGATGCTGGCGGGGGTACGCGGGGCGCTGCGCCGCGGCGAGACGGTCTCCCTCCTCGGCTTCGGCACCTTCTCCGTCGCGCGCCGGCGGCCGCGCACGCTGCGCAATCCGCGCACGGGGCTGCCCGTGAGCGTGAGCGGGCGCATCCCACGCTTCAAGCCGTCCAGGGAGCTCAAACAGGCGGTGCGCTGACGGCTTTTCCCTTGCTGCCGCGCGCAGCCCCTCGCTAGAATGCGCGCAGTGCCCCGATCCCCTTCCTGGTCTTCGCTGCTCGTGACGCTCGTGATGCTGGCCGCTCCGGCTGTCGTCTTCGCGCAGAGCGGCCGTGCGCTGTCCGTCACCGCGCAGGCCGTGCTCCTGATCGACCCCTCCGGCAAGATCATCTTCGCGAAGAACGCCGAAGACGACCGCGCCCCCGCCAGCCTCGTGAAGCTCATGACGCTCTACCTGGCGTGCGAGGAGCTCGAAGCCGGCCGCGCCGACCTGGACGAGATGGTGACCGTGAGCGCGCACGCGGCCGCCACGCCGCGCTACCGGATGGGGCTGCGCGCGGGCCAGGAAGTGCCGCTGCGCGTGCTGCTGGAGGGCGTCGCCATCGCCTCCGCCAACGACGCCGCCACCGCGCTCGCCGAGCGGCTGGCGGGCGACGAAGCGGCGTTCGTGGCGCGGATGAACGACAAGGCCGCGGAGCTGGGGCTCGCCGCCACGCGTTTTGCGAACCCGCACGGCCTGCCCGATCCCCTGCAGCGGAGCAACGCCCGCGACCTCGCGGAGCTCACCGGCCGCCTCATCGCCGACCACGCGATGGTGCGCCCGCTCCTGGGTGGCCAGACCTTCATCTGGAACGGCCGGGTGTACACGCGGCACATCCCGCTCTTCAAGGACCCCGGCGGCGTGCAGGCGCTCAAGACCGGCTTCACGAAGGAAGCGGGGTACAACCTTGCCGTGTCCGCATGGCGGGCGGGGCAGCAGTACCTCATGATCGTGCTGGGGGCGCGCTCGCGCGCCCATTCCTTCCTCGACGCCAAGAAGCTGCTGCACTACGGGTTCGTCGAGGCCGGCCTCGAGCCGCGCGACATCCCCAAGCCCGCGTCGCCAAAGCGGCCCATCCGGACGCGGCGCACCAGGAGCACCGGCTCCTGATGCGCTCGCGCGCGCGCTTCGGCGTGACACTCCGGACGTGAGCGCGCCCATCCGCGGCTACGTCTTCGACGCCTACGGCACCCTCTTCGACGTCCACTCCATCGTGGAGGCGGGCCGTGAGATCACGGCGGATCCCCTCACCCTGTCCATGACGTGGCGGCAGAAACAGCTGGAGTACACGTGGCTGCGCTCGTTGATGGGCCGCTACGAGGACTTCTGGGCCGTGACCGAATCCGCGCTGCGCTACGCCGTGCGCCGCCACGGTCTGGCCGCCACGGAAGCCCAGCTCCAGCGACTGATGAGCGCCTACCTCACGCTCGCCTGCTTTCCGGAGGTGCCGGGGGCCCTCGCGCGGCTGCGGGACCGGCCCCGCGCGATCCTCTCCAACGGCACGCCCGCGATGCTGGCCGCCGCCGTGCGCTCGAGCGGGCTCGGTGAGGCGCTGCCGCACGTGCTGTCGGTGGACGCCGTGCACGTGTTCAAGCCCTCGCCGCTCGTGTACGCGCTCGGCCCGAAGGCCATGGGGGCGGCGGCGGGCGAGCTGCTCTTCGTGTCGTCGAACGCCTGGGACGTCGCGGGCGCCAAGGCGTTCGGCTACCAGGTGGCGTGGTGCAACCGCTCCGGCGCGCCCGCCGAAGAGCTGGGCGCTTTCGCCGACCACGTCATCGCCACGCTCGACGAGCTGCCGCGCTAGCGGCTACAGGAACTCGTTCGGGGAGTCGAAGACACCCAGCACGACGCACCCGTCGGGGCTCCAGGCGCTGTGCACGGAGCCGGGCCGCCGCCACACGAAGTTGCCCGCGGTGCAGGTGCCGTCGTCGTCCACGAGCGTGCCCTGCAGCACGTAGCTCTGCTCGAGGCCCACGTGACGGTGGGTGGGGAGCGTGGCGCCCGGCGCCAGCCGGGTGAGCGAGGTCACCTTGCCCGAGGGGTCTTCGTACAGGACCTTGATGTCCACGCCGGGGAACTTCGTCGGCTGCCATGCGATGCCCGCGACGTCGAGGTAGGTGGAACGGTCCGTGGCCTTGATGATCATCGCGTCCTCCCTGCCCGCCACTGTAGCAAAGGCGGGCAGCGAAAAGGGGGGGGGCCGGAGCGAGCCGCCTTTGTCGGACACGAATCGTGGTCTACCGCTTGCCCGAGAGCTTCTTGCGCTTCACGTACACCCACAGCTTCTTCGTCATCTCCGCCGGTCCGATCGGCGTGCTGCCGAACACCGACTCGAGCGTGTCGTCGGCACCCTTGAAGCTGATGGAGAATCCTCCGAACGGCTTCTTGCCACCCTTCGCCGCTGCTTTCGCCATGGTCCCTCCTCCTGGTGATGTGGTCCGGCCCGCCCTGCGTGCCAAGGGTATTACTACCACATGTACGAGGGGCGCAACACCAAAAACCCCATCCCTAGGGGGTGCTTCTCCCTCTCGTTTTATACCCCTCCCCGGTATTCGGTCTCGTGGTGGCGCCGGGCGAGCGGGGCGCGCGGCTGGGCGCGGGAGCCCTGTCGAAACCACGTGGATGGTGGCCGAATCGGACCGAGGGCGGCTGGGCTCCATCGACGCGCCACGTGCGTATGCACTTGAGAGGGAAACGGGTTTCGACAGGGCTCCCGCACCCAGCCACACGCCCCGCTCGCCCTCCGGGGTCGCGACGTCAAGACCGCGCACGTCAAAACCGGCCGCGCCCCCCAACGGATGGCGATTCGGCCCGCGCTTCGCGCGTGGTTTTTTTGAACGTCGGAATGGCTGGTCGACTGAAATCTGTTTGTTGCGCGCGCGTC
>JBBDXO010000244.1:5660-14515 GCA_040902295.1 Candidatus Rokuibacteriota bacterium | reverse complement strand
TTTATTGGAGGTGCTTGGCTCGAAAGGCGGCATACGCGGGCGTCTGTCGGATGCGCCGGCTCAACGCCATGTCGGTGGCGCGCGGCCCCGTGAGCGCGGCCGGCGCCAGCAGGCGGGCGAGGTCGGCGGGGGCCAGCAGGGCGTGCGCGCGCACCACGTCGCGCAGAGGCCGGCGGCCGGCCAGCGCTTCCTTCACGAGCTCGGCGGTCACCTCGTAGCCCAGGTAGGGATTGAGGGCGGTCGCCTCCACGAGGCTGCCGGCCATCAGCCCGCGCACGCGCTCGCGGTCCACGGTGAGCCCGTCGAGGCAGCGCCGGCGCAGCAGGGCCACGCCGCGCGTGAGGAGCTCGAAGCTGTCGGCGAGATTGGCCGCCACCAGCGGTGTCATCACGTTCAGCTCGAGCTCGCCGGCGCCCGAGGCGAGCGCGATCGCCAGATCGTTGCCGGACACCTGGAAGCACGCCATCTGCACCGCCTCCGGCACTGACGGATTCACCTTGCCCGGCATGATCGACGACCCCGGCTCCACCTCGGGGAGCCGGATCTCCCCCAGGCCCGTGTGGGGGCCGGAGGCGAGCAGCCGCAGATCCGCGCACATCTTGCCGACATCGACGGCGATGCCCCGCAGCGCCGCCGAGCACGCCAGCAGCGGCCGCAGCGACCACGTGGTGGTCACGGTGCTCCGCGCCGGGGTCAGGCGGCGCCCGACGAGGCGCGCCAGCTCGCGCACCACGAGCGGAGCAAAACGAGGGTGGGCGGTGAGCCCGGTGCCGACGGCGGTGCCGCCGAGACCGATGACGGTCAGCTCCGCGGCGGCCGCCTCGAGGGCACGCGCGGCGGCGCGCACGGCCTCCGCGTACCCCGTGAAGACCTGCCCGTACGTGATGGGCACCGCGTCCTGCAGGTGCGTGCGGCCGGGCTTGACCACCTTCCGCTCGCGCGCGGCAAGGCGGCGCAGCGACCGCTCCAGCGCGGCGAGCTCTCGGAGCAGCGGCTCCCCCAGCTCGAGCGCCATGAGGCGGATGGCGGTGGGGGTGACGTCGTTCGACGACTGGCCGATGTTGACGTGGTTGTTGGGGTGGAGGGGCGTGTACACGCCGCGTCGCCCGCCCAGCCGCTCGTTGGCAAGGTTGGCGATCACTTCGTTGACGTTCATGTGCGAGGGTGTGCCCGCCCCCGCCTGGAAGATATCCAGCACGGCCGCGTCCGGGACCTCGCCGGCGATGATGCGGTCGGCGGCGGCGGCGATGGCGGCCGCCCAGCGCGGCCGTAGCAGGCCCAGGCGCGCGTTGACACGCGCCGCCGCGCGCTTGATGCGTGCGTAGGCGCGCACGAGGGCGGGATGGGGGGGCCGCCCGCTGAGCCGGAACGTCTCCGAGGCGCGCTGGGTGAAGATGCCGAACAGCGCGCGCGCCGGCACCGCCTTGACGCCGAGACTGTCACGCTCACGGCGTACCCGGCGGGACGGCACGCGCGTGTCAGGCGGCGCGGTCGCGGATCTGGTCGCGGACCTGGTAGCGGTGGCGGTCGCCGTTGCCGCCCGCGAGAAGCGACGGCCGCTTGCCGAACCGGCCGAAGTACCAGGCCTCATAGCACTCCCGGTGATAGGTGCCGGTGGAGGCGACCACCTGCGGGGCGTAGCGGGCCACGAGCATGTGGCAGCGGCCGCACGGGGGCGCGCCCTTCATCTGGATGTCCGGGGTCTCTTCCATGGCCGATCCTGCCTTTCACGTTTCGACGTTGCGCCGTCGGCGGCGAATGGCAGTAGTCAAGGCAAGTCGTGTGCCATAAGCGGCTCTCTATTTTTCAACTACTTGTCGTCGAGGGCGGTGGATTGGCAGCTATTACAGCGGTAAGACCTACCAATCTCGCTGCGCAGCCGTCCTCATTCGGACGGCACGGCCGGACGCGCGGCCGGCATGCGGCCGAGGTCGGCGAGCAGCAGCCCGGCCCAGCCGTAGATGTTGTGCTCGCGCACCTGCGCGCGCATGCGCGCCATGCGCGAGCGCCGGTCATCCGCGCTCATCGTCACCACGCTGTGGATCGCCTCCGCGGTGTCCTCCACGTCGTACGGGTTCACGAGGATGGCGTCGCGCAGCTCCTGGGAGGCACCCGTGAAGCGGCTGAGGATCAGCGCCCCGTCGTCGTCGCTGCGGGCGGCCACGTATTCCTTGGCGACCAGGTTCATGCCGTCGTGGAGCGACGTCACCATGCAGAAGTCGGCGTGCCGGTACACGCGCCGCACCTCGTCGTGATCGTGATGGCGCTCGCGATAGACGATGGGTTGCCAGCCCCGCTCGCCGATGCTGTCGTTGATGGCGCGCACCGCCTCGCGCACCTCCTGCTGCAGGGCGTGGTAGCGCGGGATGCGGCTGCGGCTGGGGGAGGCGATCTGCACGAAGACCAGGCGCCGGCGGTACTCGGGCCAGCGCTCGAAGAAGCGCCGGATGGCGCGAAAGCGCTCCGGCAGTCCTTTCGTGTAATCCACGCGATCGACGCCCACGCCCACGATCTCCGCCGACACGCCGATCTCAGCCAGGAAGGCGGCACGGTCCCCGGAGGGCGGCGGCTCCGAGAACTCCGGCGCCACGCTGATGGGGAAGGGCCGCACGTGCGTGGTGTGCTGGCCGCGCACGACCGTGAAGCGGTCCCACTCGATGCGGCCCTCGATGGAGCGCTCCACCGTCTCCAGGAAATTGTTGCAGTGGAACTGCGTGTGAAAGCCGACGAGATCGGCGCCGAGCATGCCGAGCAGGATCTCGTCCTGCCAGGGGCAGATGCCGAACGCCTCGAAGTTCGGCCACGGGATGTGCCAGAAGAGCGCCACCCGCGCGTCCGGGCGCGCCTGCTTGATGAACTGGGACAGGAGCGCGAAGTGATAGTCCTGCACGAGCACGATGGGGTGATCGGCCTTCTCCATCTCCTCCACGAGGGTGCGGGCGAAACGCTCGTTGACCGCGCGGTAGTGCTCCCAGTCGCTCACGCGGAAGCGGGGACGCTCGTGCACGATGTGGCAGAGCGGCCACAGCCCCTCGTTGGCGAAGCCGTAGTAGTAGCCGGATTCCTCCTCGTCGCTGAGCCAGACGCGGCGCAGGGTGTAGGTGGGATCGTCGGCGGGCAGGCCCACGCGCTCGCCCACGTCGCGGTCGGCGTCGCCGCTGCCGTGCGCGACCCACACCCCGCCGCACGCCTCCATGATGGGCTCCAGCGCCGTGACGAGGCCGCTCGCCGGCCGCACCACGCGCACCGCGCGCCCGTCGTGCACGTGGCTCACGGGCTCGCGGTTGGAGACCACGTACACGGGCCGCTCGCCGAAGCGCATCTCCACGAACTGGCGCAGGCGCTCCTCCGTCCACACGCTCTCGCCCGCCAGCCGCAGCCGCGCCTCCTGCTCGGCGGACTGGCGGGCGCGCGCCAGCGTGCGCGCCAGTCCCGTCACCTCCGTGGCGAGGGAGCCGAACAGGCTCGCGTCGGTGTCCGGCGGCGGCGCCACGGGCATTCCCGCCTTCAGGCTCTTCGTCCACTCCGCCATGCGCGCCACCGGCCGCGTCACCGACCAGCGCACCAGGATCCACGTGATGCCCGTCAGCAGCAGCATCAGCACGCCGATGCGGACCGCCGTCCGCTGCCACAGGTTCCACTCGCTGGTGTCCAGGTAGTCCGCGTCGAGGAGGACGGCCACGGCGCCGATGGCGCGATCGTCCTGCTGCAGGGGCAGCACGTGCACCCAGGTGGTGCGTCCGGCCACGAGATGGAAGTCGCGCACGGGACCGTTGCTCTGGATGGCCTGGGTAATCACGGGTGACAGGGGACCGAGGTAGGGCTTCACGTCGACGGTGGCGTCGATGACGCTGCCGAAGGCGTCATAGATCGCGATCGAGCGGTCGGTCCGCCCGAAGCGCTGCAGGATGCGCTCGTAGCCCGTCTTGGAGCCGCGGGCCACCAGCCGCTCGCTCGCCTCCCGCACCGCATCGGCGGCGAGCGAGGAGCGTCGCTGCAGGTCCAGGACGAGCCGGCTACGGTCCTCCTTCACCTCCAGGTACGCGAAGGCGATGCTCACGATGAGCGTGGCCACCCACATGCCGCCCAGCAGCCGGACGAGGAAGCGCATGGGACGCCCCTACGCCCCGAACTTGGCGAGCCGCAGGGCGTTGGCCATGACGAGGGGCATGAGGTGGTGGGCGGGCAGCAGGCCGAGGCTGCCCGCGCCGCACGCGCGCTCGGTGAAGGCGGTCACGCTGTCGGCGCCGCAGTAGCGGCTCCAGAGCAGGGCGGGCACCGGCTGCCAGCCGTGCGCGGCCAGGATGGACGGGGTGGCGTGATCGCCCGTGATGAGCAGCACGTCCGGGCGGAGGGCGCGGATCTCGGGCAAGAAGGCGTCGAAGCGCTCGAGCGCCGCCACCTTGGCGTCGAAGTCGCCGTCCTCGCCCGCCTTGTCGGTGTCCTTGTAGTGCACGAAGAAGAAGTCATACGCGCCCCAGTGCTCACGCATGGTGGCGATCTCGTCGGCGTACGTCGCGCCCGTCTTGAGCACGTCCATGCCGACGAGCTTGGCGAGGCCCCGGTACATGGGATAGGCCGCGATGGCGGCCGCGCGCAGGCCGAACACCTCGGGGAAGCGGGGCAGGTCGGGAAGCTGGTCGAACCCGCGCAGCAGGATCATGTTCGCGGGCGCGGCGTCGGCGAGCAGGCGCGCCGCCTGCGCGATGAACTCGTTCACCTTCGCCGCCGTGGGCGCCGCCTCCGCGTCCAGCCCGTGCACGGGCAACGGCGGCTTGCCCAGCAGCTGCGGATCGGTCTCCGACAGCCGTCCGCTGAGCCCCGCCCCCCGCAGCACCAGCACGAAGCGGTGCTCCTTGACGGGCTCCACGAAGACCTCGACACCCGGCAGCCGGATCGTCCGCAAGCGATCCGTGAGACGCACGCAGAGGTCCGTGCCGATGCGGCCCGCGCGCCGGTCGGTGATCAGACCCTGCGCGTCGACCGTGCAGAAGTTGCCGCGCGCGGCCACGTCGCCCCCGCGCAGGTCGAACTCGATCCCGAGCGCTTCCAGCACCCCGCGGCCCACCTGGAACCGCAGCGCGTCGTAGCCGAAGAGGCCGAGGTGTCCGGGACCGCTGCCGGGGGTGATGCCGGGGGCGACGTGGCGCACGAGGCCGCACGCGGACTCCGAGGCCAGCCGCGTGAGGTTGGGCACGCGCGCCGTCTCCAGCTCCGACAGGCCCGTCTCCGGCCTCGGCAGCCCGCCGAGGCCGTCGAGGGACAGCAGCACGATCTTCGAGTCGTTGGAGATCGCCAGCGGGCGGATGAGGTCCAGCACTAGGCGTCCTTCACCGGGTTCTCGAGGCTGCCGAGGCCCGTGATCTCCATGCGACACACGTCGCCCGGCTGCAGCCACACCGGCGGCTTCATGCCGAGGCCGACGCCGGGGGGCGTGCCGGTGGCGATGATGTCGCCCGGCGACAGGGTCATGAGGTTGGACAGAAAGCTGATCACGTAGCGCACGTCGAAGATGAACGCCTTGGTGTTGCCGTTCTGCACCTGCTTGCCGTTCACCCACGTCTTGAGGCTGAGCACGTGCGGATCCGGCACCTCGCTCGTGTCCGCGATGTAGGGGCCGAGGGGCGCCGCCGTCTCGAAGATCTTGCCCGCCATCCACTGGCTCGTCGTCATCTGGAAATCGCGCGCGCTCACGTCGTTGATGATCGTGTAGCCGTAGACGTGGTCGAGGGCCCGCTCGCGGCTCACGTGGCGCGCGGCGCGCCCGATCACCACGCCGAGCTCCACCTCCCAGTCCAGCTGCGAGGAGCCGCGCGGGCGGAGAATGGGCTCGCCCGGGTCCACGATGGCGTTGGCGAACTTCGCGAAGATCGGGGGCTCCTTGGGCACGGGCACGCCCGCCTCCGCGGCATGGTCACTGTAGTTCAACCCGATGCAGATGAACTTGCCCGGATCGTTGATGGGCGCGTGCAGGCGCGCGCCCGCCGTGGGCACGCTCACCCACTCCGTGAGGGAGGCCATGGCGTCCAGCGTGGCGGCACCCCCTTCGAGAAGGCCGCGCATGGACTGGGGCGCCAGGGCGGCCGCGATCTCCTGGGCGCGCGTCACGCCGCGCCCGGCGAGAGAGGCGGCGAGACTGGCCTGGATGTCACCGATCCGGTCACCCTGCAGCACGCCCACGCGGGGCGATTGGCCGTTCACGGAGTAGCGGACGAGCTTCATGGCTGCGGGATCCTCCAGTAGCAAAAGTGAAGGGATTATAAACCTTTCTGGGTTATAGTTCGACTTGCCTCCACCGCGCCGATCCCGGGCCGAAGAATTAAGAGCGAATCCCGGGCCGTCGAGATTCACAATGGAGGTCTCACAGGAGGCCCTGGATATGACAACGGCGATTCGGCTGGTGGCGTTGACGTTGATCCTGTCGCTCACCGCGGGCGGTCCCCTGGCGCCTGCCTTCGCGCAGCAACCCGCGTCCTCCGGGCCGGCGCAGCCCGACCTCTTCCAGGAGCAGATGAAGGTCTCGCGCGCCCCCGACCGCAACGAGGCCCCCTACAACGTGGGCGCCGGCGTGGTGAACGCATTCCTCATTCCCGGTCGCACGCTTACCTGCGTGCTCGGCACCGCGGTCGGCATCGCGGTGCTCGCCCTCACGTTCGGCACCGCGTACAAGGCCGCGGCCGCCGCCGGTGAAGAGGGCTGTGGCGGCAAGTGGGTCGTCACCGGCGAAGATCTCCGGCCGGACCCGCCCGCGACGTCCGGCTTCGACTGGGAGCAGCGCCGCTAGGCGTCGGCTTTCTCCGGTCGTCTGCTGTCGCCCTCTTCCTCGCCCAGAGCCTCCGCCCGCGCACGGCGGACGCTCTGGGCGCTTTTCGTCGTCCTCCTGCTCGCCTTCGCCCTCGGCATCTGGGGCACGGTGCTGCGGCCGCCCGCCTACGAGGTCCGGGGCGAGGTGGTGGCGCGCGCGGCGCCCGGACTGCTGATCGTCCGCCACGAGGCGGTGTCGGCACTCGGGATGGCGGCCATGGAGCTGATGGCGGTGGACGGCGAGCCGGCACTCTTCGACGCGACACCGCTGGCTCCCGGCGACCGCGTTCGGCTCGCGGTCCGGGCCGACGGCGATCGCATCAGGGTGGTGTGGATCGAGAAGCTGGACTGAGACGGTCGCCGCCCAGCGCGCGGATGTAACGGACCACCGCCTCGATGTCGGCATCGCTGAGCTGGGCGCCGAAGGCCGGCATGCCCGGCCGTCCGATGGGTGCGCCGCCGTGCTTGATGATGTCGAACAGGTACTGGTCGGAGTGCGTGCGCAGCACCGCGGGGTCCGTCAGATCGCCGGGCCGCAACAGGAAGAGCGCGGCGCGCCAGGAGCCGCGTCCGTCCACGCCGTGGCATTCCGCACAGAAGGCGTAGTAGAGCCGCTGCCCCGGGGAGGCGCCCGCGGGGGGGCGGGGATCGCTGAGCAGCCACGCCAGCCCGCCCGTGAAGGTGCCGATGACGGCGAGCGCCACCACGAGAGCCACGAGCGGACGGCGCATGAGCCGGATTCTACCCTCTCGCGCCTTTGACCCATCCCTGCGATCCGGCTTGACTGACAGGTGTTGAACATGTCAAGAAAGGGCCCCCGCCCGCCGCGGAGCCGCGGTCCGGCGCGAGGACTGGACAACGTCGCGACGAGGAGGGTCTACATGAGGCCACAACGGATCTCAACGAGCGTCGGCATTGCCGCCCTGGCCATCGCAGCCTTTGCGATCGGCCTGGCGGTCAGCGTGAGCGGGCCGGCGGAGGCGCAGAAGACGGTGCGCTGGAAGATGGCGAGCGCCTTCGGCAGCAAGCTGCCCCATCTTGGGACCTCGGGCGTCCGCTTTTCCGAGAACCTCAAGATCGCCTCCGGCGGCACCCTGGATCTGAAGTTCTTCGAGCCCGGGGCGCTGGTGCCCGCCCTGGAGTGCTTCGACGCCGTGTCCAAGGGCTCCGTGGAGGCGTGCTGGACGACGCCGGGCTACCACACGGGCAAGTATCCCGCGCTGGCGTTCTTCACCGCGGTGCCGTTCGGCCCCACCTTCGGCGAGTTCTTCGCGTGGAAGATCTTCGGCGGCGGCAACACGCTGCGGGACGAGGTGTATGCCAGCCACAACCTGATCTCCTTCGACTCCTTCGCCATCGCGCCGGAGACCTCGGGGTGGTTCCGCAAGGAGGTCAAGTCGATCAACGACCTCAAGGGCATGAAGATGCGGTTCTTCGGGCTGGGCGCCCAGGTCATGCAGAAGATGGGCGTGTCCACCCAGCTCCTCGCCGCCGCCGACATCTACCCCGCCCTCGAGCGCGGCGTCATCGACGCCACCGAGTTCTCGATGCCGACCATCGACAAGGCGCTCGGCTTCCACCAGATCGCCAAGTACAACTACTTCCCGGGCTGGCACCAGCAGGTGTCCGTGAGCGAGCTGCTCATCAACCGGCAGAAGTGGAACGAGCTGAGCGAGCAGCACAAGATGCTCATCAAGATGACGCTCGGCGAGAGCGTGCTGAACACCTTCGCCGAGACCGAGGCCAAGCAGTTCGACGTCATGGCCGAGGCGCAGTCCAAGCACGGCGTGCAGATCAAGCGCTGGCCCGACGACGTGCTGAAGGCATTCGAGACGGCATGGCTGGAAGTCCTCTCCGAGGAGAGCGCGAAGGACCCGCTCTTCAAGAAGGTGGCGGACAGCTACCTGGGCTTCCGCGAGAAGTACAAGGTCTGGGGCGACTCCCAGGTGCTGAAGCCCACCTACCGCTGAGAGAACCAGGCTCGAGGAGCGCACCGGGGGGCCCCGCAGGGGTGCCCCGGCGGATTGCCCCGGGTCCAGGGCCCCGGGTGC
>JBBDXO010000244.1:4243-5650 GCA_040902295.1 Candidatus Rokuibacteriota bacterium | reverse complement strand
GGGGGGGTTGGGGGGCCCTTCTAGGCCCCCCATCCAATTAATCCAGGAAGCCCGCGATCCGGGGCAGCCACAACACGATGCCCGGGAAGTACGTGCAGAGGGCGAGCCCCAGGACCTGGAGCGCCACGAACGGGTACATCCCCCGGTAGACGTCGGTCATGGTGACGCCGGGCGGCGCGGTGCCCTTCATGTAGAAGAGGGTGGCGCCGAAGGGCGGCGTCATGAACGACGTCTGCAGATTCACCGCCACCAGGGTGCCGAACCACGCCATCAGGTGCTGGTTGCTGCCCAGATGGTCGGAGAAATCGAACTTCAACAAAATCGGCGCGAACACCGGCAGCACGATGAGGCAGATCTCGATCCACTCGAAGGGGAAGCCGAGCAGGAAGACGAGCGCCATCACGAAGCCGAGCATCTCCCACTTGGTGTCGACGCCGAGGTGCGTGAGCGTCGAGATCATCAGCTCGTCGCCGCCGAGCACCCGGAACACGTAGGCAAAGCCGGTGGCGCCGAGGAAGACGAGGAACACCAGCGCGTTGGCCCGGCAGCACGAGAAGATGGCCTCGTTCATCATTCGCAGGGTCATCTTGCGGTTCAAGGCGGCGATGAACATGGAGCCGAGCACGCCCACCGCGCCGCTCTCCGTGGGCGTGGCCCAGCCCGCGAAGATGGAGCCGATCACCATCACCATCAGCGCCGTCATCGGAAACAGCCCGCGCCACACCGCCGTCCAGAACTCGCCGCGCGTCTGCGGCCCGTACCCGGGGGGCAGCTTCGGCGCCGCGCCCGGCCGGACGATGGCCACGGCCACGATGTAGACGAGGTAGAGGCCCGAGAGCAGGAAGCCGGGCATGACGGCGGCCAGAAAGAGCGCTCCCGCCGAGGTCGTCAGCATCTCCGCCATGACGACCAGCATGATGGCGGGGGGGATGAGGATGCCGAGGGTGCCCGCGGAGGCGATGGTGCCGATGGCCAGGCGCTTGTCGTAGCCGGAGGCCAGCATCTGCGGCAGCGCGATCACCGAGAGCGTCACCACCGCCGCCCCCACCACGCCGATGGGCGCGGCAAGGATGGTGCCCATCACCATGACGGCGACGGCGAGCGCGCCGGGGACCCGCTTGAGCAGGACCTCCGTGGCCTTCAGCATGTCCATGGCGGAGCCCGACCGCTCCAGGATGGAGCCCATGAAGATGAACATGGGAATGGAGGCGAGCACGGGATCGGCGGCCACCCCGCCCCACATGCGCACCACGACGTTGTAGAGCCCGATCATCGAGAAGACGTCGAGCCAGGCGCCCACGAGCGCGAAGAAGAGGGCCATCCCGCCCATGACGAAGGCCACGGGGTAGCCGCAGAAGATGACGAAGAACATCGCCACGAACATGATGAGGGCGAGGTTGTCGGCGA
>JBBDXO010000244.1:0-4143 GCA_040902295.1 Candidatus Rokuibacteriota bacterium | reverse complement strand
CACCACCAGCCAGAGCCCGAGGGCATAGATGCCCTTGATGACCCAGCGATACCGGAGTCCCACCGTGCTGTCGGATTGCTCGGCCACCCCGTAGGACTGCGCGACGAAGTCCAGGCTGTGATAGGCGACGAGCAGGCAGTACGGCAGCGCGAAGAGCAGGCAGCCGAACAGCTCGATCCAGGCCTTGCGCCGCAGCCCCAGCGGCTCCGTGAAGGAATCCACCCGGGGATGCGCGTTGATGGTGTAGCCGTACCCCATCCACAGCGAGAAGATGGCGGCGTGGAAGTGCCATTCCAGCTCCTGGAGCTTGGTGAGCGGGACGGGCAGGCCTGTCTTGCGCGCCACGACGTCGAAGGACGTGACGAGCGCCATGACGACGAGCAGCCAGCCGGAAGCCAGGGCGATCTTCTCCAGCATCCGTCGCACGCCTTCCGACATCCGGAGGAGCGCGCTCATCGACGGATCCCGGATGCCCGCGTGCCGGGTCAGGCGCGTGGCGCCCGGGCGCTCCGCGCGATGCGCACCACGCGCACGGCGTACAGGAGCCACAGGGCGCTGAAGAGCGCGAGGACCCGCTGCTCGCCCACGCCCATGCCGGGTCGAATGCCATCGACGAGGATCCCGAGCAGCAGCGCGAGGGGGGCGGTGGCGCAGTACAGGGCCGCCAGGGGGTGCGCGCGCAGGGAGAGCGCGGCGGCGGCACCGCCGACGGTGAGGGCGTAGAGCGCCGCCACCGGAGAGCCGAGCGCTCCCGGACGCGAGGAGCCGAGCCCGAACCCGGCGATGAGCATGACGCCCAGGGACAAGCAGATCAGCAGGAAGGCGTAGGTGAACAACTCGCTTCGCGCCTGGGCGGCGGTGAGCCGCGTGGCACTGACGAAGTACGGCGTTCTATCGGCGTCCCAGACGTACTTCCTGACGAGCCCCGGCCAGTCCAAGCCGGGCATGGCCGTTATGGGGTGGAGCCCGTCGTGATCCGGCCGGCCCGGGCGGCGGCGTCCTCCGGCCACTCGAGCGTCATCAGCTTGAAGCGCAGGTCCTTGGGGCCGAACAGCACCAGGATGCTCTGCAGCCACACGGCGATCCCCGCCAGGAAGGCTGTCAGCATCCCCAGCACCAGCACCGACTTGATGATCCAGCGGTAGGAGAGCCCCACCGTGGAGGCCGACTTCTCGGACACCATGAACGAGTCGTACGCGAAGATCGTCGCGAAGTAGCCGACGAGCAGGCAGTACGGGATCAGGAAGAACGACAGCCCCAGGAACTCGATCCACGCCTGCTTGCGGAAGGAGAGCTTCTCGCGCACGAGATCGACGCGCACGTGGCGGTTGCGCACCACGCCGTAGCCCAGGACCAGCGTGAAGAGGGCGGTGTGGAAGTGCCACTCGAACTCCTGGATGATGGTGGACTCGAAGGGCTGCCCGAAGTGCGACACCAGCCAGTACTGGGCGCCACCGATCTTGCGCAGGAAGACGTCCCACATCGTGATGAACACGAGGGGCAGGATGAAGACGGCCCCCCAGCGCCCGGTGAACTCCACGAACGACCGCAGGCGCTCGCTCACTTTGAGCATCAGCTCGACGGGCATGGTGTCCTCCGCGGCCGGGGCCCGCCGCTCATTCGCCGTAGACCGCGCCCGGCAGCCACAACGAGAGCATCGGGAACATGATGACGAGGGCCAGGCAGATGAGCTGCATGATGACGAAGGGGATGATCCCGCGGTAGATGCTCTGGATCTTGACCTCCGGCGGCGCCAGGCCCTTGAGGTAGAAGAGCGCGAAGCCGAAGGGCGGGGTGAGGAACGAGGTCTGGAGGTTCACCGCGAGCAGGATCGTGAACCAGACGAGGACGGATCCCTGGGGCACCCACCCGGCGAAGTCCATGTTGGCGATCATCGGGCCGAACACGGGCAGGACGATGAGCGTGATCTCGATCCAGTCCAGGAAGAAGCCCAGCCCGAAGACGATCCCCATGATGAGGAAGGTGAGCCCCCACGTGCCGAGGCCGGCGGAGTGGATCAGGTCCTCGGCGACGGCGTCGCCGCCGAGGGCGCGGAAGACGTACGCGAAGCACGTGGCGGCGATCACGATGAAGAAGATCATGGAGATGGTGAGCGACGCGGTGTTCGAGACCTCCTTCAGGATCGGCCAGCTGCCCCGGCCCTTGGCGAATGCCAGCACCACCGCCCCGAAGGCGCCCACGGCCCCCGCCTCGCTGGGGGTGGCCCACCCGAACAGGATGGAGCCCTTGATGAGGCCGATCAGAAAGGCGGGAGGGAAGAAGCTCTTCAGGAACAGCCCGGCGATCTCGCCGCGCGGCAGGTTCAGCTCGCCCGGCGGCAGCGGCGGCCCCAGCGCGGGGTTGAGCTTGCAGGCGGTGCCGATGCCGATGAGGTAGAGCGTGGCGAGGAGCAGCCCGGGGCCCAGCGCCGCCATGAACAGGGTGCCCACCGACACGGACAGCAGGTCCGCGAAGAGGATGAGCATGATGCTGGGCGGAATCAGGATGCCGAGCGTGCCCGCGGCGGCGATGCAGCCCGTGGCCAGCGCGTGGCTGTAGCCCTGGCGGAGCATCGGGGCCAGGGCAAGGGACGTCATCATGGTGACCGAGGCGCCGATGATACCCGTCATCGCCGCCAGGATCGTGCCCATCACGGTGACGGAGAGCGCCAGGGACCCCGGCACCCGCCGCAGCAGCACCTGGCAGCAGTACAGGAGGTCGCGGGCGATGCCGCTGCGCTCCATCATGACGCCCATGAAGACGAACGTCGGCACCGAGACGAGCACGAGGTTCTCGGCCGCCTGGCCCCAGATGCGCGGCACGAAGTTGAAGAACTCCACGAACCGGAAGGTGCCGATGAGATAGCCGAGGAAGCCGAAGACCAGCGCCACGCCGCCGAGGACGAACGCCACGGGGTAGCCCGTGAACAGCAGCACGCCCAGCGCCACGAACATGAAGATGGGCAGGTACTCCTGCGCGAAGGGGACGACGTCGTCGGAGGTGACGCCGCTCATCCACAGGCTCAGGGCCAGCATCGCCACGAAGGCGACCGGCAGCGCGAGCAGGAGCATGCGCAGGCGGCCGTTGACCAGCGGGTGCTCCGGGACGATTTTGGCCATATGGGCGGCTCGCCTCCTGCGCTGGACTGGACGGCGGGGTCACGCTATCGACAGGCTGCGCACCTTGTCAAGCACAATCACCGCGCGACGGCCGGGGCGGGGGGCCCGGGGGGGCGCCCGCGCACCGGTCCCCCCCCGCGCCGGGCCCCCTACACGGCCAGCTCGGTCTTGCTGTCGAAGAAGTGCAGGCGGTCGGCGTTGAGGGCGAGGCGGATCTTCTCGTGGACCTTGGCGCGCACGTTGGGCTCCACGCGCGCGACGAGGCTGGCGCCGCCCGCCTTCACGTCGAGCAGGATCTCGGCGCCGAGCGGCTCCACCACGTCCACCACCGCGTCGAAGGTGTGCTGCGCGGGATCGCCGCCGGAGGCGATGTGCAGGTCTTCCGGCCGCACCCCGAGCGTCATCCGCTCGCCCTTGTGGGCACGCACGTCGTTGGCCCGGGAGGGGGGCACCTGCACGCGGAAGCCGGGGCTCTCCGCGCTCAGCACGCCGTTGCTGTCGGTGATGGTCACGTCCATGAAGTTCATGGCGGGAGAGCCGATGAACCCGGCCACGAACTTGTTGGCGGGCTTGCCGTAGAGCTCCATGGGCTCGCCCACCTGCTGGATCCAGCCGTCCTTCATGACCACCACGCGGTCGCCGAGGGTCATCGCCTCCACCTGGTCGTGGGTGACGTAGATGGCCGTCGTCTCCAGGCGGTCGTGCAGCCGCTTGAGCTCCACGCGCATCTGCACGCGCAGCTTGGCGTCCAGGTTGGACAGCGGCTCGTCGAAGAGGAACACCTGGGGATGGCGGACGATGGCGCGGCCCACCGCCACCCGCTGGCGCTGGCCGCCGGACAGCTGCCGGGGCTTGCGCTTGAGCAGCTCCTGGATGCCCAGGATCTCCGCGGCGTCCTGCACGCGCTTGGCGATCTCGGCCTTGGGGAACTTGCGCATCTTGAGGCCGAAGGCCATGTTGTCGTACACGGTCATGTGCGGGTAGAGCGCGTAGTTCTGGAAGACCATCGCGATGTCGCGGTCCT
>JBBDXO010000243.1:0-14748 GCA_040902295.1 Candidatus Rokuibacteriota bacterium | reverse complement strand
CGCACGCCCACGACTGGGAGGCGGCCATCGCCGCCACCTCGTTCGTCTCCGACGATCTGGTGGCCGAGCTGTGCGACGCCCTCGGATTGATCGGCGCCCCCGCGCACTGCGCGGAACGCATCGCGGAGATGGCGAAGCTCGGCGTGCGCAATCTCTACCTGATGCCGGTGCTGACGTTCGCGCCGCCGGCGACCGAGATCGTGGCCTTCCGGGACGTCGTGTTTCCGCGACTCCGGGAGGCCGGGCTGCGCTGAGAGGCGGCTCGAGGGATCGCCGGGGTATCATCCGGCCATCATGTCGTCCCGGAGGGCAGCAATGGCCATCGCAGTCGGCTTCATCGGCGTCGGAAACATGGGCAACCCCATGGCGGGCAACGTGCTGAAGAACGGGTTCGCCCTGACGGTCTACGACCGGAATCCCAAGGCGATGGAGAACCTGGTCCAGGCGGGGGCGACAGCGGCCGCCTCGGTGGCCGAGGTCGCCGAGCGCGCCGAGATGGTGCTCACGTGCCTGCCCGCGTCGCCCGATGTGGAGGCGCTCTACCTCGAGCCCGGCGGGCTCATCGAGCGCGCCAGGCCGGGAACGATCCTGATCGACCTCAGCAGCGTGCTGCCGTCGACGCCGCGCACGCTGGAGCCGCGCGCCAGGGAGCGCGGCGTCCACTACCTCGAAGCGCCGGTGAGTGGCGGCGTCACCGGCGCCCGTGCCGCCACCCTGGCCATCATGGTGGGCGGCGACCCCCAGATCCTGGAGCGCGCCCGTCCCGTCCTGAAAGCGATCGGCCCCAACATCTTCAGCGTGGGCCCCGTCGGCGCCGGCAACACCGTGAAGGCCATCAACAACATGATGTCGTGCGTCAACTCGCTGGCGATGATGGAGGGGCTCGCCCTGGGCGCCAAGGCCGGGCTCGACCCCATGGTCATCTACGAAGTGGTGAAGGCGAGCAGCGGCGGCAGCAAGGCGCTCGAGCGCATTCCCCGGGCCATCGTCCCGCGCAACTTCGAGCCCGGCTTCAAGGTGCAGCTCATGAACAAGGACCTGGACACGTTCAACACGATCGCCAAAGAGCTGCACGTGCCCGTGAGCTTCTCGAACGTCGCCCAGCGCTATCAGCAGGCGGCGCTGGCGGCGGGGCTCGGCGACCAGGACACCAGCGTCGTGATGACGATCATCGAGCAGCTCGCCGCCGTGAAGGTCTCGAAGGTTTAGTTAGATGAGATTCCAGGGGCGCGTGGCGCTGATCACCGCCGCCGGGCGGGGCATCGGGCGGTCGACCGCGGAGATCGTCGGCCGCGAGGGCGGCACGGTGGTGGCGGTGGACCGCGACAAGGCCGCGCTCGACGAGGCGGTGGGTGCGATCCGGGCCGCCGGCGGCGTGGCCCACGCCGTGGTCGCCGACGGCCTGGAGGCCGCACAGGTCGACGACGTCGTGCGCCGCACGGCGGCCGAGCACGGGCGCATCGACATCCTCGTCAACGCGGTGGGCGGCAGCACGATCATCGGCACGCCGGCGGCACCGGTGGACGAGCTGAGCCTGGCGGACTGGCAGCAGCTGCTCGACTTCAACCTCACGGGGACGTTCCTGTTCCTGCACGCCGTGGTGCCGGTCATGAAGCGGCAGGGCGCGGGCAAGATCGTCAACATCTCGTCGATCGCCGGGCGCGGCATCAGCCCCTCGAGCAGCGCCGCCTACGCCACCGCCAAGGGCGGCATCATCGCGCTCACCCGCAAGCTGTCCCTCGAGCTGGGCCCGCACGGCATCACGGTCAACGCGATCGCGCCCAGCCTGACGCTGAGCCCGCGGCTGCGGCCGCGCTGGGACGGCATGTCGCCGGAGCAGCAGGCCCGCGAGGTCGAGCGCGTGCCGCTGCGCCGGATCGCGCAGCCGGAAGACCAGGCGCGCGTGATCTGCTTCCTGGCCTCCGCCGACGCCGACTTCGTCACCGGCGTGACGATCGACGTGACGGGAGGCCAGTAAGGCGACCCCGGCGTCGCTACAGGGAGAAGAGGAAGCTCGTCAGCACCGTGTTGAAGGCGTCAGGCTGCTCGATGTTCGACAGGTGCGCGGCCCTGGGAATGACCTCGAGCCGGCAGCCCGCGATGCGCTCGTGGATCACCTTGTGCGCGGCGACGGGCGTGCCGGGATCGTCCTCGCCCACGATCGCGATCGCCGGCATCTTGATGGCGTGGATGCGGTCGGTGAGGTCGAGGGCCGAGATCGCGTGGCAGCAGCCCGCATAGCCCGCGGGCGGCGTGTTCCGGATCATCGTCGCCACCGCGCCGATCACGTCCTTGCGACTGTTGCGGAAGGGCTCCGTGAACCATCGCGCCAGGGTCGGCTCCACCAGCGGCTCCATGCCCTGGCTCTCCGCGGTGCGGATGCGGTCCTGCCACGCCGGCTTCGCGTCGGCGGGCACGCGGCTCGACGTGTCGCACAGCGACAGGCTCGCGAACACCTGCGGCGCCTTCAGCGCCAGCGTCTGCCCGATCATGCCGCCCATCGACAGCCCCACCCAGTGCGTGCGCTCGATGCCGAGGGCGTTGAGCAGGCCGAGGGCGTCGTCCGCGAGCTGGTCCAGCGTGTAGGCGCCCTTTGGCGCGTCGGTCCGGCCGTGCCCGCGCGTCTCGTAGCGGAGCACCCGAAACCGGTCCTTCAGCGCGGGCACGGTGGGATCCCACATCGACAGGTCGGTGGCGAGCGAGTGGCTCAGGGTGACCACCGGGGCGTGGGCCGGGCCTTCCAGCGTGTAGTTGATCGAGATGCCGTTCGCGGACGCTTTCATCGTCATCCTCCTCGCCGGAGGATCTCGCGGGCGAGCGGTAGCGTCAAGCTCCCCCGCCCTGGTCACTGCCGGTCATCGCCGCTACCAGCGGCGCGGCTGCGCTCACCAGATCCGCGTGGGATCGGCGACGGTGATCGACCCCACCACCGCCGCCGTGCCCACGACGATGAGGGCAACGCCCAGCCCCAGCGCGCGGCCGCCCTCGCTCCCCCCGGCGTCCCCGGCCACGGCGAAGAGCCCCAGCGCGAGGAACCCCATGCCCATGCAAACGCCGAGCACCCGCGTCACCAGATGGCCACGGCCGATGCGCATCCCGTCCTCCTGATCGGCGGCGCGAGCCTCGTGGAGCGCCGCGCAGGAACAGGTTAACCGGCGCCATGCCCCGGCGGACAGCGAAGATTACGGCAAGCCGGCGGCGCCGATCCAGCACGGCGGGTGAGCCGTGACTACACGGGCGCGGTGCGGGGGCTCGCGGCGTCCGCGGCGACCTCGGGGCGGCGCACGATGCTGACGGCGGCGAGCGCCGCGGTGGCGGCCACGTAGCAGGCGACGCCCGTCCAGAAGGAGGCCGCGATGCCCCAGTGCAGCGCGATGGCCACCGCGATGACGGAGGCGCACACGGAGGTGGCGCCGTTGATGCCCCACAGCCACGGCGCCAGCGCCGGGGCGCGGTGGGCCGCCGCCCGCATCCCCAGCGGGAAGGCCATCCCCATGAAGAAGCCGATGGGAAACAACAGGCCGACGGCGACCGCGATGCGCGCGGGCGTCGTGGCGGAGTCGAAGCCGGTGATGGCGAGCGGAGTGGCGGCGCCGAAGACGGCGAGCGCGGCGACCAGCGCCCCCAGCGGCGCCGCGGCCCGGAGGCCCACCGCGTGGAAGCGGCCGGCGACGAGGCTGCCCACGCCGCTGGAGGCGAGCATGGCGAAGAGCACCACCGACAGCCCGTAGGTCGGATGCCCGAGGAAGACGATGAGCCGCTGCATCTGCGAGATCTCGATGAGCATGAAGCCGAAGCCGATGCCGGCGAAGAACACGAAGAGCGGCGTCGTGCCCGCCAGCGCGCGGCGGTCGGTCGTCAGCGCCAGCGGCACCACGACGCACAGGATGGTGAGGCCGATGACCGTGAGCAGCAGCACGCCCAGCACCCACACCGCCCCCACGTTGGAGGCGTCGCTGCCGAGGCCGGCGCGCCACAGCGCGCCGTCGAAGATGTCGCGCAGCCGCAGCGTGTGGAAGAAGAACGGGCTGTCGTCGGTGGGCGGCGCGATGTTCACCGGGAACTGCTCGTAGAAGGCGGCGAGATCCTGCCCGCTCGTGAGGGTGGCGAAGGCGGCGGTCCCGGCATGACGCGGGGACAGCACGACCTCGAAGTTCAGGCGGTGAGCCGCCGCCTCCAGGGCGTCGACGTCGGCGGCCGACAGCGGCGACGGGCTCACGAGCAGCGTGGCCATCCCGAGCGGCGCCCGCACGCCGTCGGCGCCGGTGGCGTGACGCACGATGGCCATGTGGTCACGGGGCCGCGTGACGCCGCGATGGACGAGGGCGGCGACGGCGAGCGACGTCGCGCGATAGATCTCGTCCGGGCGCCGGTCGTAGTAGTAGCGCGACACCGACAGCAGCCCCTGCGGCGTGAGCCGGTCGAGGAAGAGCCTCCACGCCTCCGTGGTGTAGAGCGAGTGCTCGCTGAGCACGAAGGCGCCCGCCCCCGTGGCCGCCCACGTGTCGATGAGCGAGATCTGCAGGATGTCGAAGCGCCCGCGCTGGCGCGCGATGTAGCTGCGCGCCTCGTCGTTGACGAACGTCACCCGCGGGTCCCGGTCGAGATGGCCGGTGAAGGCGCCGAAGTGCGCGTTGACGACGTCGATGATGTCGCCGTTGATCTCGACGCCCACCACCTCGCGCTGGCCGAAGGCGAGCGCGGAGAGCACGTCGCGGCCCCCGCCCGTGCCCACCACGAGCACGCGCGCGTCGCGTCGCAGCCAGTGGGGCGCGTTCGTGACGTCGTACTTCAGGTGCTCGATCATGCCCAGGCGCCCGTCGAACCGGGTGAGCAGCGTGCCGGCGGCGCCGTCGATCAGCAGCCAGAGCTGCTGCACCCACTGGTGGGTGGGATAGGTCGAGCTCATGCCCCAGCCCTGCGCGGGCGTGGGCCGGGTGGGGTCGCCGTTGACGGTGACCTGCGAGAACGAGTTCCACTTCTCGAAGAGCGGCCGCGGCTGGCGCACGCCCTTCACCCATTCCACGCGCAGCAGCGACGCCTGCTCCGTGATGCGCAGGCTGTTGACGGCCACGAACATCGCGAAGAGGGTGACGGCCATCAGCGCCGCCGCGCGCAGGCGCGGCCCGTCCGCCGGCGTCAGGAAGCAGGCGCTCGCCGCGCAGGCGATGATCGCGGTGGCGATGACGGTGGTGGGGCCGTCGGTGGCATCCAGCGCCAGGATCACGAGCCCGCAGCCGGTGGCCGCGCCCAGCAGGTCGACCGCGTAGAGCGTGGGGACCTGGCGCGGAAACCGGGTGAGCGCCAGCGTCACGCTGATCCCGCTGAAGACGAACGGGACCGCCACCACCACGTACGTGAACACCACGGTGTACACGCCGAGGAGCGAGAGCCCCGCCGCGAAGGGCACCGAGAGCTGGGTCAACAGGCTGAAGACGATGGCCACGCCGAAGAGCAACGCGCTCACGCCGAGGCCGCGCGTCACCCGCGCGGGCGGGAACCAGGCGGGCCGGAGGTACACGATGAGGGCGCCCACGGTCATCCCGAACATGGCGACGGAGATGGCCACGAACGCAAAGTGATACCAGGTGGCCACGCTGAAGATCCGCGTGAGGGCGATCTGGTACATGATCGTCGCCAGCGTGACGAGGAAGAGGCCGATGTAGACGGCGCGGGAGGCGCGGGGGGCGGTGGACATGCTCCAGCATGGTAGGAGCCCCGGCCCCCCGCGCCAAGAAAAGACTCCGCGCCTACGGTGGGTGCGGCGTCAGCGCGGATGCTCGCCTGCGGCGAGCGGGGTCGAGCGCGGGGAGGCCGTGCGCATCAGCCCGGCCACGGCGGCCAGCGCGCGCCGGGCCCGCGTGGGCCGCGCCGGGAGCGCGGCGATCAGCCGCTCGCGCGCCGCCGCCGCGTGCAGCTCGGCGATCCGGATGCGGAGGCAGCTCTCCATCAGATAGAAATTGTCGCCCATGCCCTTCCCCCCTTCACGCCGCACGGGCGCGCGGAACGTCGGCCCGCGGCGTGAGCACGATGCGGACGCCGGCCGGCGAGGCCGCCCCGAGCACGCGGCTGGTGATCACGACGAGCTGCTCCACGAGCGCGGGCCGGCCGAAGGGCACCGCGAAGCTCACGCGCCAGGGCCCGAAGACGGGTTTGGCCACCACGGGAGCGGCGACGGCGCCCAGCTCGGCGTGAATGGCGTCCGTGAGCGCGATCTGCTGCGCGATCACGTGCGCGCGCGAGCGCTGCAGGCGGGTCACCAGCGCGAGCAGCGCGCCGAGGGCGAGCACCGGCAGCATGACGAGGACGAGGACGGCCAGCAGCGTCAGCATCAATTCCATGACAGCCTCCTTCTGCCTGGTGTGACACCGCAGGGAGGCCGATGTGAAAGGCGACGGTTACGCGGAGAGCGGATGCAGGTCGGGGCGGCAGATCGTGCACGGCGTGAGGCCACTCGCCTCCGCGCGCTCGCGCGAGCCGAAGAGCGTCAGCCGCGCGAGGGGCACCGACGGCAGCGAGCCGCACGTGGGCAGGCAGTACTCGACGTCGCGATCGGGCCGCAGGTACATCGAGTCGCGCCGCACGCGGGTGGCGCGGGCGCCGCGCGCGGTGGGCACGCCCTCCAGCGTGAGCAGGCGCTCCTTGAGCGCGAGCTTGTCGCCGGCATACCCGGTGAGCGCGCCCGTGCCGCCCACCACGCGGTGGCAGGGCACCACGATCGGCAGCGGGTTCCAGCGCAGCGCCTGCGCCACCGCCCGTACCGCGCTCGGCTTGCCGATCTCGCGCGCGATGCGGCCGTACGAGGTCACGGCGCCGTACGGCAGCTCGGCGGTCATCCGCAGCACCTCGCGATGAAAGTCGCTGCGCGCCAGGCGCAGGTCGAGGGGCCACACCAGCCGCGTGCGCTCGCCGCGCAGGTATTCGAGGAGCTGCTGGTAGAAGGGCTCCGTCTCCACGCCCTCCTCCACGAGCTCGATGTCGAGCAGGCGCGGCAGCCGCGAGGCGCCGAGCTGCGCCGTGTCGAGGTATTCCACCGCCACCACCCCCTGCTCGGAGCGCGCGATGAGCAGCGGGCCGAGCGGCGAGTTCCACAGCCGACACGTCACCATCCGCCGCCGCAGCTCGGCGAGCCGGCCTTCCAGATCGCTCCGGGCCGCGTCCGCGCGGTCGCCGGTGACCGGCACGCGCCGCATCGCGCCCGCCAGCCGATCGATGGACCGGTACTGGTCGAGGTCCCTGCGGCAGGGCGGGCACAAGCCGACGTGCATGTGGACGCGCTCGCGGGAGGCAGGCGGCGCCTCGTCCATCGCGGTGGCCACGAGGTCGGGCTCGATCGCGCGGCACATCGGGTGCTTCGAGGTCATGACGGGCTCTCCCCCTGAGTCAATGCCTGCCCCTCCAGGCCCCGGCGGATCTTGCGGAAGGCCTGGAAGACGTGGGCACGGGCGGAATCCTCCGAGCAGCCGAGGCCGCGGGCGATCTCGTCGTAGGACAGGTCGTGGATCTTGCGCATGACGAAGGCCAGGCGCTGTCTCACCGGTAGCCGGTCGATCACCCCCGCCATCACCGCGCGCGCCTCGTTGAACAGCGCCTCCCCCTCCGGGCCGTCGTCTTCGCCGTCACGGCCCCTCCCCTTCACCACCGCGTGAGCCGCCTGCCGCCGCTGCTCGCCGCGCACGTGGTTGCGGAACAGGTTGGTGGCAATGGCAAACAGCCACGCGCGCACGTTGGCCTCCGGCGGCAGCGTCCGGTAGGCCCGGAACGCCCGCAGAAACGCCTCCTGCGACAGGTCCTCGGCGTCGCTGGCGCGGAAGGTCACCCGCCGCAGATAGCGATAGATCTCCGCGTGATGCGCCGCCACCACCGCCTCGAACGGCTCCTGCCCCATCTCCCTCTCTTCGCCTGTTAGAACACCGCCCGGCCCGCCGTGTGAAATCCTAGACGGCGACGATGGGTATCTGGAGGGCGCGGCCCAGGAAGCCGAAATCCCTGTCGTTGGCCGTCACCACGGTCGCCCCATGGCGTCGCGCCGTCAGGGATATCAACACATCGTTCTGAAAGTCGCGACGCTTGGCGCGGTCCCAGCCCTGATCGTCACCGATGTCACGGATCAACCGTCCCGCTTCCCACCAGTCAGTGGCTGTCGGCTCCCACTGGATGAGGGCAAGCTTGTACAACCCTTCAACCAGGCGCTGCGCCTCTCGCGTGCGGGCACCGCGCCTGAGTTCCGACAGGACGACCGCGGAGTGCCGCACGATGAACGCCCGGCGAACGGCCGCGAGCGGTGTGTCGTAGAGACCCCGCTCCCAGTGACCGATATATACGCTGGTGTCCAGGATGGCCCACCCCACTACGGCGCCTTCACGCTGCCACGCCGGAGCGTTCCCCGGGTCGTCGTCATGAACTGCCAGAACTCTTCCATCTCGGCGATGCGCGCGACGGACTCCCTCACGACTTCGGCGTCCGTGGCCGCCTTCAGATATTTGCGGGCTCGTTTCAACGCCCGCTCATCGACGAAAAACGCCCGCCGCTTCAACGTGACCGCTCGCGTCATATGCGCCTCCCTTCCGGGAGTGGAAGTCAGGCATACATTCTAACATCTCCAGGCATACGTCGGGACGCCCGCGCCTTCCTCGAAGCCCCCTCAGGAGGCGAGGATGCGGTCGTAGCGGCCGTACTCGCGGGCGGCGTCCATGAACCACTTCACGCAGTCGGGGTCGGCGCGGGGGGGCAGCTCGCAGGAGGTGGAGAGCACGAAGCGGGAGCGCTTGCCGACGGTGTCGATGCACCGGCGCACCTCGGCCTCGATCTGGGCTCGGCTCGCGCGCTCGAAGATGGTGACGTCCACGTTGCCGATGGCCACCACGTTGCGCTCGTTGCCGAGCGTCACCAGCCGGTCGAGCTGGTCCACCATGAGGGAGGGGTCCGCCTGCTGGTCGAGGTCGATGGTGATGGCGACGAAGCCCACGTCCACCAGATCCTCGTGAATCTGGTGCGTGGTGCCGCAGATGTGGACGGTGGTGCCGACCTTCTTGGCGCGGAAGTAATCGACGAGCTGCTTGTGGTACGGCTTGATGAACTCCCGGTACGTCTCCGGTCCCACCAGCGAGCAGGAGGCGGTGGGGTCGGTGTAGCTGAGGCCGATTTTCGTGGTGAGCACGGCATCGCCGCAGCGCTTGGCGTACTCGGTGGCGAAGCGCATCAGGGCGTGCACGAACTCGGGATCGTCGATGGTGTCCAGGCACATGATCTCCGGGTTGCGCATGAGCATGGCGATGGTCCACGGCCCCACGAGCACGGCGCCCAGCGCGCTCGGGAACTTCGCCGCCGACAGCGCCTCGCACTGCTCGAGGAACGCCGGCAGCCGGCCGTCCTTGAAGGGGTCCGGCACCTCGAGGCGCGCGAGCTTGCCCTTGTCGTCCTGGAGCACGTGCTCGTCGATGGACGGCACCACGTAGTCGGAATACTTGACGTGGCAGCCGATCGCCTCCGCCTCCTTGGCGAGGTCGTTGAAGGCGATCATGATGTCGGGCTGGTAGCGCTCGTAGTAGTTCAGCATGGCCTTCACGGCCTTCCTGGGATTGGTGCAGTACTCCTCGATGCTGAGCCCGTCCAGGCAGCCGGCGAACGATCCCGCGATCGGGTACGCGGGCACGCGGTCCGCGAACCCGCCCTTGTAGGCGGCGACCACGCGGTCGCGCGGGGTGACCTTGGCCTGCTCCATCACGTCCTCCTCACGCGTCCAGCATCGGCGTGAACGCCTTCAGGGTGAAGTCGATCTCGGCGGGCGTCAGGTTGGCCTGCAGCAGGAGCAGCGACATGTCGGCGCCGGCGGCGTGCCACTGCGCCAGCCGCGCGCGCGCCTGCTCCGGCGTGCCGAACACGATGAGCTGCTCGAGCAGCGCCTCGGCGGCGGCGGGCACGACGCCGGCGAACTTCGGCGTGTTGGCGGCGAGCACGGCCTCCACGTCCTTGCCGTAGCCCTGCCGCGTGAGCGAGGTGCGGTACAGCGCTCCCATCGTGGTCAGGTAGAAGGCGACGAACCACGCCGCCCCCTGCCGCGCCGTCGCCGCGTCCTCCCTGACGACGGCGGGCAGGGACGGGATGATGATCGGCAGGCGGTCGGGATGGCCCCCGGTGGCCGCGCCTTCCCGCAGGCGCTGGCGTCCGGTCTCGAGATGGGAGCGCGGGTAGAGGAAGGGCAGCCATCCGTCGGCCAGCTCGCCGGCGAGGCGGATCGACGGGTCCGCGAGCGCGGCGAGGTAGAGGGGCACCGGCGCTGCGGGCACGTTGAGCTTGAGCGCGCGCGCCCCCGTCGTCACCGCGAGCGGCACGCGCGCGCCCGCCAGCAGGGCCCGCACTTGCGTGAGCGTGCGCCGCATCCGCGCCAGCGGCGCCGTGAAGGGCACGTCGTGGAGCCCCTCCGTGAGCTGCGGCGTGCTCGCCCCCAGGCCGAGCGCGAACCGCCCGCCCGACAGGCTCGCGAGGGTGGCGGCCGCCATGGCGAGGGTGGCCGGGCTGCGATTCCACACGCCCAGGATGCCGGTGGCGAGGCCGATCCGCTCCGTGCGCAGGGCCGCTTCCGCGAGCAGCACGGTGATGTCGTACGCCCACGTCTCCGGCAGCGCGAAGGTGTCGTAGCCGAGGCGGTCGGCGGCCGTGGCGAGGCCGATGAGCGCCTCGCGGCGGTTCTCGAGCGGCATCACGGACACGGCGATGCGCGCGCACATGGCTGAGCGTTCCTCTCTTCCGGCGGAAGGCTACCGCACCGGCAACCTAGGCGCGCTTGCCGGGAATTGTCAACATGGGCATCCTGCCGGTAGCGGCCTGGGCATCGTTGCGCAAGGAGAGTGTTCGCGTGCAGCCATCGGTATACGACCGCGTGAGTCGGGTCCTGCGAGTGGTGGTGCTGTGTGCTCTGTGCGGCGTGCTGCCGTCGGCCGTCCTCGCCCAGGAACCAGGCGGCCGAGCCGGCGAGCCGTCCCCCCGATCCGGGCCCGGCGAGGAGGAGCTCTCTCCGGCCGCCACGAAGGTGGAGGTGAACCCCGTCGCCCGCGATGAAGAGATCCGGACCCGTCTCCAGAGCGTCCTGACGGCCACCGACTGGTTCAGCGACCTGCACGTGCGGGTGGAGCACGGCGTGGTCTTTCTCAGCGGGCGGGCGGAATCGGACGAGCTCAAGAAATGGGCCGGCGATCTGGCGCGCAACACGCGCGACGTCGTCGCCGTCGCCAACCGGATGGAGGTGCCCGAGCCATCGGCGTGGGATTTCCGGCCGGCCTCGAGCGGCCTGCTCGCCTTGTGGCGCGATTTCATTCGCTCGCTTCCCTTCGTCGCCTTCGGGCTGTTGATCCTGGCGCTGTCGGCCGGCGCGGGCGTGCTGACCACGCGAGGCACCCGCACGCTCCTGGGGCGACGGATTCGCGCACGGCTCCTGCTGAAGGTCATCACGCGCGGGGCGGGGGTCCTCGTGTTCCTCGTGGGCACCTACGTGATCCTGCGCGTCTCCGGCCTCACGCAGCTGGCGTTCACGGTGATCGGCGGCACCGGCCTCCTCGGTCTCGCCGTCGGCATCGCCTTCCGGGATATCACCGAGAACTTCCTGGCCAGTATCTTCCTCAGCATGCAGCGGCCCTTCGAGACGGGCGACCTCGTCGAGGTCTCCGGCGTGACCGGCTACGTGCAGCAGCTCAACATCCGCACGACGATCCTCATGACGCTCGATGGCAACGTCGTGCAGATCCCGAATGCCAGCGTGTACAAGAGCAACCTGCGCAATTTCACGACCAACGCCAACCGGCGCGAGGACTTCGTCGTCGGCATCGGCTACGACGCCTCCATCAACGAGGCGCAGGAGATCGCACGGAACGTGCTGGCGCAGCATCCAGCCGTCCTGAACGACCCCGAGCCCTGGGTGCTGGCGGACAGCCTGGGGCAGGCGACGATCAACCTGCGCGTCTACTTCTGGCTCGACGGCCGCCGGCACAGCTGGCTGAAGGTGCGCTCCTCGGTGATCCGCCTCGTGAAACTGGCCTTTCAGCACCATGGCATCTCGATGCCCGACGAGGCCCGGGAGGTCGTCTTCCCCCAGGGCATCCCCGTCACCGTGCTCGCGGAGCAGGTGGCCGACACGCACGGCGCCGGGCCACCGCCACCGCGCCCGGCAGAGTCGCCGCCCGAAGACCCCGATGCCGTGGCGACGAGAGCGGAAGGCGGGTTATCCAGCGAAGCCGGCGTCATCGAGGAGCAGGCCCGGCAGGCGCGACCCTTGAAGGACGTCGAGAATCTCCTCCCGGTGCCGTCCGGCCCGTCGCCACCGGACGGCACGACGAAGCCGGCCGGCGGCTGAACGGGCCCGGGCCGGATGTTTCGGCGTATAGTCTCGTACGCCAGAGTCATCGCACGGAGGAGAGAGCCATGAAAGCCGCCGCGGTCGTCGCCGACATCCTGAAGCGCGAAGGTGTGAAGTTTCTCATCGGCTATCCCGTCAACCCCATCATCGAGGCGGCGGCGGAAGCCGACATCCGCACCATCATCGTGCGCCAGGAGCGCGTGGGCCTGCACATGGCGGACGCCGTGAGCCGCATCTCCTCCGGCGACCGCATCGGCGTCTTCGCCATGCAGCACGGGCCCGGCACCGAGAACGCCTTCGGCGGCGTGGCGCAAGCCTACGGCGACTCCGTGCCCATCGTGGTCCTGCCCGCCGGCTACAACCGCCGGATCATGAACGTGCCGCCGAACTTCAACTCGTTCCTCAACTACCAGCACGTCACCAAGTCGTGCGAGCAGGTGGTGATGGCGGACGCCGTGCCCGCCGCCATGCGCCGCGCCTTCACCCAGGTCCGGAACGGCCGCCCCCGCCCCGTGCTGGTGGAGCTGCCCACCGATCTGCTGCAGGAAGAGGTGCCGGACGGCTGGAGCTACGCGCCCACGCCGCGGCTGCGCAGCGGGCCCGACCCCAAGGACGTCTCGCGCGTCGCCGCCGCGCTGGTGGCGGCCGAGCGCCCCGTCATCTACGCGGGCCAGGGCGTGCACTACGCCAAGGCGTGGAAGCAGCTTCGCGAGCTGGCCGAGCTGCTGGAAGCGCCGGTCACGACGAGCCTGCAGGGCAAGAGCGCGTTCCCGGAAAACCACGCGCTGTCGCTCGGCTCCGGCGGCCGCTCCATCAGCAAGGCGCTGCACCACTTCCTCACGAACGCCGATCTCATCTTCGGCATCGGCTGCTCGTTCGCGACGACGAACTACGGCGTGGCCATGCCGAAGGGCAAGAAGATCGCGCACGCCACCCTCGATCCCACGGACATCAACAAGGACGTGCCCGCCGAGCTGGCGCTCGTGGGCGACGCCGGCCTCACGCTGGACGCGCTGCTGGAGGAGGTGCGCGATCGCCTCAAGGGCGGCCCGCGCGGGCGCGCCGCCGGCGTGTCGCAGGAGATCAAGCAGCTCAAGGCCGACTGGCTGGCGCAGTGGATGCCGCGCCTCACCGCCGACACCGCGCCCCTGTCGCCCTACCGCGTGATCTGGGACCTCATGCACACGGTGGACGTGGCCAACACGATCATCACGCACGACGCGGGCAGCCCGCGCGATCAGATCTCGCCCTTCTGGGAGCCGACGGAGCCGCTGTCGTACATCGGCTGGGGCAAGACCACGCAGCTCGGCTACGGCCTCGGCCTCGCCATGGGCGCCAAGCTCGCCGCGCCCGACAAGCTCTGCGTCAACGTGTGGGGCGACGCCGCCATCGGCTTCACGGGCATGGACTTCGAGACGGCCGTGCGCGAGCGCATCCCCATCCTGTCCATCCTCCTGAACAACTTCTCGATGGCCATCGAGCTGAAGATCATGAAGACGGCCACCGAGAAGTACCGCTCGACCGACATCAGCGGCAACTACGCCGACTTCGCCAAGGCCCTCGGCGGCTACGGCGAGCGCGTGACCGCGCCCGGCGACATCGTGCCCGCCATCAAGCGCGGCATCGCCAAGACCCGCGAGGGCACACCCGTCCTCCTGGAGTTCATCACGGAGAAGGCGGTCGACTTCTCGATGTTCGGCTAGGAGGCCCGGAGCGATGATCAAGCCCTACACCGCCGTGGGTCTGATCCCGACCGTGCGCGGCATCCGCAAGCGCAAGGACATCAAGATCAACCTCGAGCACCTGCACCACCTGGTGAAGGCGGCCTCGTGGCTGTCGAGCCTGGACCTGCCCGTGCGCCTCATCGCCTTCCCCGAGGGCGCGCTGCAGGCCTTCAACGACGAGGTGCTGGACCTCGATCACGTCACGTTCGCGCGCGAGTGCGCCATCGACATCCCCGGCGAGGAGACCGAGGAGCTGGGCAAGATCGCCAAGCAATACGACGCCTTCATCATGGCGCAGGCGAAGGCGAAGCACCCCGACCTCAAGGACCGCTTCTTCAACGTCGGCTTCATCATCAATCCGAAGGGCAAGGTCATCCTCAAGCATTACAAGGTGTCGCCGCTCTTCCCCGTCGAGCACTCGGTGTGCCCGCACGACGTGTACGACTGGTGGGTGGAAAAGTACGGCCGCAATCTCGACGCCTTCTGGCCCGTGGTGGATACGGAGATCGGCCGCCTCGGCATCATGATGGCCAACGAAGGCTCGTACCCGGAGAATGCGCGCGCCCTCGCCATGAACGGCGCCGAGGTGGTCTACCGGGCCTCGTATCCCCATCCGGCCACCGGCAACGAGATCTTCGAGATCCAGAGCCGCGCGCGCGCCCTCGACAACAA
>JBBDXO010000242.1:0-14777 GCA_040902295.1 Candidatus Rokuibacteriota bacterium | reverse complement strand
GGCAACCCGCCCGTGCAGGGCGGCGACCTCGTGCTCGTCCACCGCAGTGACCCACGCATCTACAACACGGTGCGGGTGGACGGGGCCGTCAAGTATCCGGGGCTGTACGAGCTGAAGCCGGCGATGCGCGTGAGCGAGCTGCTCCCGGCGGACAAGCTGCTGCCGGAGGCGTACACCGAGCGTATCGAGATCACGCGGCGGCGTGCCGACCTCACGGTGGAGATCGTCTCCGTGGACCTCAAGAAAGCCTGGACGGGCGATAAGGAGTCCGACCTTCAGCTCAGACCGCTGGACGAGGTCTCGGTGCGCACGGAGTTCCGGCCCTCGCGCTTGGTGAGCCTCAGCGGTCAAGTGGTGCGTCCGGGAGACTATCCGATCGCCGAGGGCGAGCACATCAGCTCGGTCATCGAGCGCGCGGGAGGATTCACCGACAAGGCATTCCTCACCGGCGCCGTGTTCACGCGGGCCGCCTTGCGGCAGACCGAGTACGAGCAGCTACAGCAGTTCGTCCAGCTCCAGGAAAAGGCCATCATGGCCACCGCGGCCACCACCATCGTCGGCGCGGAAAAGGAAGAGGTGCTGTCGCAGCAGGCCGCGCTGCAGGCACGACGGGAGATGCTCACGAGCATGGCGGCTCGGGTCACGGTGGGCCGCATGGTGGTGCGCCTCGACGACCCCGCCAAGCTCCGCGGCACCGCGGAGGACATCGCGCTCGTGGACGGCGACCGGCTGCACGTGCCTGAGCCGCCGTCGTCGGTCCTCGTGATCGGCGCCGTGCGGACATCCACGTCGGTGCTGTACAAGCCCGGCTCCGACGTCGACTATTACGTGAACCGCGTGGGCGGCTTCTCGAAGGAGGCGGACCAGAAGGAGACGCACATCGTGAAGGCCGACGGCTCCGCCATCGCGAGCTTCGCCAAGGTGCGCACGGTCCAGCCCGGCGACACGATCATGGTCCCGCCGAAGGAAGAGGAGAAGATCCGCGTGCTGCCGACCGTGCGTGACGTGATGCAGGCGGTCGGCTCCGCGATCCTGTCCTTCGCGGCCCTGGCCGTGCTCTTCTGAGGCTGGAGGCGGCGGGAGCCTTGGTCCGCACCCCGCCGCCGCGCGTGGGCGTCGATCTCGTCGACGTGGCCGCCTTCCGCGCGCGCCTGGAAGGGCGGGAGGCGCTGCTGGGCGAGGTCTTCGGCGCCGCGGAGCTGCACTACTGCCGGACGCAGGCGCGGCCCTGGACCCACCTCGCCGCGCGCTTTGCCGCCAAGGAGGCGGCGCTGAAGGCGCTCGGCACCGGACTGGCGGGGGCCATGCGCTGGCAGGATGTGGAGGTCACGCGCGACGAGGCCGGCCGGCCGGGCCTCGTCTTCCACGGCGCCGCCGCCGAGGTGCTCGCGCAGTCGGGCCTGCGGGCGGCCTCCGTGTCGCTGTCCCACACGCGCGACCATGCCGTCGGCGTCGTCCTCCTGGTCCCGGCCTGATGCGGTACCGCTTCATCGACGAGGTCGTCGTGCTGCAGACGGACGGGCCGGCGCGCATCGAGGTGCGCAAGACGTTCGCCGCCGGCGACGATGCGTTCTCGGGCCCGCTGGGGCCCGATCAGGTTCCGAACTCCCTGCTCCTGGAGCTGCTTGCCATGACCGGTGGACACCTCGTCTTTCGGTGCCTCGACCGCGGCCGGTTGCCGCTGCTGCTGAAGGTGCAGGAGTGCCGGTTCGAGGGGCGCGCGCGTCCCGGCGTGCCGCTGCAGGCGCGTGCCTCGCTCAACGGGCTCGACGGTGATGGCTCCGCCCCCACCGTCGTGGCCGAGACGAGCGGGGAGGTGCTCGCCGCCGGCGCGCTCGTGGCCGCCGCGCGCCTCCTCTTCGTGTGCGTGCGCGTGCCCGCCACCGACCTCGCCGCCTTCGGAGCCTTGCGATGAGCGCGCGGCGCGTCGTGCTGACGGGCCGGGCCGTGGTGTCGCCGCTGGGTGTCGGTCTGGATGCGCACTGGGCCGCCTTGGCCGAGGGACGCGGGGCGATCACGACCACCGCGCGCCCGGCGGCGCTGGGGCTGCCCGCCACGCGGGCGGCGGCGGTGACGGCGGAGGCGATCCAGCCGCACCTCGGGCGGCTGCAGCGCAAGCAGCAGAAGCTGTACAACCGTGCCACGCTGCTCGGGATGCTCGGCGCCTCGCTCGCCATGGACGACGCCGGACTGACGCCGGGCGGGGGGGACGCGCACCGGCTCGGCGTCGTGCTCGGCGTCAACGTGCTGTCCTGGGACCTGGGCTCGATGACGCAGTACCTGCTGGCGGCGGAGGCGGCCGACGGCTCGGGCCAGCTCGACATGTCGCGTGCCAACCGTTTCTGCATGCACAACATCAACCCGCTGGATTTCTCGCTCAAGACCCTGCCGAACCTCGCCGCCGGCCACATGGCCATCGCGCACGAGGCCCAGGGCATGTGCCGCGCGCTCACGGAGGGCTCGGTGGGCGGCGCGCACGCCATCGGCGAGGCGTACCGCGCCATCGTCGATGGCGAGCTGGACGCTGCGCTGTGCGGCGGCACCGATGCGCTGATCGAGGAGCTGGTGTTCGCGGTGTATGACGGCGCCGGATTCCTCGCCTCCGATGACGGCCGGCGCCCGGGCTTCGTGGCCGCCGAGGGCAGCGGCCTCCTCGTGCTCGAGGAGGCCGGGCGCGCCCGGCGCCGCGGGGCCACCGTCTACGGGGAAGTGCTGGGGTTCGCCACCGTGGCGGGAGAGGGCGAGATCGCCAACCGCCAGGATCCCGCCCGCCTCTCCCAGCGCATCGCGGGCGCGGTGGAATCCGTGCTCGATGCGGCGGGCCGGATGCCTGACGTCGTGAGCCTGCACGGAGACGGCACCGCGCCCGTCGACGCGGCGGAGGAGATCGCGCTCGCCAAGGTGCTCGGCGCCCGGGCCTCCGGCACCGCGATGATCCGCCTCAAGAAGGCGCACGGCGACATGGGAGCCGCGTCCGGCGCCGTCGAATTCCTCGCTTGTTCGGCCCTCCTGCAGCACGCTATCATCCCGTCCATCGTTTCCATCGGGTCCTCGAATCGCGCCGTGGCGCCGACGCACGCGCTCGTCCTCTCGCTCGGTCAATTTGGCGAAGCGGCCGCGCTCGTGCTGGGCCCCTACGACGCGGCGGCATGACGATCGACCTCGCCGGACGCGTGGCCCTGGTCACGGGCGCCTCGCGCGGCATCGGCCGTGCCATCGCCGTTGCGCTCGCCCGGGCGGGGGCGACGGTGTGGGTGAACTACCGGATCCAGCACGAGCATGCCAAGGAGACGCTGCAGGCGATCGAGGCCGGGGGAGGCCACGGCTTCGTGTGCCAGGCGGACGTCGGCGACGGCGAGGCGGTGGGCCGGCTCATGACGGCGCTCATCGAGCGCTCGGGACGGCTCGACATCCTCGTGAACAACGCGGGGATCATCCGCGAGGGCCTGCTCGTCGAGATGACGCCGGAGGAATGGTCGGCGGTGCTCCGCACCAATCTGGATTCGCTGTATCACACGTGCCGGGTGGCGGCGCGGCACATGCTGGCGGCGCGGTGGGGACGGATCATCAACATCAGCTCCGCCCTCGGCACGCGGGGCGGGCGCGGTCAGGTCAACTACGCGGCGTCGAAGGGCGGCGTGAACGCCCTCACCCACGCCCTCGCCACCGAGCTGGCGCCGCGGGGCGTGACCGTCAACGCGATCGCCCCCGGCCTCATCGAGACCGACATGAGCCGCCCCTTCGCGGGGGCGTCGGGCGCGCGCATCCGTGAGCTGATTCCGATGCGGCGCGTGGGACAGCCGGCTGAAGTGGCGTCGCTCGCGGTGTATCTTGCCTCCGAGGGGGCGAGTTATGTGACCGGGCAGGTGATCGCCGTCGATGGCGGAATAGGCTAGGAGGACCAGGGAGAGACCATGCAGCCAGATACGACGAAGGTTTGGACGTCCGGCGAAATCCGGGTCGCGCTCGGCAAGATCCTCGTGGAGTCCCTCGGCGTCGACGAGGCCACCGTGACCGACCACGCCTCCCTCGTGCGGGACCTCGGCGCGGAGTCGATCGACTTCCTCGACATCAGCTTCAAGTGCCAGCACACGTTCGGCGTCGACATCGCCGCCCGGCTGCTGCAGGACCGCGTGCTCGAGTGGCGTGACCTGCGCGTGCTCGACCGGCTGCTGGCCGAGCGCACCGGGATGGCCGTGACCGCGGACGAGCTGCGCACGGTGGCGCCGTCGACCATCGGCGCCGTGCTGCAGCACCTGCACACGCGCCACGGGCTGGCGCGCACCGCCGGTGACGAAGAGGCGCTGGCGCTGGCGCTCGCCGAGCGCCTGCTGCAGGAGCTCGACGGCATGGGGCTGGATCTCTCCACGCTCGATCCCAAGCGCCTCGCCGGCCATCTCCTCGACAATCTGCACTCGCCCGCCGTGATGCCGGAGGTGCTCAACCGCTTCACCGTGGGCGCACTCACCGCGTACATCGGTGGCCAGCTGGCGCGCGCCTCACGCCTCGCCGCCGGCGCCTGAAGGGCGCCAGGGTCTGCGTTTCGTCTTCGTCGATCGCATCCTGCGCCTCGATCCGGGGGCCGCCATCGAGATCGTGAAGAACGTCAGCGCCGCCGAGGACGTCTTCGACGACCATTTCCCGGGCGTGCCCATCCTGCCCGGCGCCCTGCTCGTGGAGACCTTCGAGCAGGCCACGCAGCTGCTGGTCGGGGTCACGCACGACTTCGCCCGCGTGGCGCGCCTGGACCGTGTGAGCCGCGCCGCCTTCCGTGTCCTCGTGCGCCCGGGGGACCAGCTCAGCGTGACGTGCCGGAGGCGGGATCCCTGCCCTGAGCCCGACCGCGCGCGCTGGACGGTGGCGGCGACGGCGGCGGTGACGGGCCGGACGGTGGCGACCGCCACGCTGGACATCACCATCGTCGACGACCACGACGGAGTGGGCGAGCGCCTGCGCGCGCTGCATCGTACGCTGACCAGGGACGCCCTTGCGCTGGTCGGGATCGATCCCCGATGAGCCCCACGCGCGAGATCCTCGTGACCGGGGGCGGCCGCGGCATCGGGCGCGCCATCGCGCTGCGCTTCGCGGAGCCGGGCGCGCGCGTCTTCATCAACTTTTTCGTGAACCGCGAGGCCGCGGACAAGACCGCGCACGAGGTGGAGCTGCGCGGCGCGCGCGCGTGCCTGCTGCAGGGTGATCTCAAGCAGCCGGCGGAGATCGAGCGGATGTTCGGCGAGGTGCGGCGCCTCGCCGGCCGTCTCGACGTGCTCGTGTCCAACGCGGCCTCGGGCGTGCTGCGGGAGGCGCTCACGGTGACCGCCAGGCAGCTCGACTGGGTGCTCGCCACCAACGCGCGGCCGCTCCTGCTCGCGGCGCAGGCGGCGGCGGCGCTGATGGGCGAGGGCGGGCGCGTCGTCGCGCTCTCGAGTCTCGGCAGCCAGCGCGTGATCCCCGGCTACGCCGCGGTGGGCGTGTCGAAGGCGGCGATGGAAGCGCTCACCCGCTATCTCGCGGTGGAGCTGGCCCCGCGCGGCATCACCGTGAACACGGTGACGGCGGGCGCGGTCGAGACCGACATCTGGCACGCCATCCCGGACGGGGCGGCGCTGCTCGCGGCCGCGCGCGCCCGCACGCCGGGCGGCCGTCTCGTCACCGCGGAGGCGGTGGCGGACGCCGTGTACTTCCTCGCGAGCCCGGCCGCGCAGGCGATCCAGGGTCAGACCCTCGTCGTCGACGCCGGCTATTCGCTGCTGGCCTGAGATGCGACGGGTGGTCGTGACCGGCCTCGACGTGGTGACCCCGATCGGCATCGGTGCGGAGCCGTTCTGGAAGGCGGCGCTCTCCGCCGCCTCGGGCGTGCGCCGCATCACGCACTTCGATCCCGACGGGCTGCCCACGCAGATCGCCGCCACCCTCGCCGATCCGGACATGCTCGAGGGGTTTCGGAGGGAGGCCGGCCTCGATCGCCCGCAGCCGCGGGGCGTGGTGGTGGGGGTGCGCGCGGCGCGGGGCGCGGTGCATCACGCGCGCGCGGCCGAGGCGCTCCGGTCGCGGCGCGCGGGTGTGTACGTCGGCACCAGCGGCGAGCGTCGCGACCTGCGCGAGCTGGGCGCCATCGCCTATGCGAGCGCGGCGGCCGGCGAGCGCACGCCGGTGAGCTTCGCGCGGGGGCTGGCGACGGCGCCGGGCGCCGACACGGCGTACCGGGCCCTGCCGCAGTACCTCACCAGCTGCGTGGCGGGCCTCTTCGGCATCGAAGGGCCGGCGGCGACGGTGCAGACCGCCTGCACCTCCTCGGCGCAGGCGCTCGGCGCCGCGCTGCGGGCGATCCGCGGCGGCGGCATCGACGTGGCGCTCGCAGGCGGCGCCGACTGCATCGCCTCGCCCATCGAGGTGCAGCTCTTCTGCCTGCTCGGCGTGCTCTCCAAGCAGAACCATGATCCCGCGGGCGCGAGCCGGCCCTTCGACGCGCGGCGGGACGGCTTCGTGCTGGGCGAGGGCGCCGCCTTCCTCGTGCTCGAAGAGGAGGGCCATGCCCTGGCGCGCGGCGCCGACATCCTCGCCGAGCTCGTGGGCTACGGCACCGCCTGCGACGCCTATCGCATCACCGACGAGGCGCCCGACGGCGGCGGTGCCGTGCGCGCCATGGCGGCGGCCATCGAGGACGCGGGCCTGCGCCCCACGGACATCGACTATGTGAACGCCCACGGCACCTCCACGCCCATGAACGACCGCGTGGAGACGGCGGCCATCAAGGGCGTGTTCGGCGCCCATGCCCGGCACCTGCTCGTGAGCTCGACGAAGTCGATGATCGGCCACACGATCTCCGCCGCGGGCGCCATCGAGCTGGCGACCACGGTGCTGGCGGTGCGCGACCAGATCGCGCCGCCGACCATCAACTACCGCGTCGCGGACCCCGACTGCGACCTGCGCTACGTGCCGAATGCCGCCGTGCCCGCCCGCATCGAGGCCGCCATCTCGAACTCCTTCGGGTTCGGCGGCCACAACGACTGCCTGCTCGTGAGGCGGCGGTGACGGATGCCGTCGCGCTGTCCGTCGTCATTCCCGTCTTCAACGAGGCGCGCACGCTCGTCGATCTCCACCAGCGCCTGGTGGCCGTCCTCAAGGACCTCGGCCGCCCGTGGGAGATCCTGTTCATCGACGACGGCAGCACCGACGGCTCCGCCGACATCCTGAGAGCGCTGCACGTCCAGGACCCGGGCGTGCGCATCGTGCGCTTCAACCGCAACTACGGACAGCACACGGCCGTCTTCGCCGGTCTGGAGCGCGCCCGGGGCGCGGTGGTGGTGACCCTCGACGGCGACCTGCAGAATCCCCCCGAGGAGATCCCCCGCCTGCTGGACCGGCTCGCCGAAGGCGCCGACGTCGTCGGGGGCTGGCGCGTCGGCCGCGACGACCCGCGCATGCGCCGGTGGGCCTCGTCGCTGGTGAACCGGCTCACGTCACGGCTCGTCGGCGTGCCCATGCACGACTACGGCTGCATGCTGCGCGCGTACCGGCGCTCCGTCGTGGACCGGCTCGTGCGGTGCCCGGAGACGTCGCAGTTCATTCCCGCCCTCGCCAACACGCTGGCGGGCACGGTGGCCGAGGTGCCGGTGTCGCACGCGGCGCGGCGCGACGGCGAGTCGAAGTACGGGCTGCTGCGGCTGCTGCGGCTGCTCTTCGACCTGCTCACCGGCTTTTCGCTGCTGCCCATCCAGGCCGTGAGCGTGGCGGGGATCTTCGTGGCCGCTCTCGGGCTCGGCTTCGCCGCCTTCCTCGGGCTGCGGCGCCTGCTGGTGGGGCCGGAGGTGGAGGGCGTCTTCACGCTCTTCGCGATCCTCTTCTTCTTCGTGGGGCTGCAGATCCTGGCCCTCGGTCTCATCGGCGAGTACGTCGGCCGCATCTACCAGGAGGTGCGCCGCCGCCCCCGCTACGTGGTCGCGGAGGAGCTGCAGTGACGCGGCCGCGCGTGGTGCTCTTCGCGTATCACACCTTCGGCGCGCGCGTGCTCGAGGCGCTGCGCGCGCGCGGCGAAGACATCGCGGCGGTGGTCACGCACGACGACGACCCGCGCGAGCGCCGCTGGTTCGACTCGGTGGCGGCGCTCGCGGCGGAGCACGGGCTGCCCGTCCTCACGCCGCGCTCGCCGAACACGCCGGCGGTGGCGCAGGCACTCGCCGCCCTCGCTCCCGACGTGTTCGTGTCCGTCTGGTACCGCCGGCTGCTGGGGGAGCCGCTGCTGCGCCTGCCGCGCATCGCGGCCGTGAACCTGCACGGCTCGCTGCTGCCGGCGTACCGCGGCCGCGCCCCCGTGAACTGGGTGCTCGTCAACGGCGAGTCGCGCACGGGCGTCACGCTGCACCACATGACGGAGGAGGCGGACGCGGGGGACGTCGTGGCGCAGGTGCCGGTCGACATCGAGCGCGAGGACACCGCGGCCACGCTCTACGAGCGGATCGTCAAGGCGGGGGTGGACCTCCTGCTCCACTCGTACGGCGCCCTCGTGGCGGGGACGGCGCCGCGCACGCCTCAGGATCCGGCGCGGGCGTCGTGCTACGGGCGTCGGGGGGCGGAGGACGGCCGCGTGGAATGGACGTGGACGGCGGCGCGCATCGCCAACATGATCCGCGCCGTCACGCATCCCTTCCCCGGCGCCTTCGCCGGCGACGGCGCGGAGCGGCTGCATCTGTGGGCGGGGACGGCCCTCGAGGGGTCCGCGCCGTATGCGCCGGGATGTCTCGTCGACATTCGCGCCGGGCGGGGGATCACGGTGGCCACCGGCGACGGCCTGGTGCTGCTCACGCGCGTGCAGGGCGCAGGCGCGGCGGAAGAGCCGGCGGACGAGTGGGCGGCGCGCCGCCGGCTGGCGCCGGGCTGCCGTGTCATGGACGGTGAATCGAAGACGGTCATCAGTGGAAGGTGAGGCGGGAAGGGTCATGAAGATTCTCATCACCGGCGGTGCTGGATTTCTCGGCTCACACCTGGCGGAGGCGCTGCTCGACCGGGGCATGCAGGTCACGGTCCTGGATCCCGCCTCCGACGCCAAGGTGCGCCACCTGCGGGCCAACCCGGCCTTCCGGGTCATCAAGGAGTCGGTGCTCAACCGGGAGATCCTCGAAGGCCTCGTGGCGTGGGCGGACATCGTCTACCACCTCGGCGCCGTGGTGGGCGTCGAGCACTACGTCGGCGACCCCTACCAGGTCCTGAGTGTCAACATCAACGGCACCCAGGACGTGCTGACGGCCGCCTTCCGCCACGGCACCAAGGTCGTGTTCACGTCCACCTCGGAGGTGTACGGCCGCAACACGGCGGTGCCGTTCGACGAGGACAGCGACCGCGTGCTCGGCTCCACGCGCGTGGACCGCTGGTGCTACGCCACCTCCAAGGCGGCCGCCGAGCACCTGTGCTTCGCCTTCGCGCGCATGGGGTTGCCGGTGGTCGTGCTCCGCTACTTCAACGTGTACGGGCCGCGGCTGGATCGCATGGACCGCGGGCGCGTGGTGACGATCTTCATGGGCCAGCTCCTGCGCGGCGAGCCGCTCACCGTGATCGGTGACGGCACGCAGACGCGCACGTTCACGTACGTGGACGACGCCGTGCGCGCCACCGTGGAGGCGGGGCTGCGGCCGCAGGCGGTGGGGGAGGCCATCAACATCGGCTCCGAGCAGGAGGTGTCGATCCGCGAGCTGGCGGAGGCCATGGTGCGCATCTCCGGCTCCGCGTCGTCCGTGATCCTCGTGCCCAAGGAAGCCGTGTACGACCACGGCTACGAGGACATCCCGCGCCGCGTGCCCGCCGTGCGCCGCATGCACGAGCTCCTCGGCGTGCGCGCGGAGATCACGCTCGAGGACGGGCTGGCGCGGACCATCGAATGGTTCAAACGACAGTAGCGCTGCGGGTGGACGTGGACACGCGGCGCGGCCTCGACGAGGGCGTGCCGCGCCTGCTTGCCCTCTTTCGCTCCCTCGGCGTCGCCGCCAGCTTCTTCGTCACGATGGGCCCCGACCGCTCCGGCATGGCGCTGCGGCGCCTGTGGCGTCCGGCGTTCATCGCCAAGATGTACCGGACCCGGGCGTGGCGCCTGTACGGCCTGCGCACCGTCCTCGCCGGCACGCTGCTGCCCTCGCCGCTGGTGGGCGCGGGCTGTCCCGCGCTGCTGCGTCAGATCGCCGTGGAAGGGCACGAAGTGGGCCCGCACGGCTACGATCACGTGCGCTGGCAGGACCGCGTGCATCACCTGGCCGGCGCCCGCCTGCGCGAGGATCTCGCCGCTGCCGCGCGGGCCTTCGAGGCGGCGCTGGGCGCGCGCGCAGAGGCGAGTGCTGCGCCCGGGTGGCGGACCACGGGGGCGGCGCTGCTGATCCAGGACGAGTTCGGCTACCGGTATGCGAGCGACGTGCGGGGCGCGACCCCGTTCCGGCCCATGGTCGACGGGGGGTCGCTGCGAACGATCCAGATCCCCACCACGATGCCCACGATGGACGAGCTGCTCGGCCAGGTGCCCGACATCGCGGGGGCCTTGCAGCAGGCGATGAGGCCCGGGTTGAACGTCTTCACGCTGCACGCGGAGGTCGAGGGCGGCGCGCTGCTACCGGTCTTTCGCTCCTTCCTCGAATCGCTGCGCCACGCGGGCGTGGCGCTGCTGCGGGTGCGCGACGCCGCGGATGCCGTGCTGCGCGGCGAGGTGACGGCGGGGGCGGTCGGCCGTGCCACCGTGCGCGGGCGCAGTGGCTGGGTCGCCATGCAGGCGCCGGTGCCCGCGCGTGCGTAGGGGCGGAGCGGCCTCCACACGCCGCACGGCGGGGCTGCCGATGGTCCTCGCCCTGCTGATCGTCCTCGCCCCCTGGCCGAGCGGCGCGCAGGTGCCCGCGGAGTGGAGCGCGGCGGGCGCCGATCTCCGGCTGGTGCGCGAGGGCAACACCCTGCTCGCGCGCACCTCGGCGCCCGTGCGCTACTCGCAGGTGTCGGACATGCTGGCGGATCTGGCGCGGCCGGTGACGCCGGCGGCCATGCGGCTGACGCGGGTGGCGCCGGGCCGGCTCATCGAGTATTTCTTCTGCATCACCCTGGAAGGACGGCTGGTGGTGGGGCAACAGCTCTGGCGCGAAGATCCGACGCGCGGCTGGGTGTTCGAGCGCGGCGAGCTCACCCGCGCCTATTCACCGCTGGACAGCGCCGGGCCGTGGACGTGGCTGATCGACATCCCGCTCGCGCGCGAGAGCGAGGCGATGATCGTCGTGCGCGCCGACGGCGAGTGGCCGCAGCGGTCCGTCAGCATCGATCTCCTGCGGTCGCCATGACACGGGTGGCGCGCTCCACGGCCCTGGCCCTCTTGGCCATGCTGCTCGGCGCGGGCTGCGCGGCGCAGTCGGCGGCGCCGGCTCCACCGACGGCGACCCCGCGGGCGGCCGAGGTGGAGCGCGTGAGGCCGCCCGCGGAGCCACCGCGTACGAGCGAGGACACCGCGCGCCTGCTGGCCGAGCTAGCCGAGCTGCAAAATGCGGTGGCCCGGCTCATCGCCGAGTCGCGGCGGCAGGACGACCACCTCGCCGGTCTCGAGCGGCGGCTCACCGAGCTCGAGCGCCGGCCCCCGGCGGCAGAGCTCCCGCCGGGCTTCGCGCCCTCGGGCGTCGGCGCCGCCGCCCCCTCCTCCGCTGCCCCGCCGGCGACGATGACCACCGCCGCCGACCTCTACGCGTCCGGAATGGCGCGCTTCCGCGACCGCGACTACGACACGGCCATCATCGTGCTCTCGGAGCTGGTGTCGAACTACCCCAGGCATCCGATGCGCGAGAGCGCCCAGCTCACCGTGGCGGACATCTATCACACGCAGGGGAATTACCGGGGCGCCGTCGCCGAGCTGGAGCGCCTCCTCGAGGCGGTCCCCGGAGGCGCGAAGACGGCCGAGACCTGGCTCAAGATCGGCCTGTCCCGCCGCGGGCTCGGCGACGAAGAAGGAGCCCGTCAGGCGTGGGAGCGGGTGATCACCGACCACGCCCGAACCGACGCGGCCCGCCAGGCCCGCGAGCTGCTCCGCACCCGCCCGAAAGGCTGATACAGCCGGTTTTACACGCGGGCGACGTCGGCGGGGTGAATCTCGACCACCGCGGCCTGGTGGATGAGGGTGACGCCGAGCACGAGGCGGGTCGCCCGGTCCTTGCGGATCAATCGGCCGCGCACGCCGGCGAGGGGGCCGCGGACGACCTCGACTTCCATGCCCTCTTCCAGGAGCGGATGCGGGTCATAGCGGAAGCGGCTGGCGATCAGGCGCCGGATGCCGTCGATCTCGCGGTCGGCGACCGGCTCGGCGCGGCCGTTGATGCCGACCACGTCCGCGACACCGGGCACATCCAGGATGCGAAGGTGATCGCTCACCGAGCAGCGGGCGAAGCAATACCCGGGAAAGAGCGCCAGCTCCACCCGCTTCGTGCGGTCCTTCCAGCGGTTCCACCGCTCGCACAGCGGCAGGAAGGTCTCGACATTGCGCTCGAGGAGGCGGTCACGGACCTTCTTCTCGTGCCTGGATCGCGTGTGCAGCGCGTACCAGTGTATCGGCTCGTCCGCCTCGTCCCCGCGGTGCAACAGCGTGCCGGGGGACCGTGAGGTGGTCGTGAGATCGTTCACGGTGACGCCTCCTACCGCGCTTTCAAGTGGGGGCGGCCCTGCGGGAGGCTCCAGCCCCGGCATTGGTTTTACACCGCCTTGACGCGGGCTGCCATTGTTTTCACCGCTCGCCGTCACGGGCGTGTGCGGAAAGGTGCTGTTCCATAACGCTTGACAGTCGCCGGGGGGTCCGCGCTATTGTGCGGTCGGACCAGCCGACCACACGCCCGCGTCACTCAGGAGGCCCGCAATGGCAGCGCTGATCTGTGAAGTCGTGTACCGCGGTATCTTTCAAAAGAACCTCGCCGCGCGCATCGTGCGCGGCATCGTCCTCTCCTCCCGCAAGGCGGATCGGTGGGGCATCGCGTTCGGCCGCTACGGTGACAGCCCGCAGCGCAACGGCATCCCCGCCAAGGACTTCGCCATCGTCGCCGACACGAAGGAAGAGCTCGAGCAGAACATGGCGCGCTACGAGCCCAAGCACGTCGACATCACCATCGTCGTCGACGATACGCTGTCCAAGGGCGTGGAGTCGTGGGCCTGGTACGGCCTGCAGCCGATCAACCGCCTCACGGTGCCCAACGGCACGGTGCTGATGACGTCGCTGCAGAGCTTCGAGTCGCTCCTGGCCGACATCCACAAGAAGGACGCCCCCTACAATCTTTCGCTCCTGCGCGCCAAGGCGTCCTTCTCGGGCCTCTGGGTGTACAAGGAGGACCACACGGAGGTGCGCATCCTCGGCGCGCTCGCGAAGCTGGCGCCGTCGTTCCTCACCCTGGATGCGGTGTGCGAGGCGATCAAGGAGATGGAGTGGGGCTCCGATCTCAAGGTGGACTCCGCGCGCAAGGCGTTCGAGCGCATCGAGACGCGCGCGGTCACGATGACCGAGGGCAACGCCGAGATCCCCTTCTCCTTCGAGATGCCGAAGTGGTGGGAGATGCGCGAGGGCGTGTCCATCCCGGCCATTCCCGTGGGCAAGCCGAAGGAGGCGGGCAAGGGGTACGTGCCGGAGCGCAATCCCTACTTCAAGAAGTACACGACGCGCACGATGCGCCCCGTCATCAACTTCGAGACGTGCGTGAAGTGCACGCTGTGCTGGATCCAGTGCCCCGACTCCGTCTTCGACGTGATGCCCGACGGCACCTACGACGCCGCCATGGAGGCGTGCTGCGGCTGCGGCGTGTGCGAGGCAGTGTGCCCCGTGGAGAACTGCATCACCATGGTGAACGAGGCCGTCTTCGACGACAACGCCAGCCAGTGGGAGATGTGGCGCAAGGACAAGCCCGCGTACATGAAGTGGATGGAGTCCAAGATCGGCGACAAGAAAATGACGGCCCGCTCTCACGGCTTCCGCTTCCGCGGTCAGTACGACGAGGAGCTCGCGAAGGAGCTGGAGTCGGGCGGCATCGAGATCATCGCCGGCATCCCCGGCGAGAACGCTCAGCACAAGACATAGGAGGCCAGGGCATGGCTGTCGTGACCAAGGCGGCTGCCGCCGCCACCGAAGACAAAGAGCTGTTGATCTCCGGCAGTGAAGCCGTCGCGGAGGCGCTCACGCTCGCCGACATCGACGTCGTCACCGCCTATCCGATCCGCCCCTACGACACGGTGATGCAGGCGATCGCCAAGAAGATCGCCGACGGCCGCCTCGTGGCCGAGTACATCGTGGCCGAGGGCGAGCACAGCCAGTTCGAGATCGTCAAGCACGCCTCCACCGTGGGCGCGCGCGTGTTCTGCGGCTCCTCGGGCGTGGGCTGGATGTACGCCATGGAGTGCCTGGTGGTGACGCCGCCCCTGCGCGTGCCGATGGTCTGCCTCGTGGGCAACCGCGCCCTCGACGATCCGGGCGCCTTCGGCGTGGAGCACAACGACGCCCTCGTCGTGCGCGACGTGGGCTGGATGCTGTGCTGGATCGACACCTCCCAGGAGGCGCTCGACACCACGCTCATCGCCTACCGGGTGGCCGAGGACCGGCGGGTCTTTCTGCCGCTGGCGATCTCCGCCGACGGCGCGTTCCTCACGCACTCGCAGGCGCTCACGATGGTGCCGCCCAAGGAGAAGGTCGACAGGTACCTGCCGCGCTACGACCGCGGCGACCTCCTCCTGCATCCCGACAACCCCATCACGGTGGCGCCCCAGGCCAACGAGGACTGGGTCATCGAGATCCGGCG
>JBBDXO010000241.1:0-14787 GCA_040902295.1 Candidatus Rokuibacteriota bacterium | reverse complement strand
CGCATGACGGTGCGCGAGGGCAGCGTGAGGCCGCGCTCCTGCGCCATCTGCTCGAGCTCCTGCGGCAGCGCGAAGCGCACGTCTTCCTCGACCACGTGCACCTCGCGCACGTTGACGCCGCGTCCGGCGAGCGCCTCCACCGTCTGCGTGACGAGCACCTCGGGCGTGGAGGCGCCCGCGGTGATACCGATGCGCCGGGCGCCCTCCAGCCACTCGGGCCGGATGTCGCGCACGTCGTTGATGAGGTGGGCGGGCGTGCCCACCGACTTGGTCACCTCCACGAGGCGAATGGCATTCGAGCTGTTGGCGGCGCCGATGACGAGCACGACGTCGACGTCCTGCGCGATGTTCTTGACGGCGGCCTGGCGGTTCTGCGTGGCGTAGCAGATGTCGTTGCGCGAGGGGCCCACGATCTTCGGGAAGCGGCGGCGCAGCGCCTCGATGACCTCGCGCGTGTCGTCCACCGACAGCGTCGTCTGCGTGAGATACGCGATCTTCTGCGGGTCGGGCACCTCGAGCGTGTCCACCTCGCCCACGCTGTCGATGACGAAGATCCGCTCCGGTGCTTCGCCGAGGGTGCCGATCACCTCGTCGTGGTCCTCGTGACCGATGAGCACGATGGAGTAGCTCTCCCGCGCGTACCGGATCGCCTCCAGGTGGACCTTCGTCACCAGCGGACAGGTGGCGTCGATGACCCGCAGGCCGCGGCGCGCCGCCTCCGCCCGCACCGCGGGCGAGATGCCGTGCGCGCTGAAGATCACGGTGGCGTCGTCCGGCACCTCCGTGAGCTCGTCCACGAAGATGGCCCCCTGCGTGCGCAGCGTCTCCACCACGTGGCGGTTGTGGACGATCTCGCGCCGCACGTACACGGGCGGCCGGCACACGGACAGCGCCAGCTCGACGATGTCGATGGCGCGCTCGACGCCGGCGCAAAAGCCGCGCGGCCCTGCCAGAACGATCTCGGAAACGGGAACAGTCATGGCGTCCTTTATTTGAAGTACGTGGACAGCCCGATCACACCGGTGTGCGATTCGAAGCCGCGATTGGGAGCCCGGTAGCCCCCGTTGGACACGTGCTGCAGGCGATAGCCCGCGTAGAGCGCGGTGGTGTCGGTGACGAAGACGGAGGCGCCCGCGCCGCCGAACAGCAGAAAGGCGAAGTCCGAATCGATCTCTCGGATGCTCAGATCGGTGCCGCCCGCGGCGGCCGCGATTTCCAGGTACGGCACGAAGCGTCCCAGCGCCAGGAAGTGATAGCGGCCCACCGCGGCGAGCCCCGCGTAGAAGGCACGAAGGCCGGAGCCGTAGCGCTGGTAGAAGGGCTCCAGGCCCACTTCGAGCGCGCCGACGAGCGGGCCCGTGCCCGCGGAGCCGAAGGGCAGCAGCGACAGCCGCACGCCCGCGTTCCAGAACTCGATCTCCGTGCTGCGGGGGTGATGCTCGAGGGAGCTGTCTGCCCCGCCGCCCCCTTCGATGGAGGCGACCACCGTGCCCCGGGCGAACGTGGTGCGGCCGTCGAAGGCCGACACGGGCGAGCCCGCGAGCAGGAGGACGGCCACCGCGGCGAGAGGCCATCGGCGCCGCCTCATGGCTCGATCAACACCTTCAACGCCTCTCCCCTCGCCATCATGTCCAGCGCCTGACGGACGCCGCGCAGTCCCATCCGATGCGTGATGAGGCCGTCGGGATCGATCGTGCCCGCCTCGAGCAGGTCCACCGCGCGCCGGAATACCTCCGGCGTGTGGTGAAAGGCGCCCAGCAGTGACAGCTCCTCGTAATGCGTCCGGCGCGTGTCGACCGTGATCGAGGTGCCCGGGGCGCAACCTCCAAAGAATACCACGCTGCCGCCGCGCCCCACCGCCGCCAGCGCCTGCTCCCACACCTCGGGCCGGCCCGTGGCATCGATGGCGACGTCCACCCCGCGGCCGCCCGTGAGGCCGCGGACGGCGGCCACGACGTCGCCGGCCGCGGTGGCGTCCACGCACTCGGCGATCCCGAGCGCCTGCACGCGGTCGAAGCGCCAGCCCGCCTTGCCGACGAGGATGACGCGCGCCTTGCGCGCCGCCGCCACCATGCCGAGCAGGCAGCCGAGGGGCCCGTGGCCGATGACCATCACCGTCTGTCCCGACTCCACGCGCGCGCGCTCCACGCCGAGCAGCGCGCACGCGAGCGGCTCCGCGAAGGCGGCGCGCGCGGCGGGCACGCCGGCGCCCAGGCGCACGAGGTTGCGCGCCACCAGCCGCGGCGGCAGCGCGATGTACTGCCCGTAGGCCCCGTTCACGAACAGGAGGTCCTCGCAGAGGTTCGGCCGGCCGGCCCCGCACAGGCGGCACTCGCCGCACGGCGCCGAGTTCGCGGCCACCGCCCGATCGCCGTCGCGCACGCCGGTGACGCCGGCGCCGGTGGCGGCCACCGTGCCCGCGAACTCGTGGCCGAAGACGGTGGGCACGCGCGGAATCATGACGGGGTGACCGCGGCGCAGCGTCTTGACGTCGGTGCCGCACGTCAGCGCCGCCTCCACCTTCAGCACGATCTCGCCGCGGCGGGGCTCGGGGATGGCGACCTCCTCGTCCCGCAGATCTCCCGGGCCGTGGAAGACGACGGCGCGCATGGTCGCGCTCATGGGGTCACGTACACCTTCAGCGCTTCGCGCCGCTGCATGAGCGCCACGCCGTCCCCGAGGCGATCGAGGGGCACCCGATGCGTCATGAGCGGTTCCACGTCGACCTTGCCCGCCGCCAGCAGCCAGAACGCGCGCGCCAGGGTCGCGGGCGATGACGAGTAGGTGGCGGTGATCGTCAGCTCGCGATGATAGAGGGTGGCGAGCGGCAGCGGCAGCGCCGCGCCCCCCCCGCCCGCGAAGTAATGGATGGCGCCGCCGTCGCGCGCGAGGGCGGCCGCCTGCGGCAGCACGTCCGCGCCGCCGCCGGTGATGATCACGTGATCGGCGCCGCGTCCCGCGGACAGCGCGCGCACCGTCTCCGCCGCCGCCTCCGGCGCGCCCGCCCCCTGCGCGCCCAGCCGCGCCGCAAGGCCGGCGCGCGCCGGCAGCGGGTCCGCGCCCACGACCTGCGCCCCCGCGCGCCCGAGCAGCTGCACGAAGAGGCAGCCGATGGAGCCGAGGCCGATGACGACGGCGGTGTCGCCCGCCCGCACCGCCGCGCGCTCGACGGCGCGCAGGCAGCACGCGAGCGGCTCCACGAACGTCGCCTCCTCGTCGGTGAGGTGATCGGGCACGCGAAACGTCGCGTGGCGCACGTTGGGGGCGGGCACGCGGACGAACTCCGCGAAGCCGCCGGGATCGAGGTGGCTCTCCTTGAAGGCCCGGCACATCGACTCGCTGCCGCGCGCGCAGTAGTGACAGGCGCCGCACGGCACGTGGTGGGCGGCCACCACCCGGTCGCCCGGGCGGAAGCCCGCCGTGTGGGGACCCACGTCCACCACGTCGCCCACGACCTCGTGGCCGAAGACCGCAGGGGCGCGGGTGTCGGCGGCGACGATTTTCGCGATGTCGGAGCCGCAGAGGCCGCAGCCACGCACGCGCAGCAGCAGCTCGCCGGGGCCGATCGACGGCCGCGGCCACTCCGCCGCCGTCACCCGCCCCGCGCCCTGGTAGACGGCCGCCCTCATCGTGCCGGCCGCAGGCGCACGGAGGCCCAGCAGCGAAGCGCGATGGCGACCTTGCGCGCGGTGGGGACGGACACGCGCTCGCCGAAGACGCGGAAGCCGCGCGCCTCGATCTCGCGCAGCAGCGCGTAGTAGATGCGCCCCATGATCTGCGCCGGCACCAGCGAGCGCGCGTCGACGGCGGGGAACGCCTCGCGGGCGCGCTGGTAGAACTCGCGCGCGCGCGCCGCCTGGTGCGCGAGCAGCCGCGTGACCGCCTCCGAATGCCGTCCGGCCACGAGGTCGTCCACGGTGACGCCGAACGCGCGCAGGTCTTCCCGCGGCAGGTACACGCGCCCCGCCCGGGCGTCGGCGCCGACGTCACGGAGGATGTTCGTGAGCTGCAGCGCGGTGCCGAGGTGGATGGCGTACTCGCGCGCGCGCGGATCCGTGTACCCGAAGATCTCGATGCAGCAGAGGCCGACGGCGGACGCGACCCGGTAGCAGTAGGGATAGAGATCCTCCGCCGTCTCGTAGGTCGTCCGGCGCAGGTCCATCTCACAGCCTTCGATGATGGCCTCCAGCGCGCTGCGGTCCAGGCCGTACGCGCCCACCGCCTCCGCGAGCTGGCGCGCGATGGGCAGCGTGGGGACGGCGCCCGGCTCGTAGCAGCGCGCCACCTCCTGCCGCCACAGGGCAAGGCCGCGGGCCTGCGTCTGCGCGTCGCCGCCGAGATCGGCGATGTCGTCCACCGTGCGGCAGAAGGCGTACACGGCGTACAGGGCCTCGCGCTGCGGCCGCGGCAGCGTGAGAAAGGCGTAGTAGAAGTTCGACCGGCTCTTGCGCGTGACGCGGGCGCTGAGGGTGGACAGGCTCATGAGGCAGCGGCCCGGCCGGCCCGCGCGTAGCCGTGCGCCGCGAACCACTCCACCGCCTCCCGCAGCGCCACGCGCACGTCCGTCTGCGGCAGCCCCAGCTCGCGCACCGCCTTGGCGGCGCTGAAGTACATCCGCTTCCTCGCCATCCGCACCGCCGTGAGCGGCACCGCGGGCGGCTGTCCCGTGAGGCGGGCAGCCGCTTCCATGCAGACGGCGCCGCACCACGCCAGCGCGTACGGGACCTGCAAGCGCGGCGGCCGCCGTCCCGTGATGGAGGCGAGCAGACCGCCGATGGCCGCCAGGGACAGGTTCTCGGCGCCGAGGATGTATTTCTCCCCCGGCATGCCGCGCTCGGCGGCGAGCAGGTGCCCGCGGGCGACGTCGCGCACGTGCACCAGGTTGAGGCCCGTGTCGAGGGTGGCGATCATCTTGCCCTTCATGCAGTCGACGACCATCTGCCCCGTGGGCGTCGGCTTGACGTCCCAGGGCCCGATGGGCGCGGACGGATTCACGATGACCACCCCCAGCCCGCGCTCGGCGAATTCCATCGCCACGCGCTCGGCCAGGAACTTGGAGGCCTTGTAGGGGCCCACCATGTCGGCGAGCGAGACGGGCGTGTCCTCGGTGCCCGGCGTGCCGTCCCCGGGGATGCCGAGCGCGCCCACGGTGGAGGTATAGACGACGCGCCCGATGCCCGCCTGGGCGGCGGCCTCCAGGACGGCGCGCGTGCCGTCCACGTTGGCGCGATAGAGCACGGCGGGGTCGGGCGCCCACAGCCGGTAGTCCGCCGCCACGTGGTACACCGTCTGCACGCCGCGCACCGCGTGCGCCAGCGAGGCGGGATCGAGGAGGTCGCCGGTCACGATGTCGGCGCGCACGCCCTCCAGCGCGCGCCGGTCGCTGGAGGCGCGTGCGAGCACGCGCACCGTCGCGCCCGCCGCCAGCAGCTCGCGCACGACGTTGGCGCCCACGAACCCCGTCCCGCCCGTCACCAGGGCGTCGGTGCTCACTGGATTCTCACGATGCGGCCGAGCGCCTGCGCGATGACTTTGAGGGCGGCGTTGGTGGTCGCGCGCAGGGCCATGGCGTCGGCGGCGGCGCGCGGGCGGGCGAGGACGGCGCTCACGGCGCGCAGCGTGCGCACGCGGCCGTCATCGGCGACGACGGCGGCGAGGTCGGCGGGGACGCCGCGCTCGGAGGTGTCGGACACCGCCCGCACCACGCCGCCCATCACGCCCCGCGCCTGCGCCCACGCCAGGATCACCGCCGACTCCATGTCCACGGCGAGGGCGCCGCTCTCCATCCACAACCGGGTCTTCTGCGCGCCGCTGTGGACGACGTCGGCCACGGTGACGAGGGTGCCGGCGGCGGGGTTGCCCGGCAGCGGCGCCGTCGCATACCGCGCGCCGCCGGGGCCGAGCACCGTCTCCGGCACCACGAGGTCGCCCGCCGCCAGCGACGGCGCCAGCGCGCCGCACGTGCCGGCGGAGACGACGAGCGAGGGCGGGCGGCAGCGGGCCGCGCGCGCGATGTGCCCGGCGCGCAGTCCCACGCAGATGATCTCGAGCGCGCCGGCGGCGAAGTGCGGAAAGTCACTGGCGGGGACACGGGGCAGCGCCAGGTGGCGCGCGAGGCCGCGCGCCTCCAGGTCGATGGCGGTGAGGACGAGGACCGGCCTCACGGACCGGGGGTGGCGGGGGCCCTCGCCGCTTCGCGCGCGCGCAGCCAGGCCGCGTACGAGTTCCCCGCCGCCGTGTCCCTGCCGGTGAACGCCACCGCGCGGATGTCGGCGTACGGCACGGTCACGGGGTCGCCGCTCACGCGCTCGAACACCTGCACGAAGGGCACGGCGGCGTCGGCATCACGGTTGAACAGGTAGCCGACGAGCTCGCTGCCGTCGCGCCGGCGCACCGTCACGTCGCCGCGGTAGTCGAACGCGCGCTCGATGACGTCCGCGAGCGCGCGCGGGCCGGTGATCTCGGGCGTCCAGCCCTCGAGGCTCGACTCGTCCACACCTGCCACCGCGTCTACAGGCGCCCGGTGAGCGTGGCCACCGCGGTGTCGCGAAAGCCGCGCAGGGAGCCGAAGGTGTGGTTGACGGCGGTGGGCTCGTAGCCGCAGTGCACCATGCAGTCCTCGCACTTCTCGTTGCCGCTGCGCCGTCCGTACTCCTGCCACCGCGTGGTGTCCATCAGCTCGCGGAACGTCGCCGCGTAGCCCTCCTGCAGCAGGTAGCACGGCCGCTGCCAGCCGAACATGTTGTAGGTGGGGTTGCCCCACGGCGTGCACTCGTAGTCCTGCTTGCCCATCAGGAACTGCAGAAAGAGCGGCGACTGGTTGAACTTCCACCGCTTCTTCGGATTGCCGAGCATCGTGCTGAAGAGCTCGTGCGTCTTCTGGCGCCGCAGGAAGTGCTCCTGGTCCGGCGCCTTCGAATAGCTGTAGCCCGGGGAGAGCATCATGCCCTCCACGCCCAGGTCCATCATCTCGTCGAAGAACATCTGCATGCGCATGGGCGAGGCGCCGTCGAAGAGCGTGGTGTTGGTGGTGACGCGGAAGCCGCGCGCGAGCGCGGCGCGGATCCCCTCCACGGCCTGCTCGTACACGCCGTCGCGGCACACCGCCTCGTCGTGCTCCTCCTTGAGGCCGTCCATGTGCACGCTGAACGACAGGTACTTCGACGGCTCGAAGAGCCCTTCGCGCAGCTTCTCCTCGAGGAGGATGGCGTTGGTGCAGAGGTAGATGTACTTGCGCCGCGCCACCAGCTCCTTCACGAGGCGGCCGATCTCGGGGTACATCAGCGGCTCGCCGCCGGGGATGCTGACCATGGGCGCTCCGCACTCGTCCACCGCCCGCAGGCACTGCTCGAGGGAGAGATGCTTCTTGAGGATGTGCGCGGGATACTGGATCTTGCCGCAGCCGGCGCAGGCGAGATTGCAGCGGAAGAGGGGCTCGAGCATGAGCACCAGCGGATATCGTGTGACGCCTTTCAGCTTCTGCCTGACGACGTACGATGCGACAGTCCACATCTGCGAGACGGGTACGCTCATACGCTCTGCTTCTCCAAACCAAGCCCCTCCGAGGGCCGCTGATAGATCGCCCACAGCCCGCACGCGAGGACCGTGTGCAGCGCCACTCCGAGCGTCACGAGGCGCCATTCGCCGATCCAGGCCGTCATCACGAGGTTGAAGACGAGCACCGCGTAGTATAACGCGGTACCCGGCCACACGCGTGTCGCCGCAATGAGTTCCGGGCTTCGGCACAGTCCGAGGAAGCCGCCCACCCCGGCCACGCCCACGACGAACCATCCCAGGAAGTTGGACAGTGGCACGCCGAAGTACGGGCCGGCCTCCGCGTAGTAGAAGATCCGGCCGAGAAACCAGCGGTCGCCGAGCACCGCGAGAGGATCGATCACGACGTCGAGCAGCAGCATGAGAAGGCCGGAGAGCAGCGTGATGGCCGTCCGGGACGGCGTGCGGCGCGCCCACACTCCCCGCGCCAGGCAGAAGGAGGCGTAGGCGAGGAAGGTGAACGAGAGCGAGTCCATGAGAGGCACGTTGGCGATGAACAGTTCCTGCCCGCGCGTGGCGCCCGTGTAGTAATAGAGACCGAAGGGGATGCCGGTACGGGTCGAGGAGAACTCGGCGAGCCAGGCCACCGGCCATACCCAGCCCGCGAAGAGGAGCGTGCGGCGCCAGCCCAGGTCCAGCGCCCCCGCGATCAGGAATATCGCCAGGAAGACGAACACGTACGGGCGCAGCGCGGCGGTGCCGGCTAAGAGGTCCATGTGGTCGGCAAGCGACTCCGCATGTTACCATTCCGGCTCGTGACCGCTCTCAACGAAGCCATTTCACAAGCGCAGGATTACCTCGTCCGCCACCAGGCGGCCGACGGTCACTGGGTGGGCGAGCTCGAGGCGGACACCACGATCACCGCGGAGTACCTGCTCCTGTGCCACCTCATCGACCGTGTCAACCGCGAGCAGGAGCGCAAGGCGGTGAAGTACCTGCGGCGGCGGCAGTGCCCCGACGGCGGCTGGAACCTCTTCGAGGCCGGCCCCACCGACCTGTCGGCGACCATCAAGGCGTACTTCGCGATGAAGATGGCGGGGGTGAGCCCCGAGGATCCGGCGATGGCGCGCGCGCGCGAGCGCATTCACGCCATGGGCGGGCCCGTGAAGGCCAACGTGTTCACCAAGATCCAGCTCGCGCTCTTCGGCGAGTACGACTGGAACGGCGTGCCCACGCTTCCCGCCGAGATCATGCTGCTGCCCGCGCCCTTCTTTCTCTTCAACATCTACGAGGTCTCGTACTGGTCGCGCACGGTGATCGTGCCGCTGCTCGTCATCATGGACCGCAAGCCGGTGAAGTGGCTGCCGCCGCACCTGGCGCTGGACGAGCTGTGGCCGGTGCCGCGCGAGCAGGCGAGCCTGCGCTTCCCGCGCGTGCCGGAGCCCTTCTCCTGGCGCGGCCTCTTCTGGAAGAGCTTCTTCATCGCGGTGGACGACGGGCTCAAGATCTGGGAGCGCTTCTCGCCGCGGCCGTTGCGCAAGCGCGCCATCGAGGCGGCGCGGCTGTGGCTCGACGATCGCGTCGCGGTGCTGGGCGGGCTCGGCGGCATCTATCCCGCCATGGCCAACTCGATCCTCGCCATGCGCCTGCTCGGCCTGCCCGACGACCACCCGTTCGTCCTCGGCCAGATCAAGGAGATCGAGGCGCTCATGGTCGACGACGGCGAGGAGGTGCACTACCAGCCGTGTCCGTCGCCCGTGTGGGACACGAGCCTGGCCGTCAACGCCCTCATCGAGAGCGACCTGCCCGCCGATCATCCGTCGCTGCAGCAGGCGGCGGGCTGGATGCTGGACAAGCAGATCCTCGTGCCCGGGGACTGGCAGGTGAAGCGGCCCCACGTGCAGCCGGGCGGGTGGGCCTTCCAGTACGGCAACGACTTCTACCCGGACCTGGACGACACCGCCGTGGTGCTCATGGCGCTCGAGAAGACGCAGGGACTGGACGCCGACCGGACGCGGCTGGCCAAGGAGCGAGGGCTCGGCTGGTTCCTCGGCATGCAGAACCAGGATGGGGGCTGGGCGTCGTTCGATGCGGACAACAACCGCCTCTACCTCAACAACATCCCCTTTGCCGACCACGGCGCGCTCCTCGATCCCTCGACGGAGGACCTCACCGGGCGCGGTCTGGAGCTGCTGGGCACGCTCGGCTACACGGCCGACTTCGAGCCCGCCCAGCGCGCGCTGCATTTCATCCGCCGCACGCAGCGTCACGACGGGCCGTGGTACGGCCGCTGGGGCGCCAACTACATCTACGGCACGTGGTCGGTGCTGCGGGGCCTCGCCGCCATCGGCGTCGACCCGCGCCACGAGTACGTCCAGCGCGCCGTGCGGTGGCTGCAGCGGCGCCAGAACGCCGACGGCGGCTGGGGCGAGACGTGCGAGAGCTACGCCAAGCCGGAGATGGCGGGCGTCGGTGACTCCACGCCGAGCCACACCGCGTGGGCGCTGCTCGCCCTCTTTGCCGCCGGCTGGACGAGCGGGGCCTCCGTGGACGCGGGCATCGCGTACCTGGTGAAGACGCAGCGCGCGGACGGCGCCTGGGACGATCCGCTCTGGAACGGCACCGGCTTTCCCCGGGTCTTCTACCTGAAGTATCACTACTACGCGAAGTACTTTCCCCTGTGGGCCCTGGGCGTGTATCGCCGCGCTCGGGCATGAGGGAGCGCACGCTCCCCGCCGTCCTCCGCCCCCTCGACGCCCTCGGCGGCTGGAGCATGGCGGTGGTGGCGTCGCTCGGGCGCTTCGGCGCCTTCCTCGCGCAGGGCCTGGCGGTGATGATGACGCCGCCCTTCAAGTTCGGGGCGTTCGTCGGCCGCATCAACTACATCGGCTACCGCTCCCTGCTCATCATCCTGCTCACGGGCGCCTTCACGGGCATGGTCCTCGGCCTGCAGATGTTCTTCACCCTCTCCCGCTTCGGCTCGGAGGCGTTCCTCGGGCCCGCGGTGGCGCTGTCGATCATCCGCGAGCTCGGCCCCGTGCTCGCCGCCCTCATGGTCACCGGCCGCGCGGGCTCGGCGCTCACGGCGGAGATCGGGATCATGCGCATCACGGAGCAGATCGACGCCCTCACCGTCATGGCGCTCAATCCGATGCGCTACCTCGTCGTCCCCTCCATCCTCGCCGGCGTCGTCACCTTCCCCCTCATGACCGCGCTCTTCGACGTGGTGGGCATCTTCGGCGGCTATCTCGTGGGCGTCGAGCTGCTGGGGCTGTCGCCGGGCACCTACTTCGGCGAGATCCAGTCGTTCGTCGGCATCGAGGACGTGATGCTGGGCGTCTGGAAGTCGCTCTCCTTCGGCATCATCGTGACGTGGGTGTGCACCTACAAGGGCTTCCACGCCGGTCACGGCGCGGCGGGGGTGGCGCGGGCCACCACCCAGGCGGTGGTGCTGTCCTCCGTGCTCATCCTCGTGTGGGATTACTTCCTGGGCTCGGTGCTGCCGTGATCAAGGTCGAAGGACTGACGAAGTCCTTTCGCGGGCAGCCGGTGCTGCGCGGGGTGGACCTCGAGGTGCCCACGGGGTCGATCACCGTCATCATCGGCCGCTCCGGCGGCGGCAAGTCGGTCTTCCTCAAGCACCTCGTCGGCCTCCTGCGGCCGGACAGCGGCCGCGTGCTCGTGGACGGGGCCGAGATCAGCGCGCTGCACGGGCGCGCCCTCGACGAGGTGCGCCACCGGTACGGCGTCGTCTTCCAGGGCAACGCGCTCTTCGACTCGCTCACCTGCGGCGACAACGTGGCCTTCCCGCTGCGCGAGAAGACGCGGCTGCCGCGCCCGGAGATCGACAAGAAGGTGGAGCGGGCGCTCGCCCAGGTGGGGCTGGAGGACGTGGGCGCGAAATATCCGGCCGAGGTCTCCGGCGGCATGCGCAAGCGCGTGGCCATCGCGCGCGCCCTCGTCACGGAGCCCCAGATCGTCTTCTTCGACGAGCCCACCACCGGGCTCGATCCCGTGCTCGTGAATACGATTCACCACCTGGTCCTCGAGCTGCACCGGGTGCTCCGATTCACGGCGGTCGTGATCAGTCACGAGATCCCGGAGATCTTCGAGATCGCCGACCGCGTGGCCATGCTGCACGAGGGCCGCATCGTGGAAGCGGGCCCCCCGGCAGAGATCCAGGCCTCCGACAACCGGATCGTGCGACAGTTCATTCGGGGCGAGCCCGACCCGGAGTAGGGCGACAGAGGGAGGAAGCGATGGACCGTTCGCGCGTCAACGTCACGGTGGGGATCTTCATGCTGCTGGGCATCCTCGCCCTCGGCTACCTGTCCATCAACCTGGGGCGGGTGGCCTTCCTCGGGGCCGGGGGCTACGTCGTGACCGTCGATTTTCCGTCCGTGGGCGGGCTGAAGTCGGGCTCCACGGTGGAGATCGCCGGCGTCGAGATCGGCCGCGTCGAATCGATCGGGCTCGCCGACTACCAGGCGCGCGTGGTCCTGCGCGTGCACTCGGGCATCACGCTGCAGGAGGACTCCATTGCGTCCATCAAGACGAAGGGGCTCATCGGCGAGAAGTACGTGCGCATCAGCCCCGGAGGCTCCGACAAGCTCATCCAGCCCAACGGCAAGATCCGCGAAGTGGAGGCGCCCGTCGACTTCGAAGAGCTGCTGTCCAAGTACATCTTCGGCAAGGTCTAGCTCCATGCGGCGCCGCCTCTCCGCCCCGAGATCATTGTCCGCGCTCGCGGTGCTCGTGATGCTGACCGTGCTCGTTCCCGCCTCCCCGGCGGCGGCCGAGCCCACCGATCAGCTGCGCGCGCAGGTCGACCGCGTCCTGAAGCTCCTCGACGATCCCGTCCTGAAGCAGCCGCAGAAGGCCACGGACCGCCGCGCGGCCCTGCGCGGGATCGCCGACGAGCTCTTCGACTTCACGGAGACGTCCAGGCGCGCGCTGGGGCGGCACTGGGCGGCGCGCACCCCCGCCGAGCGCGAGCTGTTCGTGCAGCTCTTCGCCGACATCCTCGAGCGCTCCTACATCTCGAAGGTCGAGCTGTACGGCGGCGAGAAGATCGAGTACACGGGCGAGAGCATCGACGCCGACCATGCGGCGGTGGGCAGCCGCATCGTCACCCGCCAGGGGCTGCAGGTGCCCATCCAGTACCGCATGCAGCGCAGGGGCGATCGCTGGCTCGTGTACGACGTCGTCATCGAAGGCGTCAGCCTCGTCGCCAACTACCGCAGCCAGTTCGACAAGATCATCCGCACCTCGTCCTTCGACGAGCTCGTGAAGAAGATGAAGGCGCGCCAGGACGAGCTGGGCGCATGAACGCCGTCGTCCTCGTGGCCGGCGTCGCCCGGCGCCTGGCGCCCCTCACCGACGCCACGCACAAGGCGCTGCTGCCCGTGGGGGGCCGGCCCCTGCTCGCCCGCATGCTGGACGCCCTCGCCGCCGCCGGCATCCGGCGCACCGTCCTCGTGGTCGGCCACTGTGCCGACCAGGTCCGCCGGCTCGCGGGCGAGCGCCGCGGCGCCATGGCCGTCAGCTACGTGGACAATCCGGAGTACGCGCGCGGCTCGGTGCTGTCGCTGTACGCGGCGCGCAACTACCTGACGGAGCCGGCGCTCATCATGGACGCCGACGTCCTCTTCCCGCGGGAGCTGCTGCGCCGGCTGCTCGCGGCCCCGGCGCCCAGCGCGCTGCTCGTGGACCGCGGCTTCTCGGACACCGGCGAGGAGGTCAAGGTCTACACGCGGGCTGACCGCGTCATCGCGCTCGGCAAGAAGGTGGTGCCGGAGGCGTTCGACGCCGTCGGCGAGGGCGTCGGTTTCTTCAAGTGCGGCGCCGAGGCCGGCCCGCACCTGGTGCGCTTGCTGCGGAAAGTCATCGACGACAGCCGGGGCATGAACGAGTACGAGGATGCGCTGCACATGCTGGCGGCCAGCCACCACGTGGGCTGGGCGGACGTCACCGGCCTGCCCTGGACCGAGATCGATTTCGTCGAAGACCTGCGCCGGGCCGAGGCCGACGTGCTGCCGCACGTGACCCGGCTGGACGGCGCGTGATCCCGCCGGCCACCCTCTACCTCTCCACTTCCGACGACGCGGACGCCGCCCTGCTGAGCGTGGCGGGCAGGCCGGTGGCCTTTCGCGCGCTCGCCGCCGCCCTTCACGCCGGAGCGCCGCGCGTCCGCCTCCCCGCCGTGTTCCGGGGCACCGCCCTCGAGCACGCGGTGGCCGCCTCGCCGCGGGCGCGCGCCGCCACCGTCTGGCTGGAGGCCGATCCCGGCCCGGCGGAGCCCACGCTGCTCGTCCCCGCGGCCGCGCTCACCGCCGCGCCCGCCCTCGCACGCATGCTGAGCGCCGAGGCGGTGACATGGCTCGCGCAGTCGAGCGCCGGCGATGCGCCCGTCGTGCTCATCGACGCCGTGCTCGCGCGGGCGCTCGGCCGAGAGCTCGGGGCCGGCACCCCCCTCGGCGAGGCGCTCGCGCGGGCACGCAAGAGCGGCGAGGCGCGCCTCCTCGACGGCGGCGGCTGGTACGTCCGCGTGGTGGGCGCACGCGCGGCGGCGGAGGCGGAGCGCCGCCTCTACGAGGGGCTCGGCAGCCCCATCGACACCTGGCTGGACGTCGCGCTCCACCGGCGGCTGTCCCGTCACGTCAGCCGCCATGCCGTCCGCTGGGGCGTCACGCCGAACCAGATCACCCTCGCCAGCCTCGTGGTGGGCCTGGCCGCCGCGCGTTGCTTCTGGCATGCCGACGTCCCCACCGCCGCCGCCGGCCTCGCGCTGTACACGACGGCGGTGGTGCTGGACCACGCCGACGGGGAGGTGGCGCGGCTCACGCTGGGGGAATCGGCGACGGGCGAATGGCTCGACGTCACCGCCGACACCGTCGTGCACGCCTCCCTCGTGGTCGCCATGGGCGTGAGCGCGGGGGAGGCCACGACCACGGGCCCCGTGCTCGGCATGGCGGCCGGCGCCGGCATCATCGCGAGCGCCGCCGTCGCCAAGCTCTGGCCGCCCGCGGGCGACACCAGCGCCGTGGGCAGCGCCCTCGACGCCCTCAGCTCCCGCAACGGCTTCTACGCGATGCTGCTCCTCTTCATCGCCGCCCTCGCCGTCTACCCGCCCGCGCTGCTGCCCCTGATGCTCGTGGTCGCCGCAGGCTCCCACGCGTACTGGCTGTCGAGACTCGCCTACGCGCTCGCGCGGAGATAGGGGTCAGACTTTGACTTCTATCACTGCTGTCCAAGTTAGCGGGGATCCGGTCGATGGATCGTGCCATTTGCTGG
>JBBDXO010000240.1:12749-14852 GCA_040902295.1 Candidatus Rokuibacteriota bacterium | reverse complement strand
AGTATGACGTGCCGACGTTCCTGCGCAGGAGTGCCGACTAGCGGGCTGCCCCGCTTCCGCCGAACGCGTGGGAGGAAGTTCGTTTCATTCGCTCATGAGTATTCCGGACTGACGGCGGCGGACCTTCGATGCGGGGACTACATGCGCATGGAGATCCGCCGGTATATTTCACGTTTCCCGGGCTCACTGCGGCGGGGCTGCCGCACGTGTCCACCACGCGCCACTGCCCGGGGGTGACGCCGTCCTCGCAGGCGAGTGGGCCGTTTGATACCGGCGCGCGCGACGTGCTGGCGGGGGCGGGGCTCGACCTTTCGCGCGTGGCGTACGCGCGGCAGGTGCATGGGGCCGACGTCGCCGGGGCGCCTTCCGGCGGCGGATTCGCGGGGGCCGTCGACGTACTGACCACCACCGCGCGGGGGGTGCCGCTGGCGATCTTCACGGCGGATTGTCTGGCGATCACGCTGTGGGACGAGGCGGCGGGGGCGCTGTCGGTGGGGCATGTGGGGTGGCGGGGGACGGTGTTGGGGGCGCAGCGGGCGGCGGTGCGGGCGCTCGTGGACCTTGGCGCGCGCGCCGGACGGCTGCGCGGCGCCATCGCGCCCGCCATCGGACCGTGCTGCTACGAGGTGGACGAGCCGGTCATCAGCGACTTCGCGCGCGCGTACCCGGGGCGATGGGAGGCGTGGACGCAGCCCTCACGCCCGGGCCACGTGATGCTCGACCTGTGGGCGGCCAACGAAGCGCTGCTGGAGGAGGCGGGCGTGGACCCGGCGCGGATCGAGAACCCGCGCGTGTGCACGGCCTGCCACCCCGACCTGCTCTACTCCTACCGCAAGGGCAACCGTGGCCGTTTGGTGACAGTGGCGGCCCTGCCGTGACTTCGATATCGTCACTCATACCGTATGGCGGGTTTCGAATGGGACGATGCGAAGGCAAAGGAGAACCTCAGTAAGCATGGCGTATCCTTTGAAGAGGCATCGACGGTGTTCGGCGATCCGCTGTATCTTGAGTTCGAGGACATTGCGCATTCCCATGACGAGCAACGGTTGAATGCGATCGGGCGTTCTGTAAGAGGCCGGATTGTCGTCGTTGCCTATGTGGAGAGAGGGGATCGCACGCGCATCATCTCCGCGTGGCCTGCTGCACCGAGGGAGCGCGATGACTATGACAACCAGTAACCGATCCATTCCGCCTGCTGAACCTAATCCTCGGCCGCTGGATTTCAGCGCAGCCCGGTCGGGTGCAGTCGTCGAGTCTGCGCGCAGCGCGACGCCGCTACATGTTTGGGCGCCCCTCGTCGCGTTCTCGTGGAGTGGACGCGATTGGAACATCGCGGACAACATTACGATCCTTGCCGACTCCAGGTACCGCGGTTATGAAGCTCCAGCGTTTTCGGATTTCATATCGAGAGATGAGATCGAGACCTGTCGAAGCGTTGAACATTGGCTGCACATCGTCCAGCCCCTCCATCACTCCGTGACTCCGGCCGCTGCAGTCAATCTCGTCCTTATGTGCCTTTGGGTTGCTCGGCCCACCATGACTGAAGTGCCGTTGAGGTTCGAGGAAGCCGAAGGTGGTCACAGGGCCGCTATCAGGGTTCTTGAGCGCATCCGTTGGCTGCACGGCTATGCCGCCGATACGATTCGCTCGGAAGATCTTCATGCGGCAACGATGATGTTCCCGGCGCTTATCGATGCGCACCTGAACGGCAGACGCCTGAGGAACGCACTCAATCTGACGTATCGCGGTTGCCTGACAGGGGATTGGCAGGTTGCGGTGATCTGTTTCGCGTCAGCTGCCGAGTGTCTGTTGAGTTATTCGAAAGGCCCGGGGCAATCTCACCGGCTCGCGAAAGCTTTTGCCGGTGTCCTCGCGGGATCGGAGTCGAGCGTTCTTGAGCTCCGGAAGAAATTCGCGGAACTGTACTCATTGAGATCGCTCATTGTGCATGGGCGCGCATACGATCGGAAAAGCTTGGCCGCGAATATCGAGGCGCTCGCTGGGTTCGCAAATACCTTACGGCATCTGTGGCGTACGATACTCGAATCTCCGACGCTGCCTTCGATACTCGATGCGGACGACGCACAAAGAGAGAAGTTTTTC
>JBBDXO010000240.1:0-12649 GCA_040902295.1 Candidatus Rokuibacteriota bacterium | reverse complement strand
CGGCGAACTCCTTCGACTGGCTGCGGCCCACTTCGACGTCCTTCTTGACGGCCGATCGGAATCTCGAGTATCAACAGAATCTCGGCTTCATCGTCGGGCGATACACGGCTCGGTCGGGATAGCCATCGGCCACCGCAGAGTCGACGAAACGTTGCCGGGCTGCGACGCCGCTCTTCGTTCGCTTGACATCCCGCAGGTTGGTGATGTCGGCCACGCGGGCCTGGAACTACCGCCGGCTGATCAGGTAGCGCTCGATGAAGTGTTTCTCGACCTCATCCGTGTGCACGAAGGAGCCCTGATCCATTACCTTCGGGCTTCCGCGGCGAGCAACGCTGTACTCGATTGACTCCTCGTCAATGAGAAGCTGCGCCTCGATCTCGCCGATCTCCCAACTGAGCGCAACGCCGCCGAGAGAAGTGGGTGCCGCGGACGGAACAGGAGCGTGGCGACGATCCGCGGCGTACAGAATCTCAAGGGCGGCCTTCACGGCCCCTTCGGTGACCCGCGGGGCTCGGTGCGAGTTCCAGCCTGCCGGGAGCGTCTGGAACGCGCGGACCTCTTCAATCACCGCCGTGTACGGAGACGACCAGAACATGCGGCGCAACGCCTCCACCATGACCACGCCTCCCAAAGGGGTCGGATGATACCACGGACGACGAGCGTCGCCGGGGGACCCCGTGTCTTTGCGGTGCAGACTGGATGCCAGTGACCTGAGGGTCAGACTTGGCCGTCCGTACGGTTTACGCGCGAAGAACGGCGGTGCGCGGCCGTGGTGCTCGGAGCCGGCTGCATGGTAAAGGCGCGTGCTAGAATCCCCGGTGCCGGTATGCAGGACATCGGAGGCAATCTCGAGCGCGTGCGTGAGCGCGTCGCGCGCGCGGCCGAGCGTGCGGGACGGCGGGCCGACGACGTGCTGCTCATCGCCGTCTCCAAGACCGTGGACGTGGCGCGCATCCGTCAGGCGCTCGCCGCCGGCGTGGGCGCGCTCGGCGAGAATCGCGTGCAGGAGGCGCGGACGAAGATCGATGCCCTGGGCCGTCCCGTCCCCTGGCACCTCATCGGCCACCTGCAGACGAACAAGGTCAAGGACGCGCTCGGCCTCTTCGACGTCATCCACTCGCTCGACCGCATCGACCTCGCGCGCGAGTGCGACCGCCGCGCGCGGGCGCAGGGGCGTACGGTGGACGTGCTGCTCCAGGTCAACGTGGGCGGCGAGGCCTCCAAGGGCGGGTGGGCGCCGGACGCGGTGGAGACCGCGCTCGACGTCATCGGCAGCCTGGCGGGCGTGCGCGTGCGCGGGCTGATGACGATTCCGCCGCCGGTGGAGCGCGCCGCCGACGCCCGCGGCTGGTTCCGCACGCTGCGCGCCCTCGCCGTCAAGCAGGGGCTGCGCGAGCTGTCCATGGGCATGAGCGCGGACTACGAGGTGGCCATCGAGGAAGGGGCCACCATGGTGCGCGTGGGCACCGCCATCTTCGGGCCCCGCGAGAGGACCCTATGAGCGTGAAGGGCAAGAAGGTGGGCTTCGTGGGGGCGGGCAACATGGGCGAGGCGCTCATCAAGGGCCTCGTGGAATCGAGCCTGGTGCCCGCGGAGGCCATCGTCATCGCGGACAGCCGCGCCGCGCGCGCGCAGCAGATCGCCGAGCAGTACGGCGTGCGCGCCGCCGCCGACAACACCGCGCTCGTGCGGGAGGCCGACGTCGTGATCCTCGCCGTCAAGCCCCAGATCATGGCCCCCGTGCTGCGCGAGATCATGCCCGCGCTGACGAACCGGCCCCTCCTCGTGTCGATCGCGGCGGGCGTGTCGACGGCCACCATCCAGGCCGTGCTCGGCAAGTACCCGCGCCTCATCCGCGTGATGCCGAACACGCCCGCTCTCGTGCTGGAGGCGGCCACCGCCATCGCGCGCTCGGAGGAGCTGGAGCCGGACGACCTGGAGACCGCGCAGGAGATCTTCACGGCGGTGGGCCGCGTGGTGGTGCTCGAGGAGGAGCTGATGGACGCCGTCACGGGCCTGTCGGGCTCGGGGCCCGCCTACGTGGCCATCGTCATCGAGTCGCTCGCCGACGGCGGCGTGAAGATGGGGCTCGACCGCGTGACGGCCATGACGCTGGCCACGCAGACCGTGCTCGGCGCCGCCCGCCTCATCGCGGAGACGGGCGTCCATCCGGGCGCGCTGAAAGACATGGTGAGCTCGCCGGGCGGCACCACCATCGCGGGCATCGCGGCGCTGGAGGAGGGCGGCATCCGCACCACGTTCATCCGCGCCGTGGAGCGCGCCACGCTCCGCTCGCGGGAGCTGGGGCGGGGCCCCGCCTGATGTTCGTGGCCAACTACTTCCTGATCGCCCTCGCCAACCTCATCAACCTCGTGCTGTCCGCGTACATGTGGATCATCATCGCGCGCGCGGTGCTGTCGTGGGTCAATCCCGATCCCTACAACCCCGTCGTGCGCTTCTTGTACCGGATCACGGAGCCGGTGCTGCGGCCCATCCGCCACCGGTTGCCGACCTTCCAGATGGGATTGGATCTCTCGCCCCTGGTCGTGCTGCTCGCGATCTATTTCCTGAAGGAGTTCCTCGTCCCCGTGCTCTACCGCGTCGCCACCGAGATCGGATAGGAACGCCGGAGGCTTCGATGCGCATCAGCCCACACGATATCCGCCAGCAGCGGTTCTCGACCAAGATGTTCAAGGGCTACGACCCCACGGAGGTCGACGCCTTCCTCGACGACGTGGCCGAAGATTTCGAGGCCCTGCTCAAGGAGATCGCCCTCCTCAAGGAGCAGATGGCCGCCCAGGAAGACCGGCAGCGGGGCGTGGTGGAGCGCGAGAAGAGCCTGCAAGACGTGCTGCAGACCACGCACAAGCTGGCGGAAGAGATGAAGGCGGGTGCGCGGCGCGAGGCCGAGCTGGTCGTGCGCGAGGCGGAGCTGCGAGGCGAGAAGCTGATGGAGGGGGCGCGCGCGGAGGAGGGCCGCATCCGCGCCGAGATCCACGAGCTGAAGCGGCGGCGCCGCCACCTCGTGGAGGACGTCGCCGCCACCGTGGCCCGCTACCAGCGGCTCATCGTCGCGGAGCGGGAGGCGGACGCCGCCGATGGCACCGACTCCGCGTGAGGGCGCCCTCCTCAAGCTGTGCGTGCAGCCGCGCGCCGCGCGCACCGAGATCGTCGGCTGGCGCGCCGATGGCACACTGAGCGTGCGCGTGTCGGCGCCTCCGGTGGAGGGCGCGGCCAACAGCGCCGTGGGCGCGCTCCTCGCCGGCGCCCTCGGGGTGCGGCCGTCGGCGGTGAGCGTGGTGCACGGCGAGCGCGGGCGCGACAAGACGGTGCGCGTGGCGGGGCTGACGCTGGCGGAGATGAAGCGGCGACTGGACGGGGGGAGGAGGAGCTCCATGAAGACGTGGATCATCGCGCTCTGCGGCGCCGGGATACTGCTCACGTCGCCCGCCATGGCCGAGCACAACAGCGGCTCGCGGGCCGAGAGCACGCTCGACCTCGACGTGAAGATCGACCGTGACGGCTTTCACCTGGGCGGCCGCGTGCTCGGCGAGCACGTGCTGGGAGCGTGGCTCAACGGCCGCCTCACCGAGCAGGGGTTCAGCATCGACGGCCGCGTGCAGGGGCAGGAGCGCGCCTGGAACTTCAAGCTGAACGCCGACGTCCTCGACGCGCTCAGGCGCGCCGCCGTGCGGTGGCGGCCGCTGGAGCTGTGACCCCCGCCATCGCGCCCGTCCGCTGGGCGCACGACCGCCTCGTGCTCCTCGACCAGACGCTGCTGCCCGGCCGCGAGCTGGAGCGCACGTACGCACGCTGGGAGGACGTCGCGGACGCCATCCGGACGCTCGTCGTGCGCGGGGCGCCCGCCATCGGCGTGGCGGCGGCGTACGGCGTCGTGCTCGCCGCCCGGCAGAGCGCCGTGACGACGGGTGACGAGCTGGTGTCAGACCTCGAGCCGGCGTTCAAGGGCCTCGCCGCCACCCGTCCCACCGCGGTGAACCTCTTCTGGGCGCTCGACCGCATGCGGCGCGTGCTCGACGAGGTGCGCCAGCAGCCCGTGTCGACGGTGCGCACGCGTCTGCTGGAGGAGGCGCACGCCATCCTGACCGAGGACATTGCCGCCAACCGCGCGCTCGGCGACTTCGGCGCCGCCCTCGTGCCCGCGCACGCCCGCATCCTGACCCATTGCAACGCGGGCGCGCTCGCGACCGCCGGGTACGGCACCGCCCTCGGTGTCGTGCGCTCGGCGTTCACGCAGGGCAAGCTGTCGATGCTGTGGGTGGACGAGACGCGGCCCGTGATGCAGGGCTCGCGGCTGACGGCGTGGGAGTGCGTGCGGGACGGCATTCCGCACCGTCTCATCGCCGACGTGGTGGCGGGCTCGGTGATGGCGCGCGGCGAGATCGACCTCGTGGTGACGGGCGCCGATCGGATCGCGGCGAACGGCGACACGGCGAACAAGATCGGCACCTACTCGCTGGCGGTGCTCGCCAGGCACCACGGGGTGCCGTTCTACATCGCGGCGCCGTTCTCCACCATCGACCCCAGCCTGCCGTCGGGCGACCGCATCCCCATCGAGGAGCGCGACGGCCTCGAAGTCCGCCGCGTGGGCGCCTCCCAGACGGCGCCGGAGTCATCTCCGGTCTTCAATCCGGCCTTCGACGTCACGCCCGCCGCCCTCATCTCCGGCATCATCACCGAGAAAGGTGTGTTCACGCCCCCCTATCGCTTCTAGCGGTTCGCGTCGCGCGTTGGCTGGGCTCCATCGTCACGCGGCGCGGACGTAGGTGTCGTGGAACGTCCGGTCCCAGCCGTGGAGGCGGGCGCGCTCGAGGATACGGCGGCGGCCACGCGGCTCCAGGGGCGCGAAGACCGACTCGTAGACCCGCAGCACGTCATCGGTGGACAGCGACTCGTAATCGGTCGTCTGCCTCTTCTTCAGTAGCGTCAGCTGCGCGGCCATCGGCGTCCCTCCCTCTCCTGCGTGCGGTCAACCGGGGTTACTGCAACGTCGATGCCGTCGTGGGAAACGGGCCAAATGTGCGTGTGGCGAGGGCCCGGGCGGGTAGGGCGCTACCCATCTGAGATAATGCGCGCATGATCCCGGGCAACGTCGCGCGCCTGTATCACGACGAGACGGCGCACTCGGCGGCGTCGGTGCGGTCCAGCCGCCACACGCTCGACTGGGACATCAAGCCGTTTGCCTTCAAGGTCTACACGGACGTGCCGGCGGTGCCCTTGCCGCGCGACCTCGAGCCCCTCGACGTGCCCGTGATCTCCGCGCCGGCCGCGGGCGGCGAGGCGGGCCCGATGAGCCTCGGCACGCTGACCTCGCTGCTCTATTACTCGGCGGGCGTGACGAAGAAGAAGGCGTATCCCGGGGGCGGCGAAATGCTCTTCCGGGCCGCGGCCTCCACCGGCGCGCTGTACCAGACCGAGGTGTACGTGGCCGCGGGCGAGGTGGCCGGACTGGCGCCGGGCCTCTATCATTTCTGCCCGGGTGACTTCACGCTGCGCCGGCTGCGCGACGGGGACGTGCGGGGGGCGCTCGCGGCGGCGGCCGCCGAGCCGGCCGTCGCCCGGCGCGCGGTCACGCTCGTCCTCACGGCCATCTTCTGGCGCAACACGTGGAAGTACCAGGCGCGGGGCTTTCGCCACCTGTACTGGGACTCGGGGACGATGCTCGCCAACATGATGGCGACGGGCCACGCGCTCGCGCAGGCGCCACGGCTGCTGGCCGGCTTCGTCGACGCGGAGATCAATCACCTGCTCGGCGTGGACGCGGAGCGGGAAGCGGGGCTCGAGCTGCTCCTCCTCGGCCGCGAAGGCGCGCCCGCGCCGGCCGTCGATGTGCCCGCCATCGATCACGCGACGATGCCGCTGTCGGCGCAGGAGGTCGATTACCCGCTGCTGCGACGCATGCAGGAGGCCTCGAGCCTCGACACGGCGGCGGCCGTCGGCGCCTGGAGGGCGGCGGTGACGTCGCCGCCGCGCGCGACGCCCGCGACCGTCGTGTCGCTGCCGCCGCCGGTGGCCGGCGGCCGCGGCCTCGGCGAGACGATCCAGCGACGCGGCTCCTCCCGGCGCTTCACGCGCGAGCCGATCACCACCGCGCAGCTTGCCACGGCGCTGTGGGCGGCCACGCGCCCGCTGAACGCGGACGTGCCGGGGGGGCTGGTGGACCTCTACCTCATCGTGAGCGCCGTCGAAGGCATCGCGCCCGGGGCCTACGCGTATCATGCGCCGCCGCACGCGCTGGAGAGCCTCGCCCCCGGCGACTTCCGGCGGCAGGCCGCGTACCTGTGCCTCGAGCAGCCGCTCGCCGGCGACGCGGCGGCGGTGATCTTCTTTGCCGCGTCCCTGCACGACGTCCTTGCCACCGCCGGGGACCGAGGCTACCGTGTCGTCAACATGGAAGCGGGGATCGCGGGCGGCCGCGCCTATCTCGCGGCGTACGCGCACGGCTTCGGCGCCTCCGGGCTCACCTTCTACGACGCGGACGTGATCGAGTTCTTCTCGCCGCACGCGGCGGGCAAGGACGCGCTCTTCGTCACCGCGCTCGGGCGCGGGACGACGGCCGCGGGCGACATGCTAAGATCGACCGCGATTCAACCGATGGCGACGACACCGCCGCCGAGGAGGCCGTGATCTCATGAAGAAGTACCAGCTCATGGCGCCGGGCCCCACGCCCGTGCCCGCCGAAGTGCTGCTGGCGATGGCGCAGCCGATGCTCCACCACCGCACGCCGGAATACGAAGCGCTCTTTCTCGAGGTTCGCGCCGGGCTCAAGAGGCTCTTCCAGACCTCGCAGGAGGTGCTGCCGCTGGCGTGCTCGGGCACGGGCGCGCTGGAGGCGGCCGTGGTCAACACGCTCTCCGCGGGCGACACGGTGGCCGTCGTCGTGGCGGGCAAGTTCGGCGAGCGCTGGCTGGAGATCTGCAAGGCCTTCGGCATCCACGTGATCGAGCTGAAGGCGCCCTTCGGCGACACCGTGCCGGCCTCCGCGGTCGCCGACGTGCTGAAGAAGCACCCCACGCTCGCGGCCGTGCTCGCCCAGCACAGCGAGTCGTCCACGGGCGTGCTGCACGACGTGCGCGGCTACGCCGCCGCCACGCGCGGCACGGGCGCCCTCCTCGTCGCGGACGCGGTGTCGAGCCTCGGCATCGCCGACCTCCCGATGGATGCGTGGGGCGTGGACGTGGTGGTGGCGGGCTCGCAGAAGGGCCTCATGCTGCCGCCCGGGCTGGCCTTGTGCGCGCTGAGCGACAAGGCGTGGGCGAAGGTGAAGACCTCCACGCTGCCGAAGTACTACTTCGATCTCACCGCCGAGCGCGCGACGGTGGCGAAGAACGAGGCGCACTTCACTCCCGCGGTGTCGATCGTCATCGGCCTGCGCGAGGTCTTGAGGATGATCGACAAGGAGGGGCTGGCCAACGTGTTCAAGCGCCACGACCGCCTCGCCCGCGCCACGCGCGCCGGTGTGGAGGCCCTCGGGTTGGCCCTCTTCGCGAAGACGAGCCCCAGCCCCGCCCTCACCGCGGTGGTGGCGCCGCCCGGCCTGGACAGCGAGAAGATCCTGTCCACCTTCTCGACCTCCCACAACATCACGATCGCGGGCGGGCAGGGCGAGATGAAGGGCAAGATCTTCCGCCTCGGCCACATGGGCTACGCCGCCGAGCTCGACACCATTGCCGCGCTCGCCGCCCTCGAGCAGGTGCTCGCCGAGCTCGGCCACCCCGTGGACTTCGGCGCCGGCGTGCGCGGCGCCCAGAAGGTGTTCGCCGACAAGTCGTGAAGCGGGTGCTCGTCACCGACTCGCTCCAGACGGTCGGTGTCGAGGCCCTCCGCAAGCACGGCCTCGATGTGGACGTGGCCGGGACGCTGTCCGAGGCCGATCTCGTCGCGCGCATCGGCGGGTACGCGGGCCTCATCGTTCGCAGCGCCACCAGGGTCACCCGCGCCGTGCTGCAGGCGGGCACGCGCCTGGAGGTGGTCGGGCGCGCGGGCGCGGGCGTGGACACCATCGACGTGGAGGCCGCCACCGAGCGCGGCGTGGTGGTGATGAACACGCCGGGCGGGAACACCACCGCCGTCGCCGAGCACACGATGGCCCTGCTCCTCGCCCTCGCCCGCCGCATCCCCGCCGCCGACGCCTCGCTCAAGGCGGGGCGCTGGGACAAGAGCGCGCTGCAGGGCGTCGAGCTCTTCGGCAAGGTGTTCGGCCTGCTCGGGCTCGGCCGCATCGGCGGCGAGGTGGCGCGGCGCGCCCTCGGCTTCCGCATGCAGGTGATCGCCTACGACCCCTATCTCACCCGGGAGGCGGCGGAGCGCCTCGGCGTGGAGAGCGTGGAGATGGATGAGCTCTTCGCGCGCGCCGACTTCATCTCCATTCATACGCCGCTCACGGGCGAGACCCGGCACCTGATCGGCGACGCCGAGCTGGCACGCATGAAGCCGGGCGTGCGACTCATCAACTGCGCGCGCGGCGGCATCATCGAGGAGCAGGCGCTCGCGCGTGCCATCGAGGGGGGGCGCGTGGCGGGCGCCGCGCTGGACGTCTTCGAGCAGGAGCCGCCGCCGAAGGACCACGGCCTGCTCCACCTGCCCCAGGTCATCGTCACGCCGCACCTCGGCGCCGCCACCGACGAGGCGCAGACCGCGGTGGCGCTGGCCATCGCCGACCAGGTGGCGGACGCGCTGGTGCGCGGCGTGGTGGCCAACGCGGTCAACCTGCCGTCCATGGACGCGGAGACGCTGAAGGAGCAGGCGCCCTACGCCGCCCTCGCCGCCGCCATGGGCCGCTTCCTCGCGCAGATGGCGGACGGTCGCATGGCCGAGGTGCGGCTGACCTACGCGGGGGAGGTGACGACGCGGCCCACCGCCGGCCTCACCCTCGCCTTCGTGCGGGGCCTGCTCGGCGGCATCCTCGAGGAGCACGTGACGGACGTCAACGCGATGCTCATCGCCCGGGCGCGCGGCTTGCGCGTGACGGAGACCACCACCACCGACAGCGCCGATTATGCGAGCCTGCTTGCCGCCGAGCTGCGCACGGACCGGACCACGTCGTCGGTGGCGGGGGCGCTCGTCAACCGCCGTGAGCCGCGCTTCGTGCGCATCGACGGCTACGCGCTGGAGGCGGTCCCGCAGGGCTGGATGCTGGTCTTCGCCAACCTCGACGTGCCCGGCGTCATCGGCCGCATCGGCACCCTCTGCGGCCGCCACCAGATCAACATCGCCGGCATGCAGCTCGGCCGCGAACGCCGCGGCGGCCGGGCGGTGTCGATCCTGAACCTCGACGACCCCATGCCTCCCGCCGCGCTGGACGAGCTCCGCGCCCTGCCCGACATCGTGTCGGCAAGGCTCGTGAAGCTCTGACCGGCGACCGTGTAAACTACTCAGGTTGTGAAAGCGCTCAGGGTCTTCGTCATACGGCACGGGGAGACGGACTTCTCGCGCGCGCGGCGCTTTGCGGGCGCGCGCGACGTGCCGCTCAACGCGCGCGGGCGGCTGCAGTCCGAGGCCGTCGCGGCCGCGCTGGCCGCCGAGCCGCTGGCGGCCGTCTACGCGAGCCCGCTCGAGCGGGCCCGCGCCTCCGCCGAGCTCATCGCCAAGCCGCACGGCCTCGAGCCCCGCCTGGCGCCCCTCTTCAGGGAGATGGCCTTCGGACAGTGGGAAGGCCTGCTGCGCGACGAGCTGGCGGCGCGCTCGCCCGCCGACGCCACGGCCTGGCGCGACACCCCGCACCTGGCGGCGCCGCCCGCGGGCGAGCGGCTGGCGGAGGTGGCGGCGCGGGTGGGCGAGGGCATCGCGACGCTGCGCGACAGCCACGCGGGGGCGACGGTGGCGCTGGTGACCCACGCCATCGTCACGCGGCTCATCGTGCTCCAGGGGCTCGGCCTCGGGCCGGAGCGGTTGTGGTCGGTCGACGCCTCGCCCGCCGGCATCACGGAGCTCGAGTACCAGGGCGAATGGGTGACCGTGCACCGGATGAACACCATCGCCCACCTCGACGGCACGCCATGAAGCCCGTGCACACCCAGCTCCCCAAGGGCGCGCGCATCTACCTGCCCGACGAGGCGGCGCGCAAGCGGCACGTCGAGGGCCGGCTGATGGACATCTTCCGGCGCTGGGGCTATCGCGAGATCGTCACGCCGACCTTCGAGTTCTCCGACGTGCTGTCGATGGGCACGGACGTCGCCGTGCAGGAGACCATGTTCAAGTTCGTCGACCGCGAGACGGGGCGCATGCTCGCGCTGCGCGCCGACATCACGCCGCAGATCGCGCGCGTGGTGGCCACGCGCCTGCGTGACGAGCCCAAGCCCACGCGCCTGGCGTACGTGACGAACGTCTTCCGCTACGACGAGCCGCAGGTGTCGCACTACCGCGAGTTCTACCAGGCGGGCGTGGAGCTCATCGGCCTCGAGAAGCCCGAAGCGGAAGTCGAGATCATCGCGATGGCGATCGAAGGGCTGCGCGCGCTCGGCCTGGGCGGCTTCCAGATCGATCTCGGCCATCCGGACTTCTTCCGCGGCCTGCTCGACGAGGTGAAGACCGACGCCGAGCACCAGCGCGCGCTGCGCCAGGCGCTCGCGCGCAAGGACACCTCCACCCTCGAGCGCCTGGTGGCCGAGCTGGCGCCCGCGCGCCACGTGGGCGAGGCGCTCGTGGCGCTGCCCTCGCTCGTGGGCGACCAGCCGGTGCTGGAGCAGGCGGCCGTGCACGCGCGCAACGAGCGCTCCGCGCGCGCCCTCGCCAACCTCGCGGAGGTGTACCGGCTGCTGAAGATCTACGGCCTCGCCGACACGGTGCTGCTGGATCTCGGCGAGGTGCGCGGCTTCGACTATTATTCCGGCCTCTACTTCGAGGCGTACGTGTCCGGCTTCGGCGCCTCCGTGGCCGCCGGCGGCCGGTACGATCACATGCTGGCCCGCTTCGGCTACGATTGTCCGGCCGTCGGCTTCGCCTTCGACGTGGCGCGGGCGCTCTCGGTGATGGACGCGCAGGCGGTGGCCGTGGAGCTGCCGGGCCCGGACTTCTTCATCATCGACTTCACGGCCGAGAAGACGGCGGCGCTGTCGCTGGCGCGCCGGCTGCGCGATGGCGGCGCCTCCGTGGCCCGCGACATCATCAGCCGCGGCCTGGAGGAGTCGATCGCCTACGCGCGCGCCCAGCGCGTGCGGCACGTGCTCGTGGTGGGCAGCCCGCGCACGGGGGCGGGCGAGGTCCTGGTGCTGGAGCTCGGCAGCGGCAGCGAGCGCACGGCGGCGGTGAGCGATGTGCTCGCACGCCCCGAGCGGTATTTCGGAGGCGCAGGAGGAGCAGAGCATGCCTAACATCGTCGTCGTCGGCGCCCAGTGGGGAGACGAGGGCAAGGGCAAGGTGGTGGACGTCATCACCCCCCACGTCAACGTGGTCGTGCGCTACCAGGGCGGCAACAACGCGGGGCACACGGTGGTGGTGGGCCGCGAGAAGTACGTCCTGCACTCCATCCCGTCCGGCATCCTGCACGACGGCTGCCGGTGCGTGATCGGCTGCGGCGTCGTCCTCGATCCCGGCTCCGTCATCGAGGAGATGGAGTCGCTCGTGCAGCGCGGCGTCCGGCTCGACGGCAACCTCTTCATCTCCAAGAACGCGCACCTCATCATGCCGTACCACCCCGCCCTCGACCGCGCCTCCGAGGCCAAGCTGGGCGCGCGCCGCATCGGCACCACGGGCAAGGGCGTGGGCCCCGCCTACGTCGACAAGGCGGCGCGGGTGGGCATCCGCATGGCCGACCTGCTCGACGAGCGCCTCTTCCGCGAGAAGCTCGAGGCGAACCTGGCACAGAAGAACCGCCTCCTGCGCGAGATCTACGACGCGGAGACGTTCTCCGTGGAGCAGATCCTCGGCCCCTACCTGCGCTACGCGGGCTGGCTGGCGCCCTATATCACCGACACCCCGCTGCTGCTGTCGCGGTGGATCGACGCCGGCTACAACGTCCTCTTCGAGGGCGCCCAGGGCACGATGCTCGACGTCGATCACGGCACGTACCCCTTCATCACGTCGTCGTCCACCACGTCCGGTGGCGCCGCCACCGGCACCGGCGTGCCGCCCACGAAGATCCACGGCGTGCTCGGCGTCGCCAAGGCCTACACCACCCGCGTGGGCGGAGGGCCGTTCCCCACGGAGATGCAGGGGGCGATCGCGGAGAAGATCCGGGCGCGCGGCAACGAGTACGGCGCCACCACCGGCCGCCCGCGCCGGTGCGGGTGGTTCGACGGCGTGGTGCTGCGCTATGCCGTGCGCATCAACGGCCTCGACACGGTCGCCCTCACCAAGCTCGACGTCCTCGACGACTGCGAGACGGTGAAGATCTGCACGGGTTACCGCTACCGCGGCGACGTCATCACCGACTTTCCGGAAGAGGAGACCGCGATGGCGGAGCTGCAGCCCGTCTACGAAGAGGTGACGGGCTGGATGACGTCCACCGTGGGCGCCAAGAACGAGGCGGACCTGCCCGCCAAGGCCCGCCGCTACCTCGAGCGGCTGGAGGAGCTGACGGGCGTACCCTTCTGCCTCATCTCCACGGGCCCTCAGCGCGCCGAGACGATCCTCTGCGAGGATTCGCCGCTGCTCGGGTGGTTCCCGTCCGTGCGGTCCAGCATCACCT
>JBBDXO010000239.1:11411-14888 GCA_040902295.1 Candidatus Rokuibacteriota bacterium | reverse complement strand
CGCCGCCGCGTGCACCGTTCATGAAGCATCTCCGCTAGGCGAACGTGAATATTCCCTTGCCGGTGGTCTGCGTGTCGAAGAGCCGGTAGGCCGCCTCCGCCTGCCCGATCTCGAAGCGATGGGTGAGCAGCTTCTTGAGCGGGATCTTACGGTCGGCGATGAAGCGCGCGCACTCCTCCTGGCCCACCGCGGAGAACGTCCACGAGGCGTGCACGGTGAGCTGGCGCCGCAGCATGTGCTTGCTGACGTCGATTGTCGTCTGCCCGCCCTCGCCCACGAAGGCCACGCGCCCCCAGGTGCCCGCGGACTGCAGGGCGCCCAGGCGGCCCTCGGAGGTGCCGGAGCAGTCCATCGTCGTCTCCGCGCCCTCGCCGTGCGTGAGGTCGTGGATGGCCTTCACGGCGTCCGTATCTTTCGGGTTGATGACGGCCTCGGCGCCCAGCTCGCGCGCGAGCGCCAGGCGCTCGGGCACGACGTCGACGGCGATGACGCGCGCGCCCATGGCGCGGCCCAGCATGGTGGCGCTGAGGCCCACGGGACCCTGGCCGAAGACGGCGAGCGTGTCGCGGCCGGAGACGTCGATGCGCTTGAGGGCGCCGTACGCGGTGCCGGTGCCGCAGGAGATCGAGGCGCCTTCCTCGAACGAGATCTCGTCGGGCATCGGCACGCAGGTGGAGGCGGGCGCAACCATATAGGCGGCGTGGCCGCCGTGGCCCGTCATGCCGTACACGGTGATGCCGTGGCGGCAGAGCTGCGACCAGCCGAGGCGGCAGTGCCGGCAGTGGCCGCAGCCCTTGTAGTGGTGGTTCATCACCCGCTGGCCGACGAGCGTGGGATCGACGCCGGCGCCCACGGCGGCCACCACGCCGCACGGCTCGTGGCCCGCGATGACGGGGCCGCCCGCCCCCAGGCCGAGGGCGGCGGCGGCGTTGCCGGCGGCGCGATAGGGGTGGAGGTCGCTGCCGCACATGCCGGAGGCCTTGATGGCGAGCACGACCTCGCCGGGTCCGGGCGTGGGGTCGGGGAAGTCACGGAGCTCGAGCTTGCGATTGCCGAGGAAGACGATGCCGCGCATGAGGAGCCTCCTTGGACGTGCCACGCGGGACGTGCCACGCGGACTTGCTACGCGCGCACACCTTACCTAAGATCGAGGCCTATGACGAGCCCGATCATCACGGAAGCCGTGCGCACGCTGGTGGACCGGCGCGATCTCACGCGCATCGAGGCGGCCGCCGCCATGGAAGCCATCATGTCGGGCGGGGCCACCAGCGCGCAGATCGCCGCCTTCCTCACCGCCCTCCGGATGAAGGGCGAGACGGTGGAGGAGCTGATCGGCTTCGCGCAGGTGATGCGCCAGAAGGCGGCGAAGATCCGCACGCGCGGCCAGGAGATGGCGGCCCTCACCGGCACCGACCGCGAGATGCTCATCGACACCTGCGGCACGGGCGGCGACGCCACGGGCACCTTCAACGTGTCGACGGCCACCGCCTTCGTGGTGGCGGGCGCGGGGCTGCGCGTGGCCAAGCACGGCAACCGCTCGGTGTCCTCCATGTGCGGCTCCGCCGACGTGGTGGAGACGCTGGGCATCAGCCTCGACCTCACGGCCGCGCAGGTGGGCCGGTGCGTGGACGAGGTGGGCATCGGCTTCCTGTACGCGCCGCTGCTGCACACCGCGATGAAGCACGTGATGCCGGCCCGGCGGGAGATGGGCATCCGCACCGTCTTCAACATGCTGGGGCCCCTCACCAACCCGGCGGGCGCCAACGCGCAGGTGATCGGCGTCTACGCGGCCCCCCTCACCGAGCCGCTCGCGCGCGTGCTCGCCGAGCTCGGCACCGTGCGCGCCTTCGTCGTGCACGGGGCCGACAGCCTGGACGAGATCTCCAACACGGGTGACAGCCGCGTGTCGGAGGTGCGCGAGGGGATGGTGAAGACCTTCACCGTGCGGCCGGAAGACTTCGGCATGCCGCGCGCGTCCATCGAGGACCTGCGCGGGGGCGACCGCGAGCAGAACGCGCAGATCATCCGCGACCTCCTCGACGGCGAGCGGGGGCCGCGCCGCGACATCGTCCTCATGAACGCGGCGGCGGCGCTGGTGGCGGGCGGCAAGGGGCGCGATCTCAAGGACGGCGTCGCGCTCGCCGCCCACTCCATCGACACGCACGCGGCGCGCGCCAAGCTGGACGATCTCATCGGCTTCAGCCGGGCGATCTCGGCCGGCACGTAGCCGGCTTTTCGTCCGACAAAAAGAAACCGCGCTCACAGGGGCGGGTGAGCGCGGTCAGGAAGCCGGTCGGCCGAGCAGCGCGGGTCCGGCGCCCGCAGGCACCGTCTCCCTGGCTTTCCCTCTTCCCGCTCCCGTACCAGAGCAAGAGACGTACCGCGCCGTGACCGCCGCGGTTTCCTGAGGTTTCCGCCGGCACCCGCCCCGCAGAGTGAAAACCGCTGCCCTGGCTGGGTCATCGCGTACCGCATGGCGGGTCGTGCGCTTGCGGCCACCCCATGACCGCCATAGAATGGCGCCGTCGGCCCCGGTGGCGCCGGGGTCGCGCCGCTGCTCCATTCAACATGTCGCCCCGATCTCGGGAGTCGCGGCGGACAAGAGTTCTAGAACACCGACAAAGGAGTCGGCCCTGATCGGACGGGTACCCCGCTATTGCCGCATCGCCGAGTCGCTGCGCGAGCGCATCCGCGACGGCGACCTGCCCGCCGGCACGCGCCTGGACAACCAGCGCGCGCTCGCGAAGAGCTTCGGCGTGACGCTGATGACGCTGCGCCAGGCCCTCGAGCTGCTCGAGCGCGAGAACCTCATCGCGCGCCGCCACGGCCTCGGCACCTTCGTCGCCGCCCCGTCGATCGACTACGACATCCTGCAGCTGCGGCGCTTCGCCGGAGACCTGTCCGCGCAGGGCGAGCACGTGAGCACGCGGCTGCTGGACACCCGCATCACCGCCGGCGATCGCCGCGTGACGGGCGCCCTCGGCCTCAGCCCGCGGGCGAGGGTGATGGCGCTGGAGCGGCTGCGGCTGGTGGAGGGCCATCCCATGAGCCTGCAGCGCTCGTTCCTGGCCGCGCGTCTCGGCGAGGAGGTGCTGCGGGCGGACCTCGACGTCACGCCGCTGAGCCAGGTGCTCGAGTTCAAGCTGGGGATCGTCGTCGCCCGCGCGCGGGAGAGCGTCTCCGCCGTGCGCCTGGGCCGCCGCGAGGCCCGCGCGCTCGGCTGCCGCACGGGCGTCCCCGCCTTCGAGTCCGAGCGCGTATCGTTCGACGGCGCCGGCCAGCCCGTCGTCTTCGATCGCGTCTACATCCCCGGTGATCGATTCCGGATCACGCGCGAGCTTCACTACGAGCAGGGCGAGCGAAATCTCACGAGGCCTGGCGAGCCGGAGCACGCCGGCGCTGCCGCAGGCACGCCCGTGCGAGGCGAGCGAAATCTCACGAGGCCTGGCGAGCCGGAGCACGCCGGCGCTGCCGCAG
>JBBDXO010000239.1:0-11311 GCA_040902295.1 Candidatus Rokuibacteriota bacterium | reverse complement strand
GGATCATGGGCGCCAAGAAGAAGGAGATCAAGGACGTGAAGGCCTCGGATCTCGGTCTCGGCGCCGTGACGCCGCAGCTCACCATCACCGCGCTGGAAGCGCTGCCCGCGCGTCCTCCGGGGCGGATCATCCAGGGCGAAACCGCGGTCGCCGTCAAGGAGCTCGTCCGGGCTCTGCGCGAAGACTCGAAAGCGATCTGATTTGCGAGCCGAAGGGCGTCGGTGCTGCCGCAGGCACGCCCGCCCGGAGGCGAGCGAAATATAGAGAGGGAGACTCACACATGCCTGGCGCGTTCTGGTGCATCGTCGAGGACGATCGGAAGGGCAATCCGAAGAAGGTGATGGCGGAAGTCATCGGCGAGGCCGCGCGCCTCGGCGGCGGCGCCGTGGAAGCTGTATGGCTCACCGACAAGGCCTCGCCCGAAGGGCTGGCGCAGCTCGGCGCGTGGGGCGCCACGCGGGTGCTGCTGCTCGAGAACGCCGCCTTCGCCACCTACATGGGCGAGGTGTGGACGCCGGTGCTCGCCGATCTCGCGGGCAAGGAGTCGCCGAAGGCGATCTTCGGCCCCGTCACGAGCCGCCAGCGTGAGCTGGTGGCGCGCCTGGCCGCGCGCCTGGGTGTCGGGCTTGCCGCGGACTGCGTCGGTTTCAAGATGGACGGCGACACGCTCGTGGCCACGCGGCCGGTGTACGCGGGCAAGCTGCTGTCGAAGGTCACCTGGGCCAGGCAGCCCTGGGTGGCCACCCTGCGCCCGAACGTCTTCCGCCCCGCGGAGTCGCAGGCCGGCAAGACGGCCACCGTCGACAAGCCGGCGGTGACCGTGCCCGCGGCCTCCATGAAGCTGATGGAGCGCCGCGAGGAAGCCTCCACGGGCCTGCCCGAGCTGACGGAGGCGGAGACGGTCATCTCGGGCGGCCGCGGCATGAAGGGCCCCGAGAACTACGTGATCCTCGAGGAGCTCGGCCGCGTCATCGGCGCCGCCGTGGGTGCCTCGCGGGCGGCGGTGGACGCCGGGTGGCGGCCGCACCGCTTCCAGATCGGGCAGACGGGCCGCACGATCTCGCCCAAGCTCTACCTGGGCTTCGGCGTGTCGGGCGCCATCCAGCACCTGGCGGGGATGCGGACCTCCAAGGTCATCGTGGCCGTCAACAAGGACCCGGAGGCGCCCATCTTCAAGATCGCCGACTACGGCATCGTGGGCGACCTCTTCGAGGTGGTGCCGGCGCTCACGGCGGAATTCAAGAAGCTGCTGGAGAAATAACCCTGCATCTGGACCTGACGGACGAGCAGCAGATGGTGCAGGCGATGGCGCGGGACTTCGCCCAGGCGAAGATCCGTCCCATCGCCGCGGAGATCGACCGCGACGCGCGCTTTCCGCACGAGACCATCAAGGGCATGGGCGAGCTCGGGCTCATGGGCATCGCCATCCCCGAGACGTGGGGCGGCGCCGGCGCCGACACGGTGGCGTACGCGGTGGCCCTCGAGGAGATCGCGCGGGCGTGCGCCTCGCACGCGGTGGTGATGTCGGTGAACAACTCGCTCTACTGCGATCCCGTCTACAAGTTCGGCACCGACGCGCAGCGCGAGCGCTTCCTCACGCCCGTCGCCTCCGGGCACACCCCCGGGTGCTTCGCGCTCACGGAGGCGCAGGCGGGGTCGGACGCCCGCAACCAGAGCACGCTCGCCGTGCGCGACGGCGACGGCTACATCATCACCGGGCGCAAGCAGTTCATCAGCACGGGCCGCGAGGCGTCCTTCGCGCTCGTGTTCGCCCAGACCGACCGCGACCGGCGGCACCACGGCATCAGCGCCTTCGTGGTGGAGAAGGGCATCCGCGGCTTCACCGTCTCCAAGACGGAGGACAAGCTCGGCATCCGCGCCTCCGACACCGCCGAGCTGGTCTTCGACGAGTGCCGGGTGCCGGCGTCGCACCGGATCGGCGAGGAAGGGCAGGGGTTCAAGATCGCGATGACGACCATCGACGGCGGCCGCATCGGGATCGCCGCGCAGGCGGTCGGCATCGCGACGGGCGCCTTCGAGCGGGCCGTCGCCTACGCGCGCGAGCGCAAGGCGTTCGGGGTGCCCATCGGCCAGCACCAGATGATCCAGTGGATGCTGGCGGACATGGCCACCACCATCGACGGCGCGCGCCTGCTCACCCACCGCGCCGCCACGCTGAAGGATGCCGGCAAGCCGTACGGGACGGCGGCGGCGATGGCCAAGCTCTTCGCGGCGGAGACGGCGATGAAGGTGGCCACGGACGCCGTGCAGGTGCACGGCGGCTACGGCTTCATCAAGGAGTACGAGGTGGAGCGCTACTTCCGCGACGCCAAGATCACCCAGATCTACGAGGGCACCTCGCAGATCCAGAAGCTCGTGATCGCCCGTGAGGTGCTCAAGTGATCGCCGGCGTGCGCGGGTTCACCGACTACTTCGAGGGCGTGCGCCGCCGCACCGTCGGCTTCTTCCGCGCGCTGCCGCCCGAGCGCATGGACTGGTCGCCGAAAGTGGGCGAGTACACGGCGGGCGACATCATCCGCCACGTGGCCGCCTGCGAGCCGATGTTCGTGGGCGCGGCGCTCGATCGCCCCTGGCGCTACGCCGGCCACGAGCGCGAGCGCGGCGCCACCCTCGAGCAGGCGTTGGCGTATCTGCAAGCGTGTCACGCGATGGCGGGTGAGCTGCTGGCGGCCGCCGATGATGGCGCGCTGGCGGCGGTGGTGCCGTCGCTGGAACCCGGCGCGAGGCCGATCAAGGCGTGGCGGCTGCTGATGGCGATGACGGAGCACGAGGTGCACCACCGCAGCCAGCTCGCGTCGTACCTGACGTGGATGGGCGTGGAGGCGCCGGACGTGTTCGGCCTCGGCGTGGAGGACGTGATGCGACTGACCGCCGAGCCGGCGGGGAGGCCAGCATGAGCGGCAACGAGGAACAGTCCGCGCGCTACGAGTCCCTGTCGGGGATTCCGATCAAGGCGCTCTACACGCCGGAGGACCTCGCGGGCCAGACGTACGAGGAGCGCCTCGGCAAGCCCGGCGAGTACCCGTTCACGCGCGGCGTGTACCCCACGATGTATCGCGGGCGGCTGTGGACGATGCGCATGTTCGCCGGCTTCGGGCGCCCCGAGGACACCAACGAGCGCTTCAAGTACCTGCTCGCGCAGGGGCAGACGGGCCTCTCCACCGCCTTCGACATGCCGGCGCTGATGGGCTACGACGCCGACCACCCCCGCGCTCGCGGGGAGGTCGGTAAAGAAGGTGTGTCGATCTCCACGCTCAACGACTTCGAGCGCCTCTTCGCGGACATTCCTCTCGGCGACGTCACCACCTCCATGACGATCAACTGCACGGCCTCCGTGGCGCTGGCCATGTACCTGGCGCTGGCGGAAAAGCAGGGCGTGTCGTGGGACCGCGTGGGCGGCACCATGCAGAACGACATGCTCAAGGAGTTCATCGCGCAGAAGGAGTGGATCTGCCCGCCGGTGCCCGCCGTGCGCATCGTGACCGACATGATCGAGTTCACCGCCAGGCACGTCCCCCGCTTCAATCCGGTCTCGATCTCCGGCTACCACATCCGGGAGGCGGGCTCCACGGCGGTGCAGGAGCTGGCCTTCACGCTCGCGGACGGCCTCGGGTACGTGGAAGCGGCGCTCGCGCGCGGCCTGGACATCGACGCCTTCGCCCCGCGGCTGTCGTTCTTCTTCGACATCCACAACGACTTCTTCGAGGAGATCGCCAAGCTGCGGGCGGCGCGCCGCATGTGGGCGCGCTTCATGAAGGAGCGCTTCCACGCCACGAAGCCGGAGTCGATGCGGCTGCGCACCCACACGCAGACGGCCGGGGTGTCGGCCACCGCCCAGCAGCCGCTGAACAACATCGCGCGCGTGGCCATGCAGGCGCTGGCGGCGGTGCTGGGCGGCGCGCAGTCGCTGCACACGAACTCCTACGACGAGACGTGGGCGCTGCCCACGGAGGATGCGGTCACGGTGGCGCTGCGCACCCAGCAGATCATCGCCGAGGAGACGGGGGTGCCCCTCACCATCGATCCTCTCGGGGGCTCGTACTACCTGGAGTCGCTCACGGACGAGATGGAGGCGCGCGCGCTCGAGTACATCGCGAAGATCGACGCCATGGGCGGCATGGTGGCCGCCATCGACGACGGCTACCCGCAGAAGGAGATCGCCGACGCCGCCTACCGGTACCAGCTCATGGAGGACCGCGGCGAGAAGGTCACGGTGGGCGTGAACAAGTACGTGATGACGGAAGGGCGGCCCATCAACTTCCTGCGTATCGACGAGGCGGTGGAGACGGAGCAGATCGAGATCGTGGGGCGCTTCAAGGCCTCGCGCGACATGGCCAAGGTTGAGCGGCGGCTCAAGCAGCTCGCGGAGGCCTGTCGCAACGGCGACAACGTCATGCCCGTGCTCGTGGACGCCGTGAAGGACTACGCGAGCCTGGGCGAGATCAGCGACGTCTATCGGGAAGTCTTCGGCCTGTACCGTGAGCCCATAATCTTCTGAGGGGGCGGCAATGAACGAGGGGATCCGGATCACGAAGGCGGCGACGAAGAAGGAGAAGCCCAAGGACAAGGACCTGGGGTTCGGAGTCGATTTCACGGACCACATGTTCGTGATGGACTTCCAGGAGGAGAAGGGCTGGTACGATCCGCGCATCGAGCCCTACGGGCCGCTGCCGCTGGACCCGGCCGCGGCCGTGCTGCACTACGCGCAGTCGATCTTCGACGGCCTCAAGGCCTTCCGCGGCACGGACGGCACGGTGCGGCTCTTCCGCCCCCAGAAGCACGTCGAGCGCATGAATAGCTCGGCCCGGCGCCTGTGCATCCCGCCCCTGGACCCCGAGATGGCCCTGCGCTCGCTCGTCACCCTCGTGGGCCTCGAGAAGGAGTGGGTGCCCTCGACGGTGGGCACGTCGCTGTACGTGCGGCCCACCATCATCGCCAGCGAGGCCTTCCTCGGCGTGCGCCCGGCCAAGTCGTACATCTACTACGTCATCCTCTCGCCGGTGGGCGCCTATTACCCGGAGGGGATGAACCCCGTGAAGATCCTCGTCGTCGACAAGTACGTGCGCGCCGTGGACGGCGGCGTGGGGGGCGTGAAGACGGGCGGCAACTACGCGGCGAGCCTGTACGCCGCCGACGAGGCCAAGCACGAGGGCTTCACCCAGGTGCTGTGGCTCGACGGCCGCGAGCGCAAGTACCTCGACGAGGTGGGCACCATGAACATCATGGTGCGCATCGGCGACGAGATGATCACGCCGCCGCTCACGGGCACCATCCTGCCCGGCGTCACCCGCGACTCCGCGCTCACGCTGATGCGCGAGTGGGGGCTGCGCGTGTCGGAGCGTCCGGTGGCCATCGACGAGGTGCGTGCCGCCGCCGACAAGGGCACCCTGCGCGAGGTGTGGGGGACGGGCACCGCCGCCGTCATCTCGCCCGTGGGCGAGCTGTCGTACAAGGGGCAGCGCATCGTGATCAACGACGGCCGGATCGGCGAGGTGACGCAGCGGCTGTACGATGCCATCGTGTCCATCCAGTACGGGACGGCGCCCGATCCCCGCCGCTGGATGGTCGCCGTCGACTAAGGAGCGTGTGATGAGCGAGTGCGTGTTCTGCAACATCCGCGACGGCAAGCTGCCGTCCATGAAGGTGTACGAGGACGAGCGGACGCTGGCCATCATGGACATCAATCCGCTCACGCCCGGGCACTGCCTGGTCATCACGAAGGCGCATGCGGCCACCATCTGGGAGTCGGCGGTGGAGGATCTGCAGGCCGCCATCGCCACCGCCCAGAAGATGGCGAAGGCGCTGCAGAAGGCGCTCGAGCCGGACGGGCTCAACGTGCTGCAGGCCAACGGCGCCGCCGCCTTCCAGTCGGTGTTCCACTTCCACCTGCACCTCATTCCCCGCTCGGAGAAGGACGGCAAGGGCTTCGACTGGACGCCGGTGCCGGGCGACCGCGCGCAGATCATCACCGTGGGCGAGAGGGTCCGCGACCTCGTGGGGGAGTGACGATGGCCGAGCGTACGGTGCGGGTGGTCGTCGCCAAGCCGGGGCTCGACGGGCACGACCGCGGGGCCAAGATCGTGGCGCGCGCCCTGCGCGACGCGGGTTTCGAGGTCATCTACACGGGGCTGCACCAGACGCCGGAGCAGGTGGTGGCCACCGCCCTGCAGGAGGACGCCGACGCCATCGGCCTCAGCGTGCTCTCGGGGGCGCACAACTATCTCTTCAAGCGCGTGCTGGAGCTGCTGCGCGAGAAGGGGGCCGACGACGTGGTCGTCTTCGGCGGCGGCATCATTCCGCCCGAGGACATCGCCGCCCTCAAAGCGCTCGGCGTCAAGGAGCTGTTCACGCCGGGGACCTCCACGCAGGACATCATCCGCTTCGTGCGCGAGCACGTGCGCGCCGCCGTGTAGCGTGCCGCCGCCGGGAGACATCCGTGGCTGACGAGGACGTGCAGTCGGAGATCGAGCGCCTGCGGGCGGAGAATGCCGCCCTCAAGGCGGGCGCCACGCGCGGCGTCTCGCTCAAGGTGAGCGAGAAGGGCGGCGTGTCGGTGTACGGCCTGGGGCGCTTTCCGGTCACGCTCTACAAGGAGCAGTGGACGCGTCTGCTCGACATGGCCGAGGACATCCGCGCCTTCCTGAAGGCGCACGACGCCGAGCTGAAAGCCAAGGAGAAGCACTGAGGCCGGCGATGGACTTCGAGCTGACGGCGGAGCAGCGCTCCATCCGCGACGTCGCCCGCGACTTCGCGGAGGCCGAGCTCGGCGACAAGATCGCGCCCTACGACGCGCGCAGCGAGTTTCCCCACGAGATCGTGAAGAAGCTCGGCCCCCTGGGCTTCCTCGGCGTGGTCATCCCGGAGGAGTACGGCGGCGCCGGACTCGATTACGTGTCGTACGCGCTCATCGTGGAGGAGCTGAACCGCGGCGACGCCTCCGTCGGCATCACCATGTGGGCGCACAACTCGCTGTGCGCCAACCACATCGCCCTCTTCGCCTCCCCCGCGCTGAAGGCGAAGTACCTGCCGCCGCTCGCGCGCGGCGAGGTGCTGGGCGCGTGGGGGCTCACCGAGCCCGGCTCCGGCTCGGACGCCGCCGCCCTGCGCACGCGCGCCGACAAGCGCGACGGCGGGTGGGTCCTCAACGGCAGCAAGGCCTTCATCACCAACGCCTCCGTGGGACAGACGGCGGTGGTGATGGCGCGCACGAGCCCCGAGGGAAAGTCGAAGGGCATCTCCGCCTTCGTGCTGGACAAGTCCATGCCGGGCTTCAGCGCGGGCACGCCGTACCGCAAGCTGGGACTGCACGCCTCCGACACCGCGGAGCTCATCCTCGAGGACGCCCGCGTGCCCGCGGGCAATCTCGTCGGCGGGCCGGGGGAGGGGTTCGTGCAGGCCATGCAGGTGCTGGAGGGCGGGCGCATCGCCATGGCCGCCATGGCGGTGGGCATCGCGCAGGCCGCGCTCGACCAGGCCGTCACGTACATGAAGCAGCGCACCGCCTTCGGCAAGACGCTGGCGGAGTTCAACGGCCTGCAGGGGATGATCGCCGACATCGCCACCGAGGTGGAGGTGGCGCGACTGCTCACGCTGCGCGCGGCATGGCTGAAGGACCAGGGCCGGCCCGCCATGCACGCGGCGGCGATGGCCAAGGTCTTCGCCTCCGAGACGGCGATGCGCGCGGCCACCAAGGCGGTGCAGGTGCACGGCGGGGCCGGCTACATCACCGAGTTCGCCGTGGAGCGGATCTTCCGCGACGCCAAGCTCACCGAGATCGGCGAGGGCACCTCCGAAGTCCAACGCATGCTCATTGCGCGGGGTATCCTGCAGCGCTCGTAGCGCGCCACCGCCACAAACTGTCAACCGAGTGACAATTGGCCACTTTCCTCGGGTGATTCCTGGCCGATCACCAAATTACAGTTGCCTCTCAGTTCGTACAAATATCTTATGAATCAGTTGGTTGAGGACCAGATCGAGGTGTGGAACGAAACTTGCCACTGTGCTTCTGCGCGGCCGCCCACGGCCGACGGACTACGCAGGAGGCCAATGATGGCGACGGCGACGATGAAGCGAGAGCATACCCGCTCGATGCCGGTACCGCGGGTGACGACGGCGTTCCTTTCCGAGGGCCGCATCCACCACGCGCGATGCCGGGGCGCGATCGATTTCCGCGGCAGCCGCGGCGGTATCGAGCTGGACTTCTACTGCCGCACGTGCCGCGAGCACGTGACGCTTCCGGAGCACGCGGTGGCTCGCCTGAGGACCGAATCGGCGACCGCCGGCCTCTCGACCGCTTCGCGCTGAGCCGTCACCTCGCGCGTGAGGATCGCAGCGACAGGCTGCGCCTCACGCGCGACACGCTCGACACGGCCTGACCCCTCTCAGACGATCCCGCGCGCGGCGAGCGCGCCCAGCTCGTCGCGCGTGAGCCCCAGCCGCCCGCAGTAGATCTCCTCGTTGTGCGCCCCCACCTCCACGGGACCCGCATGCTCGATGCGCCCGGGGCTCACCGACAGCTTCGGCACGACGCCCGCCATCGCGAGCAGGCCGCCGAGGGGGCCCGGCATCCGCACGATGTTCTCGCGCGCGCGCACGTGCGGGTCCTCGAAGAGGTCCTTCACGCTCGCCACCAGGCCGCACGGCACCTCCGCCGCTTCCAGTGCGGCCAGCGCCTCGTCCGCCTCCACGGAGCCGACCCACGCCTGCACGAGACCGTCGAGCTCGGTGCGTCGCCGGATGCGCTCGGCCATGGACGGAAAGGTGTCGACGAGCGCGGGCCGGCCCATCGCCTGCGCCAGCCGCGCGAACATGCGGTCGTTGGTGCACGCGATGGCGATCCAGCGGCCGTCGCGGGAGCGGTAGTGGTTGTGAGGGACGACGTACTCGGTGGCGGAGCCGATGCGCTCGCGCACGTAGCCCGTGGCCGCGTGCACGGGGATCATCTCGTCGAGCATCCTCAGCATGGGCTCGTAGAGCGCGACGTCCACCACCTGCCCGTCCCCGGTGCGCCGGCGGTGCTCGACGGCGGCGAGGGCGCCGAAGGCCGCCAGCGCGCCCGCGAGATAGTCGGGGATGGTGGGCGTGCCCGGCGTGACGGGCGGCCGGTCGGGATACCCCGAGAGGTAGCTGAGCCCGCCCATCGCGGCGGCGATGCGGCCGAAGCCGGGCCGCTCGCGGTAGGGCCCCGTCTGGCCGAAGGCGGAGATGCGCACCATGACGAGGCCCGGGTTGCCGGCGCGCAGATCGTCCCAGCCGAGATTCCAGCGCTCCATCGTGCCCGGGCGGAAGTTCTCGGCCACGATGTCGGCGCCGGCGGCGAGCCGCTTGATGAGCGTCTGGCCTTCCGGCTCGCGCAGGTTGCATGTGATCGACTTCTTGTTCCGGGATTCCACGAGCCACCAGTAGGACAGGCCCTCGCGCACCGCCGTGCCGAGCCGCCGCAGGTCGTCGCCGCGGCCGGGCTGCTCCACCTTGATGACGTCGGCGCCGAACTCGCCGAGCAGCGTGCAGCAGAAGGGGGCCGCGACGAAGGTGGCGAGGTCGAGGACGGTGAGGCCGGCGAGCGCGCCGGGCGGAGGCTGGGCCATGAGGGGCATCGTAGTCCGGATCACCGCCCGCCGCGTGCTATCTTCCCGCTCACGGAGGTCCCACGCCATGCTCGTTCCGCTCACGCTCGGCGATTTTCTCGAACGCGCGGAGACCGTGTACGGCGACCGCGAGGCGGTCGTGGACGAGCCCAGCCCGCCCGGCGGCGGTCTCGGCCGCGTCTCCTACGCGCGGTTCGGCGAGATGGCGCGCGGCCTGGCCGCCGCCCTCGACGACCTCGGGGTGGGGGAGAACGACCGCGTCGCCATCGTCTCGCCCAACTCGGCGCGCTTCCTCGTCACCCTCTTCGGCGTCAGCGTGTACGGGCGCATCCTGGTGCCCGTCAACTTCCGGCTCCACCCGGAGGAGGTCCGGTACATCCTCGAGCACTCGGGCGCCTCCGTGCTGCTCGTCGATCCCGAGCTCGACGAGCCGTTACGCGGGATGCCGGTCAAGCACCGCGTGGTGCTGGGCGCCGCCACCGACGGGCGGTGGTTTCTCCGCAAGGACGGCCGGCCCCGGCTGCGCGTCACCGACGAGAACGCCACCGCGTCCATCAACTACACGTCGGGGACCACGGCCCGGCCCAAGGGCGTGCAGCTCACCCATCGCAACTTCTGGCTCAGCGCCGTCACCTTCGGCTGGCACCTGGCGCTCACGGACCGCGACGTGTACCTGCACACGCTGCCGACCTTCCACTGCAACGGCTGGGGGATGCCGTATGCGGTGGCCGGCATGGGGGTGCGCCAGGTGATCATCCGCAAGATCGACGGTGAGGAGATCTTGAAGCGGATCGAGGCGGAGAGCGTCACGCTGTTCAACTGCGCCCCCGCGGTGCTGGCCGCCGTGCTGGATGCGGCCGCCTCCCGGCGCGCCGGGGGACTGACGGTGCCCGGCCGCAGCCGCGTGCGTGTCGTCGTCGCAGGCGCCCCGCCGCCCTCGAAGACGATCGAGCGGGTGGAGACCGAGCTGGGGTGGGAGTTCATCCAGATCTACGGGCTCACGGAGACCTCACCGCTGCTCACCATCAACCGGGCGCCGGCGGAGTGGGACGGCGTCGATGCCGCGGAACGGGCACGCCGCCTGTCGCGCGCGGGGGTGCCCGCCCTCGGCGTGCGCATGCAGGTGGATGCCGAAGGCGAGCTGCTGGCGCGCTCGAACCATGTCTTCGAGGGGTACTGGAAACAGCCGGAGGAAACGGCCAAGGCCATCGCCGACGGCTGGTTCCACACGGGCGACGGCGGCTACCGCGAAGGCGCCTACGTTGCTATCAGCGACCGCAAGAAGGACGTGATCATCACCGGCGGCGAGAACGTGTCGTCCATCGAAGTGGAGGACTGCCTGTTCCAGCACCCGGCCGTGGCCGAGGCGGCCGTGATCGGTGTGCCGGACGACAAGTGGGGCGAGACGATCAAGGCGCTCGTCGTGCTGCGCGCGGGCACCGCCGCGACGGAGGCCGACCTCATCGAGCACTGTCGAAGCCGCATGGCGCACTACAAGTGCCCGACCTCCATCGAGGTGCGGGAGGCGCTCGTCCGCACCGCCACCGGCAAGCTCCAGAAGTTCAAGCTGCGCGAGCCCTACTGGGCCGGCCGCGCCCGCCGCGTGAACTGATCGCGGGCGCTGCCGAGCGTCGGGGGGCTTGGGGGACCCCGAGGAGCGCCACGGCTCCGCCGGGGCGCTGCCGAGCGTCGGGGGGCTTGGG
>JBBDXO010000238.1:1903-14897 GCA_040902295.1 Candidatus Rokuibacteriota bacterium | reverse complement strand
TTCCAGCCATGTTTACCCCCTCAATTCACCCACTCGATTCCGTGAAGAGCCTCTATACATTTCGGCTCCAGACATTCTTCGAGATGTTAAGAAGTCAAAGCCTGACCCCGGTCTACAGCGTGTAGGTCTTGTCCTGCTCCATGATGGTGACGCGGTCGCCGCCCACCCTGGCGAGCTGCTCGCCGATCTCGTCGGCGAACTGGGGCTTGACGTGGTAGATCCAGACGGGGACGTCGGGGGGGATCTTGTCCAGCTCGCGCTGCACGAGGGCGGGGGTCATGTGCTTGGCGATGGTGGCCAGCTCGGCCATGCGGTCGGGATAGGCGCACTCGAGCATCACGGCGCGCAGGCCGCGCAGGCTGCGGCCCTCTTTCCAGATCGCCTCGGTAGGCCCGGTGTCGCCGGAGAAGATGAAGCCCGTGCTGCCGTCGTGGATGATGTAGCCCGTGGTGGGCACGGTGTGGCTGACGGCCACGGGCGTCACCCACAGGTCGCCCACCCGCTGCTCGGCCTCTTCCACGAGCGTGCGGTACTTCATCACGGGCCGCTCGGCGCTCGGGATGCTGGCGAAGTCCGGCCACACCACGTTGTTGAACACGGAGGTGCGCAGCGCGTTGATCACCGGCTCCATGCTCGTGATGATGAGCGGCACCGTTGGCTCCGAGAAGGCGAGGGTTTCCGTCAGGTAGGCAAGGCCGGCGACGTGATCGAGGTGCGAGTGCGAGATCAGCGCGTGCTCGATGGCGATCTGTTCGGGAACGGTGAGGGCGCCGCCCACCGTCCCCCCGTCGAGAAGGATGCGGTCGTTGATGAGGAAGGCGGTGGGGCGCTGCCCGGCGCCTTCGGATCCGAAGGCGCCGAGCACCCGGATTTTCATTTCTGCGATCTTAGCATAGGGGTCGGAGGGCGCCCCAAGGTTGCCGCCCGCCGGTCGCTATGTTAGAACACGGCATGGCCTCTGCGTCCGATCCCTTCGATTTTCCGACGATGTCGCGTGCGCTCATCCTCGGCGACAGGGAGACGGTCGCGCGCAAGACGCGCGAGGGGCTCGATCTGTCCATGGACCCCAAGGAGCTCATCTTCAAGGGCCTCATCCCCGGCATGGACGTGGTGGGCGAGAAGTTCCGCCGCAACGAGTACTACGTCCCCCAGGTGCTGCTCTCGGCGCGGGCGATGTACGCCGGGCTCGACCTGCTCAAGCCGCTCATCACCGCCGCCGCCAAGGCCGACGACTACTACGGCGTGGTGGTCATCGGCACCGCCCAGGGCGACCTGCACGACATCGGCAAGAACCTGGTGGGCATGATGCTCGAGGGCGCCGGCTTCAAGGTGCACAACCTGGGACGCGACGTGGCGCCGGAGAAGTTCGTGGCGGCGGTGGAGGAGCACAACGCCAACATCGTCGGCATCTCCGCCCTCATGACGACGACGATGCCCGCCATGAAGCGCACCATCGACGCCCTCGTGAAGGCGGGCCTGCGCGACCGCGTGAAGGTGATGGTGGGCGGCGCGCCCGTGAGCCAGGCCTTCTGCGACGAGATCGGCGCCGACGGCTATGCCAAGGATTCCACGCTCGCCGTCATCAAGGCCAAGCTCCTGCTCGGCGTGACGGACGCGGTGGCCTCGTGAGCGCGCGGGGCTGGGAGATCGTCGAGCGCATCCGCGCGGGCGACACGCTCGTCTTCGACGGCGGCTACGGCACCATGCTCTTCGCCGCCGGCCTGCTCAACGGCGCCTGCCCCGAGGTGTGGAACGACACCCACGCCGACGTGGTGCGCGGGATCCACAAGGGCTACTACGACGCCGGCAGCGACATCGTGGAGACGAACACGTTCGGCGGCACGCGCCTGAAGCTGAACGAGTACCAGATCGGCGATCGCACCGCCGAGCTCAACGAAAAGGGCGCGCGCCTGGCGCGCTCGGTGATGCCGGCCGGCGGCTACGTGGCGGGCTCCCTTGGCCCCACGAGCCGGCTGCCCGCCGAGTACGAGCCGCTGGGTGATACGACCGACGACCAGTACTTCGAGACGTTCCGCGAGCAGGCGCAGGCCCTCGCCGAGGGCGGCGTCGATATGTTTGCCGTCGAGACGATGATGTTTCCGCAGGAGGCGACGGCGGCCGTGCGCGCGTGCAAGGCGGTGGCCGACCTTCCCGTGATGGCCACGATGTTCTTCCAGTTCGAGGACCTGCACGATCGCGATCGCACCATGTGGGGGGAGAGCCCGGCGGAGGTGGCCAAGAACCTGCTCGCCGCGGGCGCGGACGTGGTCGGCATGAACTGCGGGCGCGGCCCCGACCGCGCCATCGTCATCATCCGCGAGATGCGCGCGGTCACCGACGCGCCGCTGGTGGCATATCCGAATGCCGGCCTGCCCATCACCACGGGCGACTCGGTGCGCTACGAGCTGGACCCGGAGCAGATGGCGCGCGACTATCCCGCTCTGCTGGACGCCGGCTGCAACATCGTGGGCGCCTGCTGCGGCTCCGACCCCGAGCACATCAAGCGCATCGCCGAGGTGGTCCGCACCCGCCGCACGTGAAACCGCTCGGCGCGCCCCGTGTCCTCGATGCCATTCCGCTCGCGATCCACCCGGACGAGGTCCTTCGCTTCCAGGGGTACAAGTCCGGCGTCGACGCCCCCTCCCCCGACGTGCTCGCCCTCTTCGACGAGGCCCTCGCCCTCGGCCACACGCTGATGACGCCGCGCGCAGTGGTGCGCCGCCTGCCCGTCGCGCGCGATGGCGACCGGCTCACCGCGGACGGCGTCACGCTGACGATTCCCCGCATCGCGGAGCGCTGGGGGCCGGTGGAGGAGATCGTGGCCGGCGTCTGTACCATCGGCGCCGCCCTCGAGACCCACGTGGCCGCGCTGTGGGAGGCCCGCGAGCTGCCGCTCGCCATGATGCTGGACAGCGTGGGCTCGGGCGCGGTGGAGAGCCTCGCCGAGTACGTGAACGACCTGCTCTGCCAGGAGGGGATCGCGCGCGGCGTGAAGGTGACGAACCGCGTGAGCCCCGGCTACGGCGGCTGGGACGTGGCCGAGCAGCGGCGGCTGTGGCGGCTGTGCCCCGGTGATGCGGTCGGCGTCACCCTGAACGCGTCGTGCTTCATGACCCCCACCAAGACCATCACCATCCTGGCCGGTGCCGGGGCCGGCGCGCGCGTGGACGACTACTTCAGCCAGTGCGCCCGCTGCTGGATGGGGGACTGCGCGTACCGCCGGACGCCGGCGCTCCGCACCGTACGCCGTTGAGCCGGGCGCCCGCACCCAGGTGTGGCGCAGCAGCGAGGGCAACGCGTTCGTGGCGGTGGAGACGATTTGCGACGGCGCCGAGCGCCGTGATAGCGTCCGCGCGTCATGGATAACGTGCGCATCGGGCGCGCCGGGCCCATCGCCACCGTCACGCTGGACCGCCCCGAGCGGCGGAACTCGCTCAGCGACGCCATGCTGCGCGAGCTCGCGACGGCGTTCGCCGAGGTGCGCGACGACGCGACCATCAGGGTGGTGATCGTGACCGGCGCCCCGCCCGTCTTCTCGGCGGGCGCGGACTCGCCCATTCATGGCCGCATGTCGCCGGAGGAGCGGCGGCGCGTGTTCATGGAGACGAAGAGCCAGTTCCGCCGGCTGTTCGAGCGCGTCACCACGCTGCTGGAGGGGCTCGAGCAGATCACGATCGCGATGATCAACGGCCACGCCGTGGGCGGCGGCTGGGGCCTCACGCTCGCCTGCGATTTCCGCTGGGCGGCCTCGGAGGCCGAGCTGTGGATCCCCGAGGTCGATCTCGGGGTGCCGCTCGGTGTCGGCTCCACCACGCGCTTCGTGCGGCTGGTGGGCCCGGCCCTCGCCCGGGAGATCATCCTCGAAGGGCGCCGCTACGGCGCGGTGGAAGCGGCGGGGCTCAGTCTCGTCCATCGCGTGGTGCCGGCCGCGCTGCTGCCGGAGGCGGTGCAGGAGTACGCGCGGCTCATGGCGGCCAAGCCCTTCCGCCCGCTGTCGGAGATGAAGGCCCGCATCAACGCCATCGCGCGCACGGGGTTCCCCGAGGTCAACGCCATGACGGAGGGGTTTCTCGAGCGATGATGCTGGAGGGCATCCGGGTCGCCGACTTCTCCCGGGTGCTCGCGGGCCCCTACTGCGCCATGCTCCTCGGCGACCTCGGCGCCGACGTCGTCAAGATCGAGCGGCCGGGGCGGGGCGACGACCTGCGCGTGCTCGGCGGCAAGAACGGGCTCAGCGCCTCCTTCGCGGCGGCCAATCGCAACAAGCGCGGGATCGCGCTCGACCTGCGCCACCCGGAGGGCGCGCGCATCGCCATGGAGCTGGCCGCGCGGGCCGACGTCGTCATCGAGAATTTCCTGCCCGGCGGCGCCGCCGAGCTGGGCATCGGCTACGAGGCGGTGAGCGCCCGCAACCCGTCCGTCGTCTACGCGTCCGTGACCGGCTTCGGCCAGGACGGCCCCTATGCGAAGCGGCCGGGCTACAACTCCATCGCCCAGGGGATGAGCGGCGTGATGGGGCTGACGGGCATGCCGGGGCACCCGCCCACGAAGGTGGGGGGCTCCATCGCCGACCTCGCGGCGGCGTACGTCGCCTTCGGCATGGTGAACGCCGCCCTCGTCCATCGCGCGCGCACGGGGCGGGGGCAGCACCTCGACGTCAATCTCCTCGCCTCCATGCTGGGCATGCTGCCGGACCCCGCCGCCCTCTACCTGGAATCCGGCGTGCGGCCGAAGCGCGAGGGCAACCGCAATCCGAACCTCACGCCCGCGGAGACGTTTCCGACGCGCGACGGCCTCATCACCATCGTGCTCATGAACGCCGACCAGTACGAGCGCTTCTGCCGCGTGCTCGGCGACGATGGGCTGCGCACCGACCCGAAGTTCGCCACCAACGCCACCCGCCTCACGCACTATCCCGAGTTCCGCGCGCGCGTGGAGGCGGCGCTGGCGACGGCAACGACGGCGGAGTGGTCGGCGCGCTTCGAGGGGGGCGCCATCGCCGCGGGCCCCGTGTACGAGTTCGACGAGGTCTTCGAGGATCCGCAGGTGCGGCACCTGGGCCTCGTCGTCAGCGTCGATCAGCCCGGGCAGGGCACCGTGCGCATGCTGGGATTCCCCGCCCGCGCCTCGCTGACGCCCGCCCGCCTCCGCCGCCCGGCGCCGCGCGTGGGCGAGCACACCGCGGAGATCCTGGCCGAGCTGGGCCTGACGGCGCCGGACATCGACCGCCTGGCGGCGGCGGGCGCGGTGGCGATGAGCGGGGGCGGATGATGCCGGCGCGCCTGCCGTGGCCGATGGTGTTCCAGGTCCTGGGTGTGCTCGCCGCCGTGTGGGTGGTCATCAACACGTGGCAGGTGTGGCTGCTGGTCTTCACCGCGCTCATCCTCGCCGCCGCCATCCTGCCTGCCGCGCGCTTCGGCGAGCGCCGCCGCATCCCGCGCGCGGTCACCGTGCTCGTCGTCTACGTCGTGGTGGCGGCCGTCTTCGCGCTCATTGGGCGCCTGCTGTGGCCGGCGCTGAGCGAGCAGGCCAGGCAGTTCATGGAGCAGCTGCCGAAGCTCATCGAGAACGTCAAGGGCTGGGTGGGCGACATCGAATACTACCTGGGCACCTGGGGCGCCTCGCTGCCGTCGGCGAAGTCGGACAACGTGGGCGGCATGGCGGGGACGCTGCTCGCCAACACGCTGAAGGCGACGGCGGGCGCGGTGGGGACCGTGGTCGGTCTCCTCGCCGTCGTCGTCATCGCGGCCTACCTGGTGATCGACGCGCGCGCTGTGGGCGCCCTCCTGCTGTCGCTGCTGCCGCCCGCGCACCGCGACACGGCCGTGCGGCTGGCGCCCGCCGTGCTGGAGCGCATCGGCGGCTACGTGCGCGGCCAGCTCATCTCCAGCGCCTTCGTGGGCGCGCTCATCGCCATCGTGCTGTCGTTGATGGGCGTGCGCTACGGGCTGCTCATCGGCGCCATTGCCGCCGTCTTCAACATCGTGCCCTTCGTGGGCGCCACCCTCGCCGCCGTGCTCGCGGTGCTGTCCGCGCTCAACCAGTCGGTGGCGCTCGCCGCCTTCGCCGTCCTCGCCATGTGGGCGGCGCAGACAGTGGAGGCCAAGTTCCTCGCCCCGCATTTCGTGGGCAAGGCCACCGGACTGCACCCGGTGGCCGTCCTCATCGCGCTCCTTGCGGGCGCGCACATGGGCGGCCTCATCGGCGCCCTCGTGGCGGTGCCGTTCGTGGCGGGGCTGTGGGAGATCGTGCGCGTCCTCTACGTCGAGCCGCGCCGGCCGTCGCGCAAGCCCGCGGCGGCGGAGTGATACGATGGCCGTGCCATGCCGCGCGACAACGTCATCCTGATCGGCTTCATGGGGGCCGGCAAGTCGGTGTGCGGGCGCCTGCTGGCGCGCCGCCTCCAGCGCTGCTTCGTGGAGACGGACGACATGATCGTCTCCCGCGACGGCCGCGCCATTCCCGACATCTTCCGCGAGGACGGCGAGGAGGCCTTCCGCAGGCTCGAAGGCGACGCGGTGGCGGCGCTGCGGCTGAAATCGGGTGACGTCATCGCCACCGGCGGCGGGCTGCCGTGCCGGGCGGGCCGCATGGAGGCGCTGCGCGAGCTGGGGACGGTGGTGTGGCTGCGCGGCACGCTGCCGGCGCTGCTCGAGCGTGCAGGCCGGGGGGGCGGGCGTCCCATGCTCGGCGGGCGCACGCCGGAGCAGATCGAGGCGCTGTATCGCGAGCGCGAGACGTACTACGCGCAGGCCCACGTCGTGGTCGACATCGACAACCTCACCATCGACCAGGTGGTGGCGCGCGTGCTCGGCCTGCTGCGAGAGCCGCATGCCGCACGCCTTTAGCCGGCGGCTCGCCGACGGCCCGCTGCTGTGCGACGGCGCCACCGGCACCGCGCTCTACGCGCGCGGCGTCTCGCTCGACGGCTGCTTCGACGCCCTCAACCTCAACAACCCCAAGCTCGTGCAGTCCATCCATGCCGACTACATCGCGGCGGGCGCGGACTGCATCGAGACGAACACCTTCGGCGCCAACCGCTTCAAGCTCGCCGCCCACGGCCTCGAAGCGCAGGCGCGCCAGCTCAACCGCCTCGGCGTGCGGCTGGCGCGCGACGTGCGCGAGAGCGCCGGGCGCGACGTCTACGTGCTGGGCTCCGTGGGCCCGCTCGGCAAGTACCTGGCGCCGCTGGGCACCGTGAGCGTGGAGGAGGCGCGCGCGGCCTTCCTCGAGCAGGCGGAGGCGCTGCTGGAAGGCGGCGTGGATGCCTTCATCGTGGAGACGTTCTCGGATCTCGTGGAGATCGATCTCGCGCTCACCGCCATCCGCTCGCTCACCGACCTGCCCATCGTGGCCCAGATGGCGTTCACCGACGAAGGCGTGACCTTCACGGGGCTCACGCCGGGGGAGGTGGCGCGCCACCTCCGCGGCCACGGCGTGGTCGCGCTCGGCGCCAACTGCTCGGTGGGCTCGAGCACGCTCTACGACGTGCTCGAGCGCATGGGGCCCGACGCGGGCGGCGTGCCGCTCGCCATCCAGCCCAACGCCGGCCTGCCCAGCCGTATCGGCGAGCGCCTCATCTACCTGTCGTCCCCCGCCTACATGGCGGAGTACGCGGGACGAATGGTGGAGGCGGGCGCCCGCCTCGTGGGCGGCTGCTGCGGCACCACGCCCCAGCACATCGCGGCCATGCGCGAGGTGCTCGACCGCAAGGCCCCCTCGGTGCGCCGTCGCGAGCCTCGCGCGCCGCTCGCGCGGGCGGCGGTGCCGGAGAGGCCGGGGCTGGCGCGCGCGCGGGAGCCGACGCTGCTGCAGCGCAAGCTGGAGGCGGGCGACTTCGTGGTGACGGTGGAGCTGGATCCGCCGCGCGGCCACACCGTGGACAAGCTCGTGCAGGGCGCCAAGCTGCTGCGCGACCGCGGCGTGGAGATCGTCGACATCAACGACGGCTCGCTGGGACGCATCCGGATGTCCGTGGTGGCCACCGCCGTCCTCGTGCGCGACGGCACCGGCCTCGACATCAACATGCACTTCACCTGCCGGGACCGGAACCTCATGGGCATCCAGGCCGACCTCCTCGGCGCCCACGCCCTCGACATCCGGAACATCCTCGCCATGACCGGCGACCCGCCGCGCACCGGCGACTACGCGAATGCGACCGCCGTCTTCGACGTGGACGGCGTCGGGCTCATCGAGGTCCTGCGCCGCATGAACGAGGGCCTCGACGCCACCGGCAACGGCATCGGCGAGCCCACCGCCTTCTGCGTGGGCGCCGCGCTGAACCCGGCGGCGGAGGACGTGGAGCGCGAGATCGAGCGGATGCACCGCAAGGTGGAGGCGGGCGCGCGCTGGCTGCAGACGCAGCCCGTGTACGACCTCGCGCTGCTCGATCGCTTCCTGGAGCGGGCGGGCGGTGCGCCCGTGCCCGTGCTCGTCGGCATCATGCCGCTGCACAGCTTTCGCCACGCCGAGTTCCTCCACAACGAGGTGCCGGGCATCACGATTCCCGACGACGTGCGCGCCCGCCTGCGCGAGGCCGGCGACCAGGCGCTGCGCACCGGCATCGAGATGGCGCAGCGGCTGGTGGAGCAGGTGCGCGGCCGCTTCGCGGGCGCCTACCTGATGCCGTCCTTCGGCCGCTTCGAGGTCGTGGGCGAGGTGCTCGATGCCCTCCGCTGAGCCGGCCGCCCTCGGCGCCGCCAACGGAGCGCGCGCCGTCCGGGAGTGCGCCGCCACCGGCGACGGCTCGCTGTGCCCGCCGTGGACCTTCGCGGGCGTGCCCGCCATCACGCTGCCCACCGGCGGCGCTCCCTCCGGCCTGCCGCACGCGCTGCCGCTCGTGCAGACGGTGGCGACGGAGGCGCGGCTGCTGGAGGCCGCCGCCTGGTGCGAGCGTGTCATCGGCTTTTCCGCGCGCCCGCCGGAGTCGTGATGCTCGATCTGAAGATCGAAGGCGCCACCGTGATCGACGGCACCGGCACCTCCGGCGGCCGCGCCGACGTGGGCGTCCGTGACGAGACCATCGTCGCCGTGGGCGATCTCAGCCGGGAGAGCGCCGGCAGCAGCCTGCACGCCGCGGGCAAGGTGCTCGCCCCCGGTTTCATCGACATGCACTCGCACTCCGACTGGGCGCTGTGGGGCAACCGCCGGGCGGAATCCAAGATCCGCCAGGGCGTCACCACCGAGGTGGTGGGCAACTGCGGGTTCTCACCGGCGCCGGTCTGCGACGAGTTCCTCGACGCCGTGCGCCAGTTCGCGCTGCGCCTGCCCCGGGCGCTGGATTTCCGGTGGCGCTCGATGCGCGACTATCTTCGCGTCTTCGACGGTGAGGGCACCGCGCTCAACGTCGTGCAGCTCGTCGGACACGGCACGCTCCGGGTGGCCGTCATGGGCTTCGCCCGCCGGGCGCCCGCCGCGGACGAGCTCACGCGGATGCAGAAGCTGATGGCGGACGCGATGGACGACGGCGCGTGGGGCCTGTCGACGGGGCTCATCTACGCGCCGGGCTCGTATGCCACCACGGACGAGATCGTGGAGGTGGCGGCGGTGGCCGCGCGACATCGCGGCTTCTATGCCAGCCACATCCGCGGCGAAGGCGCGACGCTGCTGGAGGCGGTGGCGGAGGCCATCGAGATCGGGCGCCGCGCCGACATGCCGGTGCAGGTGAGCCACGTGAAGGCGGCGGGCCGGCCGCACTGGGGCAGGGTCGCGGAGGCGCTGGCGCTGATCGACGCCGCCGCCGCCGACGGCCTCGACGTCATGGCCGACGTCTATCCGTACACGGCGTCCAGCACGAGCCTGCGCACGCTGCTCCCCGACTGGGCGCTGGAGGGCGGCCTGTCGGCGATGACCGGTCGCCTGCGCGATCCCGCCACGCGCGCCCGGCTGCGCGCGGAGCTCGAGGAACCTGAGAGCGGCCAGAGCCTGCCCGCGCGCGTGGGCTGGGACAACATCATGGTCTCGTCGTGCACGCAGCGCGCGGATGCCGAGGGCCGCCGCCTGACGGAGATCGCCGCCGCGCGCGGCGTCGATCCGGTGGAGGCGGCCTTCGACCTGCTCGTGGACGAGGGCGGCCGCGGCTCGATGATCCTCTTCCAGCTCGACGAGCGCGACGTGCGCCGCGCCCTCGTGCACCCCCGCGTGATGATCGGCTCCGACGGCTACGCGCTGGCGCCCACGGGCGAGCTCGCGGGCGGCACGCCGCACCCGCGCAGCTACGGCACCTTTCCCCGCGTCCTCGGCGAGTATGCGCGCGAGCAGCGGCTGCTCAGCCTGTCGCAGGCCATCCACAAGATGACGGGAATGCCGGCGGCGCGCCTGGGGCTGCGCGACCGCGGCGTCATCCGTGCGGGCGCCAAGGCCGACCTCGTCGTCTTCGACGCCCGGCGCGTCGCCGACACGGCGACGTACGAGAGGCCTGCCTGCTATCCCGAAGGCATCGAGCACGTCGTCGTCAACGGTCGCTTCGTCATCAAGAGCGGTGAGCACACGGGCAGCCTGCCCGGAAAAGTGCTGACCCCCCGGTGAAGATCGGCCGCGTCTTTCCCGATCTCCTCACGCCCCTCGGCGCGGCGGGCTCCGTGGAGGAGGGGCTGGCGCGCACGCTGCGCCGTCTCGTGCGCCTCACCGGATCCACGGCCGGCATCCTCGTCTTCCGGCCTCCGCACGCGCCCGCCGTCGTCGTCACCGCGGGCGCGCGGCGGCTGTCCGTGGTCGAGGACGGCGCGTTGCGCGCGTCGATCAGCACGCCCGTGACGGGCGTGCGCCTGTCCGTCACCCGCCACCAGGGCCGCGCCACCGCGGTGCTGCGCGCGGCGCTCGGCGAGCCGCGGCGGCCCGTGGGCGAGCTCGCCCTCGCCGGCCGCCCGCGGGTCCTGAGGCGCGCGACGCTGCCCGCCGGGTTTCCGCGGGAGCTGGGCACCGCCATCGCGCAGGTCTGGCGCCTGCACCAGCGCACGTTACGCATCAGCGTGATGAACGACATCACGCGCCTGCTCGTGTCGGGCGACTCCCTCGACGACGTGCTGCTCGCCTTCATGGACGGCGTGGCGCGCCTGGTCGCCTTCGACGGCTTCTCCGTGCAGCTCGTCGACCCCGAGCGCGCGGAGGTCGAGATCATCGACGTGCCCGCGCGCTCGCTGCCGGGACTGGCGTCCCGCGACACCCGCGTGCCGCTGCCGGGCACGCTCGTGGCGCACGTGGTCGCCGCCGGCGTGCCGCTCAACGTGCCGGATCTCGCCGCGGCGCGCGTGCCGCCCGCGAGCGCGGCGGACCTCACCGCCAGTGGCTACCAATCCGCCCTGCTGGTGCCGCTCGTGAGCGGCGGCGGCGCCTTCGGCGCGGTGGCGCTCACCTCCGTGCGCGCGGGCGCCTTCGACGACGGCGACGTGGAGACGGTGGCCGAGCTGGCGCGGCCGCTCGCCTCCGCCATGGAGCAGCGGCGCCTGCTCGACGAGAGCCGCCGGCGGGCCGAAGAGCTGGCGGCGCTCTACAGCACGAGCCAGCTCATCACCGCGCGCCTGGACGTGGCCTCGGTCCTCGAGCGCATCAGCCGCTCCGTGAGCGCGCTCATCGGCGCCTCCGGCTGCGGGATCGGCCTCCTCGACGACGCGCGCACGAGGCTGGTGCACGCCGCCGCCCACGGCTTCAAGAGCGAGGAGTGGCGGGCGCTCACGCTGCCCGTCGGCGAGGGCATCATGGGGCGGTGCGCGGCGAGCGGGGCCGCCATCCTCGTGGACGACGTGCAGACCGATGCGCGGTCGGCCCGCCGCGACGTGGACGAGCGCGAGGGGATCCGCTCCATGCTGTGCATCCCGCTCCGGGTGGGGGGCAACCTGCTGGGCGTCATCTCCGCCTTTTCGACACGGCCGGCGTTCTTCTCCGCGCATCACCGGCGCGTGCTGGAGGCGTTCGCCGAGCAGGCCGGCATCGCCGTGCAGAACGCGCAGCTCTTCGAGGAGAGCGTGCGGCGCACGCGGGAGACGCGCGCCCTGCTGGAGGCCGGCCGTGCCGTCACCGCGAGCCTGGACCCCGACCGCACCATGCGCGTCATCATGGAACAGGCGCGCGCCGTGCTCGGCGTGCAATCGTGCGGGATCATGACGCGCGATCCCGTCACCGGGGAGCTCACCTCCGTGGCGAGCCTTGACCTCCCCGAGACGATGATCGCCAAGGTTCGCGTGCGCGAAGGCGAAGGCATCACGGGTCAGGCGGTGGCGGAGCGGCGGCCCGTGCAGAGCGCGGACCTTTTTTCGGATCCGCGCGTGCGCTTTCCCGACCTGCCGCGGGCGAGCGGTCTGCGCTCCATGCTCGCGGCGCCGCTGCGGGTGGGCGACCGCGCCCGCGGCGCCATCGTCGTGTTCCGCCACGACGTCCATCATTTCTCCGCCGCCGAGGAGGAGCTGCTCCTCGCCCTCGCCGACCAGGCCGCCATCGCCCTCGAGCACGCGCAGCTGTACGGGGAGCTGGAGACGATGGTGCAGGCGCGCACCCGGGAGCTGGACCGCCAGCGGCGCTTCGTGGAGGTCGTGCTGGAGGCCCTGCCGCTCGGCGTGTTCGTCCTCGACGACGGCCTGCGGGTGGCGCGCGCCAACCCCGAGGGCGCGCGCGTGCTCGGCTGCGCGGCGGGCGCGCGGTCGGACTTTCCGTCCATGCTGCCCGTGGAGGCGGCGGGCGACGTCGAGCGCTTCCTGCGCCGGGCCTTCGACACGCGTGCGCCAGGGGCGATGGAGCGTGAGATGGCGGCCGGCGGTGAGCCGAAGATGCTCCGCCTCAGCGTGGCCCCCCTCGGCGAGGGTGACGACGGCGGCGGCGCCCACGTCGTGCTGCTGGTGGAGGATGTCACGCGCGCCAAGCAGCTCGAGCGCCAGATGCTGCTCACGGAGCGCCTCACCACGGCAGGGCGCCTGGCTGCCGGCGTCGCCCACGAGTTGAACAATCCGCTCGCCACCATCGCCGGCTGCGCCGAGTCGCTGCAGTCGCGGCTGAAGGAGGG
>JBBDXO010000238.1:0-1803 GCA_040902295.1 Candidatus Rokuibacteriota bacterium | reverse complement strand
CAGCTCCGCCAGGTCTTTCTCGGGATCGCCGCCAACGGCCTGGAGGCGATGGAGGGCCGGGGACGGCTCACCATCCGCTCGCGCGGGGCGAAGGACGCAGTGCATGTGGAGTTCGAGGACGAGGGGCCCGGCATCCCGGAGGATATCGGCGCGCGCGTGTTCGATCCCTTCTTCACCACCAAGCCGCCCGGCCAGGGTACCGGTCTCGGCCTCGCCATCGCCCAGGGCATCGTCGCCGACCATGGCGGCCGCATCGAGCTGCGCGCGGCCGCCGTGCGGGGGACGCTGTTCCGGGTGGTGCTTCCGGGAGTGAGCCCACCATGAGTCGTGCCATTCGGGTGCTCGTCGCCGACGACGAGAAGAACCTGCGCGAGCTGATGGTGCGCGAGCTGCAGCGCAAGGGGCATCAGGTGGACGGCGTCGGCGACGGCGTGGCGGCGCTGGAGCGGCTGCGCGAAGGGCCCTACGACGTGGTGGTGCTCGACATGAAGATGCCGCGGATGGAGGGCATCGAGGTCCTGCGCGCGCTGCAGTCGTTCCCCGAGCACCCGCAGGTGATCGTGATGACCGGGTTTCAGGAAGTCTCCACCGCGGTGGAGGCGATGAAGCTCGGCGTCTACGACTATCTCACCAAGCCGACGAAGCTCGAGGAGCTGGACGTCATCATCCGCAAGGCGGCGGAGAAGGGCCAGCTCCTGCGCGACAACGTGGCCCTGCGGGCGCACGGGCCCGGCGCCGAGCCGTTCGCCGGCATCGTGACGCGCAGCCCCCTCATGCACGAGGTGCTCCGCATCGTCGAGCGCGTGGCGCCCACCGACTCCGCCGTCCTCGTCCTCGGCGAGAGCGGCACCGGCAAGGAGCTGGTGGCGCGGGCCATCCACGAGCGGTCGTTGCGCGCGGGCCGTCCCTTCGTGCCCATTCATTGCGGCGCGCTGCCGCGCGAGGTGCTCGAGTCCGAGCTGTTCGGTCATGAGAAGGGGGCGTTCACGGGCGCGGTGAGCGCCAAGCCCGGCCTCATCGACCTCGCCGACGGCGGCACGCTCTTCCTCGACGAGATCGGCGAGATGGAGCCCGACAGTCAGGTCAAGCTGCTGCGCGCGCTGGAGACGGGCATGTTCTACCGGGTGGGCTCCACCCGGCCGCACACGGTGGACGTGCGGCTGGTGGCGGCCACCAACCGCGACCTCGCCGACGCCATGAAGCAGGGGCAGTTCCGCCAGGACCTCTACTACCGCATCAACACCATCACCGTGCACATGCCGGCGCTGCGCGAGCGGCCCGAGGACGTGCCGCTCCTCGTGCAGCGCTTCCTGGAGGCCAACGCGGCCTACGGCGTCAAGCGGGTCAGCCCGGCCGCGCTCGCCGCCCTCGAAGCGTACGCGTGGCCGGGCAACGTGCGCGAGTTGCTGCACGTGATCGAGCGCGGGGTGATCCTCACCCGCGGCGACGAGATCACGCCGGATGATTTGCCGCGCGAGGTGTTTGGCTCTCATCCGCCGGCGGCGGCGGCACCGGCGACGGCCGGCGCCACCCTCGAATCGATGGAGCGGCAGCACATCCTGGCTACCTTGCGCCGCGTGGGTGGGCACCGCGGCAAGGCCGCGGCGCTGCTCGGCATCGATCCGAAGACGCTCTACCGCAAGGTTCTCGGGTACAACATCTCGCCCGAGGAGATGACGCACTCTCAGTAGTCGCCGGGCGTTCGGCGGGGGCGGGCGGGGCTTCGGGTGCGACGACCACGTGGATGGTGGCCGATTCGGACCGGGGGCGGCTGGGCGATTGGCTACATGGGGGGCCTCGAAG
>JBBDXO010000237.1:0-14942 GCA_040902295.1 Candidatus Rokuibacteriota bacterium | reverse complement strand
GCCCAGTGATCCTCGGTCCGATTCGGCCACCATCCTCGTGGTCCTCGCACCCCGACACCCGCCCGCCCGCGCCCTCGTGAATAATCGGCGTTAGTACGCCGGGAACGGCTCCGTCGCCGTGCGAATGCGGACGAAGTAGTCCTTGAACCGCTCGAGATCCGCCACGGAGACCATGTCCGAGACGAGGAAGCACGCGACATCACCTTGCTTCCACACGAACGTCGCGAAGCCGGCGTCCCTGACGAGGACCGGGCGGAAGCGGCCGGCGGCGGTGCGCTGGCGCTCGGGGAGGGCCAGCCCGGCCGCGGGCAGCGCGAGGTAGGACACGAGGTGGCCGTCGATGTCCCGGTAATGGAGGGCGACGCCCCGCTCGCGCTCGATGTAGACGGGCTCGGCGCCGACGAACCCCAGGCGGTCGTCGCCCACGAACGCACGCGACAGGCCGATGCCCGACTCGCGCGTGAGCCAGGGCTGGGCCGCGGGCAGGATCTGCGGCTGGCGCGCGCCCCACATGAGCGCGCGCGAATGCTCGCTGATGACGGCGCGGGTCATGCGCTGCAGGGGATCGGCGGGCGCCAGCCGCGGCAGCAGCGGTGTGGCGAAGAGGATGAGCACGAGCGCGGTGGCGCACGCGGACAGCATCGGCGCCAGCCACGCGGGGCGGCGCGAGCGGGGCGAGGCCGCGTCGAGAATGCTGACACGCAGGCGCGGCGGCGCCTGGTAGCGGTGCAGCTCGCTCCTCAGCCTTGCGGTGAGATTGTCGTTCGGATCGTCTGGGGTCATTTCTCGCCGTAGTCCCGCAGCAGCCCGCGCATGCGCTCCTTGGCCCTGAAGATTCTCGATTTCACGGTGCCGACGGGGCAGGCCATGACGCGGGCGACTTCCTCGAGAGGCAGGCCCTCGACTTCCGCGAGCAGCAGCACGGTCCTGAACTCCTCGGGCAGATGTCCCATGGCCCGCTCGAGATCGGTGTGCGCCTCCATGACGCCCCCGTCCGTCTCCGGCGTGTCGTGGAACATTGGAACGTCCCAGTCCGGCACCCCGTCTTCCGCGATCGCCGTCTCGCGCTCGCGGAGCCGGTAAAACGTGAGGAACGTGTTTCTCAGAATTTGAAACAGCCAGGCACGCAGGTGGGTTCCCCGCTCGAAGCGATGGGCGAAGCGGAAGGCACGCAGGTACGTCTCCTGCACGAGGTCGTCCGCCTGCTCGGGCTTCCGCGTCAAGTACATCGCGAAGTTATACAGCGCGTTGAGGTGCTCGAGCGCCTGCCTCTGGAACTCCTCGTCGGCCATCAGCCCGCTGCCCAGTGGCGGGGATAGTCGCCCGGCCGCACGTCGTGGTCGTCGGCGAGCTCGTCGAGCAGCTCGCGCACGGTCTGGTACAGGGTGGGATGCACGAGATCGGGCGCGACGTCGGCGAGCGGCCGCAGCACGAACGCGCGCTCGGCGAGCAGCAGGTGAGGGATGTGCAGATCGTCGGGCGTGCTGATGACCTCGTCGCCGTAGAGCAGGATGTCGATGTCGATCTGGTGGGGCGAGAACCGCGCCGCCTCCGGCGTGGCGCCGGGCGCGCGCGTGCGGCCGAGCGCCTGCTCGACGCTCTGCAGCCGCTCCAGCAGCGTGCGGGGCGGCAGCACGGTCTCGACGGCCACCACGCAGTTCAGGTACCAGGCGCGCTCGCCCGCGGTGCGGCCCGCCTGCGCCTCCCACGGCTCGGACTCGTACAGCGGCGAGGCGGTCACGACGGTGACGTCGCCCATCGCCTGCAGGCGCCGGACCGCGGACTGCAGCGCGGTGAGACGATCGCCGAGGTTGGAGCCGAGGCCGAGGTACACGCGCGGCATCTCAGCGGCTCCGCACCAGCTCGACGCTCGGCGTGCCCACGAGGCCCTCGAGCGGCGGCGCCAGCTTGCGCACGCGCACACGGACGCGCTCGATGGGGAACTCCCGCAGGAGCGCCTGGGCGATGGCGCCCGCCAGCCGCTCGATGAGGTTCACGCGCCCCTCGATGCCGACCTGCACGATGCGGCGCGCGACGGCGCCGTAGTCGACGGTGGCGCCCAGCTCGTCGGAGACGGCGGCGGCGGTGAGGTCGAGCGTCAGCTCGGCGTCCACGGAGAACCAGATGCCGACCGCCTGCTCGGCCTTGGAGGCGCCGTGATGACCATAGAAGCGCACGTCCTCGAGCAGGAGGCGGTCGGCCGTCACAGCTTCACCACGGTGTTGCGCAGGCTGCCGATGCCGTCGATCCGCACTTCCACCCGATCGCCCGGCTGCATGGGCCCGGCACCCGCCGGGGTGCCGGTGGCGATGACGTCGCCCGGCAGCAGGGTCATCACCGTGGACACGCGGGCGACGATCTCCTCCACGCTGAAGACCATCTCCTTGGTGGACGTGCACTGGCGGCCGGCGCCGTTGAGGAAGCTCTCCACCGTGAGGGCGCGCGGGTCGACGTCGGTGGCGATGCAGGGGCCGATGGGGCAGAAGGTGTCGAAGCCCTTCGCGCGCGCCCACTGCGCGTCGTGCTCGCGCAGGTCGCGCGCGGTCACGTCGTTGAGGCACGTGTAGCCCAGCACGTACTCGCGCGCGCGCGCGCTGGGCACGTGATGGCAACGGCGGCGGATGACCACCGCCAGCTCCGCTTCGTAGTCGACGCGGGCGGTCTGTGCCGGGTACACGATGGGGTCGTCGGGGCCGGCGAGCGCGCTCACCGCCTTGAGGAAGATGACGGGCTCCTCGGGCACGGGCAGCCGCAGCGCCGCGAGCTGATCGCGGTAGTTCAGGCCGACGGCGATGATCTTCGAGGGCAGCACGGGCGCGAGCAGCACCACCTGGCGCGCCGGGTACCGCTTGCGCGCGCGCTTGAAGAGAGTGAACGGCGTGCCCGAGTATTCGACGATGGCGCCGCCCTCCAGCGCCCCGTAGCGAATCTTGCCGTTGGCCCGGAAGCGGACGATCTGCACGGCGACGCCTAGGCGATGCCGAGGACGTCGTGCATGGAGTACAGCCCGTGCGGCCGGCCCGCGATCCAGCGCACCGCGCGCAGGGCGCCGCGGGCGAAGGTGTCGCGGCTCTGCGCGCGGTGGGTGAGCTCCAGGCGCTCGCCGAGGGCGCCGAAGCTGACCGTGTGCTCGCCCACCACGTCACCGGAGCGCAGCGACAGGATGCCGATCTCCTTCGTCGTCCGCTCGCCCGGCAATCCCTGCCGGCCGTACACGGCGCACTGCGCGAGATCGCGGCCGAGCGCCTCCGCCAGCACCTCCGCCATGCGCACGGCGGTGCCGCTGGGGGCGTCCTTCTTGAAGCGGTGGTGCACCTCCGTGATCTCCACGTCGTAGTCGTCGCCGAGCGCCGTGGCCATGATGGCGAGGAGCTTGAACGCGAGCGTCACCCCCACGGACATGTTGGGCGCCACCAGGATCGTGGCGCGCCTGGCGAGGGCGGCGATCTCCTCGCGCTGCCCGGGAGAAAAGCCGGTGGTGCCGATGACGGCGTGGCCGCCCGCCGCCGCCACCGCGCGGAGGTGCTCGAGCGAAGGATCCGGCGCCGAGAACTCGACGAGGATGCGGTCACCGCCGACGGCGGCGGCCACGTCGTCGGTGATGAGGACCCCGGTGGCGCCGACGCCCGCCACCTCGCCCGCGTCGCGACCCACGCTCGGATGGCGCGGCGCTTCGAGGGCGGCCGCCAGGCGCAGGTCGGGGGAGTCCTGCACGAGGGCCACCAGCCGCGTGCCCATGCGGCCGGCAGCGCCGGCGATGGTCACCGCGGTGGGCGCGGTGGGCGGGGGCATCGTGGAGCGGCTACTTCACGAGCGCGTAGGACTTGAGGATGCCGCGCAGCGTCTCGCGATTGGCTTCGCTCATCGGGCACATCGGCAGCCGGAACTCCGCGCCGAGCAGGCCGGCCATCGCCATCGCTTCCTTGATGGGGATGGGGTTCGTCTCCAGGAAGGCTGCGCGCGCCAGGGGCAGCAGCTTGTAGTGCAGCTCGCGCGCCCGCTTCCAGTCGCCGTCGAGGGCGGCGTGCACCATGTCGGCCGTCTCCCGGGGCAGGATGTTGGCGATGACGGAGATGACGCCGTGGCCGCCGATGGCCATCAGCGGAATGGTGAGGTTGTCGTCGCCGGACAGCACCGTGAAGTCCGGGCCGCACGCCGCGATGACCTGCGCCATCTGGTCCAGCGAGCCGGAGGCTTCCTTCACGCCCACGATGTTGCGGCACTCCCGTGCCAGGCGCGCCATCGTCGCCGTCTCGATGTTGACGGCGGTGCGGCTGGCGATGTTGTAGACGATGATCGGGATCGCCGCCGCGTCCGCCACCGCCCGGAAATGGCGGTAGAGCCCCTCCTGCGTCGGCTTGTTGTAGTAGGGGCTGACCACGAGGGCGCCGTTGGCGCCGGCCCGCTCGGCGTGCTTCGTGAGCTCGACCGCCTCGGAAGTGGCGTTGGAGCCGGTGCCGGCGATGACCGTGATCCGCGTGCGCGCGGCCTCCACCACGAGCTCCACGAGGCGCCGGTGCTCGTCGTGGCTCAGCGTGGGCGACTCGCCGGTGGTGCCGCAGGGGATGAGGCCGTCCGTGCCGCCGGCCACGTGCATCTCCACCAGTTCGCGCACCTTGGCCTCGTCGATCTTGCCATTCCTGAACGGCGTGACCATCGCGACGAACGAGCCGGAAAAGGTCGTGCTCATACGGTGGTCTCCCCCGCCACCAGGTCCTCGAAGGTCTCCCGGCGGCGCACGATGGTGTAGCGGTCCCCGTCCACGAGGACTTCGGCGGCGCGCGGCCGCGTGTTGTAGTTGGACGCCATCGCGAACCCGTAGGCGCCCGCGCTCATGACGGCGAGCAGGTCGCCCTCCTCGGCGCGCGGCAGCGCGCGGTCCTTGGCGAGAAAGTCGCCGGACTCGCAGATGGGCCCCACGACGTCGGCGGTCTCCACGGGGGCCGCCGCGCGCGCTTCGTCGGCGGCCAGGATGGCGTGGTAGGCATCGTAGAAGGCGGGCCGGATGAGGTCGTTCATGGCGGCGTCCACCACGACGAAGGTCTTGTCGTCCGTCTCCTTGCGGTAGAGCACGCGCGTGAGCAGCGCGCCCGCGTTGCCCACGATGGAGCGGCCCGGCTCCATGAGCACGGTGACGCCGAGCTCCCTGAGCGCCGGCAGCAGCATCGTGGCGTACTCCTGGTGGCTCGGGGGCGTCTCGTCGCGGTAGCGGATGCCGAGGCCCCCGCCCACGTCCACCATGCGCACCTCGATGGACCGCTCGCGCAGCTGCTTGACGAGGGCCGCCACGCGCGCCATGGCGTCCTTGAAGGGCGCGCCGCTCGTGAGCTGGGAGCCGATGTGCATCTGGGCGCCCACCACCTCGAGGCCGGAGAGCTTGGCGGCCTCCTCGTACACGGCGAGCGCCTGCGTGAAGGGGATGCCGAATTTCGAGCTCTTCAGGCCGGTGGAGATGTACCTGTGCGTCTTCGGATCGACGTCGGGGTTCACGCGCAGGGCGACGGGGGCGCGCACGCCCATCTCGCGGGCCACCTCGTCGAGGGCGCGCAGCTCGCTCACCGACTCCACGTTGAACATGAGGATCTCGGCCTTCAGCGCCTCCCGCATCTCGTCGCGCGTCTTGCCCACGCCCGAGAAGATGATCTTGCGGGCGGGGATGCCCGCGCGCAGCGCCCGGTGCATCTCGCCCACGGAGACGATGTCGGCCCCGGCGCCCGCCCGGGCGAGCACGGAGAGCACGCCGAGGTTGGCGTTGGCCTTGACCGCATAGCAGATGACGTGGTCGATGCCGGCGAAGGCGTGATCGTAGGCGAAGTAGCTGTCGAGGAGCGCGGCCTTCGAGTACACGTAGGTGGGAGTGCCGACGGCGTCCGCGAGCGCCTCGAGGGCCACCGTTTCGCAATGCAGGCGACCGTGACGGTAGGCGAAGTGCATCGGTGGCGTCATGGTTGTGTGATCGTTGCCCTTTTTTCGGGTGAAGTCAAGGCACGGACACCGTCACCTCGTTCGAGCGCGCGCTCTCGTTGGCGCGCGAGCCGCCGTCACGCGCCGTCACCGCGTACCGGTACGACCCCGGCGGCACGTCGCGGTCCACGAAGACCGCGGCGAGGGCCGGGGTGGACCCGATGCGGGCGAGCGCCCCCGCTCCCGCCGCGCGATAGACGACGTAGCCGGCCACGTCACGCTCCGGGCTCGGCGACCACGACAGCCGCACCGTCCCCGCGGAGGGAATGGCGACGAGGTGGGCGGGTGCGGAAGGCGGCGTCATGTCGGCGGGCGTCACCGTCACGCGCGGACCGGGCTCGCCGAGGGCGCTGCCGGCGCCCGCCTCCCGGACGGCGCGCACCGCATACGAGTACGCGCGGTCGTTCTCGAGCCCGGTGTCGGTGAAGGCCGTCACGCCGGGGGCGGTGCGGGCCACCGCCACCAGCGGCCCCTCGGGGGAGCCCGCGCGCAGCACCTCGTATTCGAGCGGGGCGTCGACGGCGCCGCCGTCCGTGTCGCGTGCCGGCGGCTGCCAGCTCAGCCGCGCCTGCTCCTCGCCGGGCTCGGCGCGCAGGGCGCGGGGCGGCTCCGGCGCCGCCGCGTACGGCAGTGACAGCCGCACCGAGGGCGGGCTCACGCGCCCCCGGCTGTCCTCCGTGAGCACCACGTAGGTATAGCGCCGGCCGAACTGCAGCCCCGTGGTGTCGCGGTACACGAGGCGGCCCTCCGGCGTCGCGGGCACGGCGGTATCGAGGAGGCGGATGTTGGCGATCTCCGTGTAGCCCGCGACGCGGTCGCCCACGAGGAGCGCGGGCGTCGGCTCGCCCGTGCCCGCGTCGTCGGTGCGGTAGACGCGCGCCACCGTGGCGTCGTGCATCCGCGTGTTGTCCACGCGGCGGCGCGGGCTCGTCCACGACAGCTCGATGCCGCCCGCGCGCACGGTCCCCGACAGGTCGCTCACCGCCTGGGGCAGTCGCAGCTCGGGAGCGACGGGGGCGCCGCGGCGCCCGCACGCGCCGGCGCCGAGGAGGGTGACGACGACGGTGGCGAGGGCCAGGCCGCGGCGGCTCACGCGTCGATGAGCGCGCGGGCCTGCGCGAGCGCGCGGCGCACGGCCTCCGGCGCGGTGCCGCCGGCCACGGCGCGCGCGCGCAGGGAGGCGTCCACGGTGAGCGCGTGGCTGACGTCGGCCTCGATGAGCGGGGAGAAGCGCTTGAGCGCCTCCACGCCGAGCGCCTCCAGCGTGGCGCCGGCGTCGAGGGCGTGGCGCACGACGCGTCCCACGACCTCGTGCGCCTGCCGAAACGGCATCCCCTTGCGCACGAGGTAGTCGGCGAGGTCGGTGGCGGTGGAGAAGTGCTCGCCCGCGGCCTGCCGCATGCGGTCGGTGCGGAAGGTGAGGGAGGCCAGCAGGGGCGGCAGGACACCGAGGACCGCCTCCAGCGTGTCCACGGAGTCGAAGAGCGGCTCCTTGTCCTCCTGCATGTCGGAGTTGTAGGCGAGCGGCAGCCCCTTCATCGTGGTGAGCACCGCCACGAGGTTGCCGTAGAGGCGCCCGCTCTTGCCCCGGATGAGCTCGGCGACGTCCGGGTTCTTCTTCTGCGGCATGATCGACGAGCCAGTGGCGAAGGCGTCGGCGAACTCCACGAAGCCGAACTCCGCCGTCGCCCACAGCGTGAGGTCGGCGGCCAGCCGCGACAGGTGCATGCCCGTGATGGCGGCGGCGGCGAGGAACTCCAGCACGAAGTCGCGGTCGCTCACCGCATCCAGGCTGTTGGCGGTGACGGCCGCAAAGCCCAGGTCCTTCGCCAGCGCGTCGCGGTCGATGGCAAAGGCGGTGCCGGCGAGGGCGGCGGCGCCGAGGGGCAGGGTGTCGGCGCGCCGGGCGCAGTCGGCGAATCGGTCGCGGTCGCGCTGCAGCATGAAGACGTAGGCGAGCAGGTGATGGCCGAGGACGATCGGCTGCGCGCGCTGGAGGTGGGTGTAGCCGGGCATGGCGGCGTCGGTGGTCTCCGCCGCCCGCGCCAGCAGTGCCGCCTGCACCGCGTGCAGCGCCGCGCGCGTGCGCGCCACCACGTCCTTGAGGTACAGGCGCTCGTCGAGGGCGATCTGGTCGTTGCGCGAGCGTCCCGTGTGCAGCTTGCCGCCCGGCTCACCGGCAAGCTCCTGCACGCGCCGCTCGATGTTCATGTGGATGTCCTCGAGCTCGGGACGGAAGCGGAAGGTGCCCGCCTCCAGCTCCGCCCGCACCGTCTCCAGCGCCTTCTCGATGGCGCCGCGCTCGGCGGCGGTGAGCAGCCCCGCCCTCGCCAGCGCGCGCGCCCACGCCAGGCTGCCCGCGATGTCATGGGGCCACAGGCGGCGGTCGAAGGAAAGGGAGGCGGTGAAGCCCTCCGCGGTGGGATGGGCCCGCTCCGTGAAGCGCCCGCCCCACGGCTTGTCGGCGCCGCCCCCGGGCGGTGACGAGGTCACGGCAGCAGCGCCGCGATGTCGTCCATGATCCGCTGCGTGACCGCGGCGCGCATGTCGCGGTGGGGTGCGCCGTCGTGCGGGAACCGTCGCGGCGCGCCGAAGCGGACCGCGAGGGGGCGGCGCCGCGGCACGTGCCAGCGGCGGCCGTCCAGCGCCTCGTAGGTGCCCGCGATCCCCGCCGGCACCACCGGCACCCCGGAGCGCAGCGCCAGGAGCGCGACCCCGGGCAACCCGCTCTCGAGGCGGCCGTGCACGCTGAACGGACCCTCCGGAAAGATGCCCACCACGCCGCCCGATTCCAGCGTGATGAGGGCGCGGCGCAGGGCGCCCACATCGGGCCGGTCGACCTCGAGGGGGATCGATCCCACGCACCGGTGGAGCCACGGGTGCAGCGGCGTGGCGCGGTAGACCCGGGGCATGACGAGGAAGGCGACGGGCGCCGGCACCGTCGCCCCGAGGACGAGGCCGTCGAGGTAGTTGTGGTGATTGGCGGCGACGATGTACGGGCCGGCGGCGGGCAGGTGCTCCACGCCGTCGGCGGAGAGATCGAAGAGCCGGGTGAGCGCCATCCGCACGGGTGCCCGCAGCGCCTGGTACAACACCGGGAACCGGACCGCGTCGCGGGCAACGCCGAGGCGCGCAGGAAGGACGGTCGATCGCGACATTGCGCGGGTTTTATAGCATGGCCATCGGGGGGTGTATAGGGCGGCGGACTCGGCACGCAACTTGAATCGCTACGAAGGCATCGGCGCGTGCGAAGCAGGGGCGAGGAAGGATCACGCGAATGAAATGCTCAGTCTGTGGCTGTGACCGCCGGATGCTGTGCCAGCGGTGCCGTGACGGCCGGTGCAACCCGTGCCAGTCGCTGGGCAAGGCGCCGCTTCGTAAGGCCGCCTAGGCGCTACCGGCGCGAGAGCCGGTAGCGGGCCACCGCGGCGTTGTGCTCATCGATGGTGGTCGAGAAGTGGTGACGGCGATCGTCGATCGCGACGAAAAATAGAAAATTCACCGGGGCGGGGTCGAGCGCGGCCTGGATGGCGGCGAGGCTGGGGCTGGCGATCGGGCCCGGCGGCAGGCCCGTGCGCCGGTACGTGTTGTAGGGATGGTCGAGCTGAAGGTCGGAGCGCGTGAGGGTGGCGCGCTCCTTGGCCACCGCGTACTGCACGGTCGGGTCCGCCTGCAGCGGCATGTCGATCTTCAGACGGTTCCAGAAGACGGCCGAGATCGTCCGCATCTCGTCGCGATCCACCGCCTCCCGCTCGATGATGGACGCCAGCGTGAGCAGCCCGTGCAGGTCGAGGCCCCGCGCGCGCGCCTTGTCGATCAGGTCGGGCGTCACCTTGGCGCGCATGCGGTGGACCATCCGGCCCAGCATCTCCTCCGGCGACATGCCCCGTACGAACTGGTACGTGTCCGGAAAGAGGTAGCCCTCGAGGCTCGGGCCCTCGATGCCCATCGATCTCAGGAACTGGGAATCGGCGGCCACCTTGGCCACGGCCTGGGCGGTGGCCAGCCGCGCGTTCTCCATCACGCGCCCCAGCTCGCTCACGGTGGCGCCTTCCGGATGCAGCACGGGGTGCTGGCGCACCTTGCCGCTCTCGAGTAGCCGGACGACGTCGTACGTGGAGCCGTCCCTGGGAATCTCGTACTCGCCGGCCTTGAGCCGGCGCATGGAGCCACGCACGCCTGTGAGGGCGATGAAGGCCAGCTCGCTGCGGATCACGCTGGCTTCGGCCAGGCGCTGGGCGATGCCGCGCAACCCCTCGTGGGGCGGGATGTTGACGATGAGCGCGCCCTCGCGGAGGGCGGCCGCCGGCGTCAACACGAGCCAGCCGAAGGCCCCTGCCATCAGCGCCACCAGTACGAGGAACAGGATGACGGTACGTAAGCGCATGATTTTTCAAGTGTACACAACCTTTGGTATACTGGCAGGCCTTGGGTGCCGGGGGTATGCGTTTTCCCTGCCGCCATCGCTCCACACTTTGAAGGGGGTCCCCGCATGCAGGAGCTTCAGCTCCCGACACGTCACGACTGGAATTCCACCGAGCCCGTCTACGGCAAGCTCACCGTGGAGCCGTTCGAGCCGAATTTCGCGCTCACCGTCGGCATCGCGTACCGCCGCGCGCTCCTCTCCGCCATCCACGGCGCCGCGCCCACGTGGGTCAAGATCGAGAACGTGCTGCACGAGTTCTCGCACCTGCCGGGCGTGATGGAAGACACGCTCGACATCATGATGAATCTCCGCAAGGTGGTGTTCGCCCTGCACGTCAACCGCCCCAAGATCCTGCGCCTCAAGGCGCAGAGCGCGGGCGTGGTGACGGCGGGCGACTTCGAGGCGGACGCCGACGTCGACGTGCTGACGCCCGACGTGCCGCTGGCGACCCTCGACAAGGACGGCATGCTCGAGATGGAAGTGTGCATCGAGCGCGGCCGCGGCTACGTCTCCGCGGAGAAGCGCGAGCCGGAGGCGCTGCCGATCAACGCCATCCTGCTCGACGCCGACTTCTCGCCCGTCAAGCGCGTCAACTTCCACGTCGAGCCCATCAACCCGAAGGCGCCCAGGGGCGAGAGCCGGGAGCGGCTCGTGCTCGAAGTGTGGACCGACGGCAGCGTCACGCCCACGGTCGCCGTCGGTGAGGCCTCGCGCATCCTCGAGGACCACTTCAACCTGCTCAACGACTTCCCCGAGGTCGTGGTGCAGGAAGAAACCACCGAGCGCGACGAGACACGGCCGGGCACCGAGCTCAACGACAACCTCTTCCGCAACGTCGACGAGCTCGAGCTCTCGGTTCGCGCCTCCAACTGCCTCAAGACCGCCAACATCCGCACCATCGCCGATCTCGTCCAGAAGACCGAAGCCGAGCTGCTCAAGACCAAGAACTTCGGCAAGAAGTCCCTCAACGAGATCAAGACCATCCTCGGCGAGATGGGCCTGGCCCTCGGCATGCGCCTCGACCCCGAAGAGCTGGAGCGCCTCCGCTCCCAGTACGAGCGCGCTTACGAAGCCTAGCCTCCGAGCGTCCTCGCCCGTGTCCGTAAACCAAAGCGGCGGGCGTGCCGACGACGTGCGCTTCGTTGAGCAGTTTGTCGAAGAAGCCCCACGAGTCGAGTCCGGGCGGCGTCTTCACCCAGATGTAGGGCGCGTTGGCGCCGCCGTAGACGGTGAGGCCGGTGGCGAGCAGACCCTCGCGGATGATGCGGGCGTTGTCCATGTAGTGGTCGACGAGGGCGCGCACCTGCTTCTGCCCCTCGTCGGTGTAGACGGCGGCGGCGCCCTTCTGGATGACGTACGGCACGCCGTTGAACTTCGTGGACTGCCGCCGCAGCCACAGGCTGTTCAGCGCCACCGCCTCCCCCGACGCCGAGCGCCCCGTGACCTCCCTGGGGACCACGGTGAAGGCGCAGCGGGTGCCGGTGAAGCCCGCGGTCTTGGAATAGCTGCGGAACTCCACGGCCACCTCGCGCGCGCCGTCGATCTCGAAGATCGAGTGCGGCACGTCGGGGTCGCGGATGTATGCCTCGTAGGCGGCGTCGTAGAGGATCACCGCGTGCTGTCGGCGCGCGTACTCCACCCACGTGCGCAGGGCGGCGCCTGTCATCACCGCGCCCGTCGGGTTGTTGGGATAGCACAGGTAGATGAGATCGACGGGACGGTCCGGCAGCGCGGGCTGGAAGTCGTTGTCCGCGGTGCACGGCAGGTAGACGACCCCCGCGTAGCGCCCGGCGCCGTCCATGGCGCCCGTGCGGCCGGCCATGACGTTGCTGTCCATGTAGACGGGGTAGACGGGGTCGGTGAGGGCGATGACCGACTCCGTGGCGAAGATCTCCTGGAAATTCCCCGTGTCGCTCTTGGCGCCGTCGCTCACGAAGATCTCGTCGGTGGCGATGGTCACGCCCCGCGGCGCGTAGTCGTGGCGGGCGATCAGCTCGGTCAGGAACTCGTAGCCCGGCTCGGGCCCGTAGCCTCGGAACGTCTCCGGCCGCGCCATGTCGTCCACCGCCTCGTGGAGCGCGCGAATGACGGCGGGCGGCAGGGGCTGCGTCACGTCGCCGATGCCGAGCCGGATGATGCGCGCCTGCGGGTGCGCCTCCGCGAACGCCTTCACCCGCCGCGCGATCTCGCTGAACAGGTAGCTGCTCTTGAGCTTCAGGTAGTGGTCATTGACCTTCGCCATGCCGGGGATTCTAGCAAATCGTCTCGGCGTCGAGGCAGTAGCGGTCCACGGCGCCGGTGGCCGTCACGGTCACCGTGAGCACGCGGCCGTCCGTCTCCACCACCACCGCGCCGTCGCGGTCCGTGCGGTACAGGCGCGCGCCGGTGGCTTCGATGCGTTCGACGACTGATGGATCCGGGTGCCCGTAGGGGTTGCGCGATCCCAGCGAGATGGCGGCCACCGCCGGCCGCGTGGCGGCGAGGAACTCGGGGGTGCTCGACGTCCGGGAGCCATGATGGGCGACCTTCAAAACGCTGGCGGCGAGGCCCCCCGCGGCGGCCAGCTGCCGCTCGGTGAGGGCTTCGATGTCGGAAGCGAGCAGGACCACCGCCGCGCCCATCTCGACGCGCAGGACGATGCTGCCGTCGTTGCGTGACACGGCGTCGTCCGCGCCCGGCAGGGGCGTGATGAGCGCGCCGCCGAGCGCCAGCGGTGCGCTGGACCGTGCCTCCCACGGGGTGGTGACGGGGAACAGACGGCGGATGGTGGGCATGCCGCCGGCGTGATCGAGATCGTCGTGGGTGACGACCGCCGCCGCCAGTCGCAGGACGCCGTGGTTCCACAGGTACGGCGCCACCACGCGCTCGCCGATGTCGAGGCGCCCGGGTCCGCCCGTGCCCGCGTCCACCAGGACCGTTCGACCATCCGGCCCATGGATGACGATGGCATCACCCTGGCCGACGTCGAGGATCGCCACGCGCAGGCGGCCGTCGGCAGGCCCGATCGCCGGCCACGCCGCGAGCAGGACCGCCGTGCCGAGCAGCGCGGCCGCCGCCGTCCCGAGGCGCCGGCGGCGGCGGCGCTCGGCACGCGCGTGCCACGCCACCAGGGCCGTCACGAGCGCGGCGAAATAAAGAATGATGGCCCCAGCCCCCGGCGCGGGCAGGTGCACGACGGCTCCCGGCACGGCGGCGACGAGCGCGATCATCCAGCGCATCAGGAGCAGCACCGGCCACAGGGCGGCGAAGAACGGCACGGACAGCGGCGGCGCCACCAGGGCCAGCGCCACCGCGAGCAGGCCGAGCACGGTGGCGATCCCGGCCAGCGGCACCACGCCGAGATTGGCGAGGAGCCCCAAGGTGGAGAGCTGGTTGAAGTGCGCCAGCGTGACGGGCAGCACCGCGAGCTGGGCGGCCGCGCTCACCGCGAGCGCGCCCAGGACGGGCCCGCGCGGCAGCGGGGCGGCCACGATGCCGGCGGTGGCGGCGAACGAGAGCTGAAAGCCAGGATCGCCGAGATCGCCTGGGCGGACGGCCAGGATGGCCAGGGCGGCCAGGGCCAGGCTGTTCATCACGGATGCTTCACGCCCGAGCACGAGGGCGGCGAGGACGAGCACCGCCATGATGGTGGCGCGGATCACCGAGGGCTCGGCCCCCACCACGGCGGCGAAGACGAGGACGGCGGCCATGGCGCCCAGCGCGGCCAGCCGGCGACGCACGCCGGCGACGGCGAGCATCGTCCACACGGCTCCGGCGAGAAGGGCGACGTTGAATCCGGAGACCGCGAGGATGTGGTAGACGCCGGCCCGACGAAAGGCGTCGTGCAGCTCGGGCGGTAGGCCGCCGCGCTCGCCGATGAGCAACCCGCTGAGCAGCGCCGCCGAGACAGGGGGCAGGGCCTCCGTCATCGCGGCCACGGCGGCGGCGCGCAGCCGAGCGTGCCACCGGGCGCTGGAGCCCGGCACGACGGCGACGCTCGCGGCGGTGGCCACGACGAGGATGTCGTCCCGCGCCAGGTGCGCCCCGTAGTCGAACGTGCCCGGATTGCGAAAGCCTGCGGCCCGGCGCAGGCGCGCCTCGACGCTCACTCGCTCCCCTTCCAGCACCGCGGGGGCCGGACCGTACACGGCGATCTGGACGCGTCCCGTGTGTGGTCGGCCGTCGACACGATCGACGTCCACCACGAGCCGCGTGCGCTCCGGCGCCCAGCGGGTGGGAGGTGCCGCCAGCCGGCCTTCCACGCGTGCGGCGCGCGGCAGCGCCAGGTGCACGACGTGAGTCGGGGCCGGCGGCCGGGGGGTTGCGCGCAACGTGGCGGTGGTGGCGACGGCGACGAGCACGCAGCCGGCGGCCACGGTGGGAGCCCGCCCGCCGGCGACGAGCGCCGTCCCGGCCGCGAGCGCCAGCGCCCACACCGTCCACGCGCAGGCGGGGGCCGTCCACGGCACGAGCGCGATCCCGGCCGCGAACGTGATGGCCACCGGCGCGATGGGCGCCGCCGTCCACGGCCTCACCGGGCCACCGTGACCAGGGTGCGCACGCGCGCCAGCCG
>JBBDXO010000236.1:10106-14957 GCA_040902295.1 Candidatus Rokuibacteriota bacterium | reverse complement strand
GCGGTGAAGAAGGCGCGGCCGTGGTTGATGCGGGCCATCTCCTCCACGAAGGTGGTGAGCCAGGAGGAGCGTTCGAGCATGAAGGTGTTGATGGTGATCGCCTCGCGCGTGCAGCGCTGCACTTCCTTCAGCGTCTCCTCCACCGTGCGCCGCGTGGGCGGGTAGGAGAAGTCGGCCACGCCGTGCTCCATGTGCGCGGTGGGCTCGCCGTCCGTCACCATGAGGATCTGCTTGTTGCCGCCCGTGTGGCGGGCGAGGAGGCGGCGCGAGAGCATGAAGCCTGCGTGCATGTTGGTGCCCATGTTCCACTCGCTCCACGACAGCGTGGGGAGCTGCTGCACGGTGAACTCCCGCGCGTAGAGCGAGAAGCCCACGATGTACAGCGCGTCGCGCGGGAACTGGCCGCGGATGAGCGCGCTCAGCGCCAGCGCCACCTTCTTGCCGGGCAGGAAGTAGCCGTTGTTCAGCATGGACCGGCTCATGTCCAGCATGACCACGGTGGCCGCCTGCGTGCGCTCCTCGGTGCGGAACACCTCGAAGTCGTCGGGCGTCAGGCGCACGGGGATGCCGGCGCCGTGGCGCTCCACCGCGTTCATCACCGTCTGCTTGAGGTCGAGCAGGAAGGGGTCGCCGAACTCGTAGGCCTTCGTCTCGTCGGTCTGGTCGCCGCCCGCGCCCCGCCGGTGCAGGGCGTGGCCGCCGAAGCGGTCGCGCTTGAGCCGGGCGAAGACGTCGCCGAGCGCCTTGTCGGCGATCTTGCGGATGGCGCGCGCGGTCAGCTTCATCTCGTCGCCGTCGCGCTCGAGATAGCCGGCCTCCTCCAGCTTCTTCGCCATCTTCTGCAGCCGGTCCAGGTCGCGCGCCGCCTCTTCGCCCGCCAGCTTCTCCATCTGCTCGCGGCTGATCTTCTCGAGGTCGGCGGGGTCGCGCACGCCGCGCAGCTCGCGCTCGAGGGCGTCCATCTGCTGCAGCTCGTCCATGAGCTGCATGGCCTGCTGCATGTCCACCGGCTCGTCGCCGCGGAACGGATAGCGGCGCGCCAGCTCGTCCATGGGCAGCAGGTCGTTCAGGTGCATGGCGAGCTGCGACATGGCGGCTTCGAGGCGCTCGTCCTGCATGAAGAGGTTGCGCATCATGTCGTCGAGCTGCTGGCGCTGCTCGGGAGACAGGCTCTTCATGAGCGACTGCATCTGCGCGGAATGGCGGGCGATCTGCTCCAGCACGTCCTCGAAGCTCTCGGCGCCGGGGAAATTCTGCCCCCACTTCTGCTTGAAAGACTCGAAGTCGGGCTCGTGGCCCTCGGCGGCGTCCCGCATCATGCGGTTGAGGTCCTGGATCATCTCGCGCATGCGCGTGAGGTCGTCCGGCGTCATGCTCTGCATCGACTGCTGCATGCCCTGCATGAAGGGCTGCATCATCTGCTCGCGCAGCGATTTCAGCAGGTCGTCGAACATCTGCCTGGCTTCCGCCGACGCGAAGTCGTGCTGCTGCAGCTCGCGCATGCGGCTTACAGGATCTTCCGGGATGCGGCCCAGCGCCTCCTCGCGCCGCGCGCGCTCGCTGGCATCGGGCAGGCGCTGCGTGCCCTCGCGCTCCTTCTGCATCACCGCCTCGAGCTTCTGCGTGATGTCGTCGAGGCTCGAGCCGAGGTCGAAGCGGTTCATCTGCTGCTGGCGGCGCTGCTTGAGGCGGTCGATGAGGTCCTTGAGGCCGCGCATGGGCGGCCCGTTCTGCGGGCGCATGCCCTGCTGCATCATGCGCTGCATGGCGGACTGCAGATCGCCGTACCCCAGGATGTCGTCCGCCATGTCGGCGAGCGCTTCGTCCGCGTCGAAGTCCGGCAGGTTCTGCGAGCCGTCCCAGCGCGAGTAGCGGAAGTAGAACATCAGCTGCGGTAGCGCGCCTGCCCGGGCTGGACGTCCTTGTTGAGCTTCTTGCTGAGGTGCAGGCCTTCCAGCACGAACTCCACGGCGGCGGCGACGGCGGCGGGCTCGGTGGCGCCGAGCTTGGCGGCGATGGCGCGCAGGGGAGGGATCTGGCTGAGCTGCTTGCCGTAGTCGGCCGCCGGCATGAATTCGGCGGTCTGAACGGCCACGCCGTCCTTGAAGGCGGCCACCACCGGCTCCAGCTCGGGCGCGCTGAAGGCCTTGCCGAACACGGTGAGGACGGCGCGCTGCACGAGCTTGGCGAGCACCTTGTCCTCGGTGGCGTCGCCGAGCGTCTCCATCTCGATCTTGCCGCTGGTGGTGGCCAGGAGCGCGCCGAGGTCGCTCACGCGCGGCACCGCGTCCCTTTCACCCAGGCGGATGGCGCGCTTGAGGGCGCTCGCGAGCAGGCTCTCGTAGTTGCAGATGGTCACGCGCACCGACACGCCCGAGCGCTGGCTGATCTCCGACGACTTGCGCGCCAGGTGCGTCAGCTCGGCCACGATCTGCTTCATGTACTGCGGGCTGGTGACGCGCACGCCGTCGGCGGGGAACTCGGTGCGCTCCGCCTCCATGATGGCGATCTCGTCGTCCAGTCGCTTCGGGTAATGCGTGCGGATCTGGGCGCCGAAGCGGTCCTTCAGCGGTGTGATGATGCGCCCGCGGTTGGTGTAGTCCTCCGGGTTGGCGCTCGCCACCACGTAGAGGTCGAGAGGCAGCCGCACCTTGTAGCCGCGGATCTGCACGTCGCGCTCTTCCATGATGTTGAGCAGCCCCACCTGGATGCGCTCGGCGAGGTCGGGCAGCTCGTTGAGGCCGAAGATGCCCCGGTGCGTGCGCGGCAGCAGCCCGTAGTGGATGGTCAGCTCGTCGCCGAGATAGCGCCCTTCCGCCACCTTGATGGGATCGACTTCGCCCACGAGGTCCGCGATGGTGATATCGGGCGTGGCCAGCTTCTCGCCGTAGCGCCGGTCGCGCGGGATCCACGCGATCTCCGCCTCGTCGCCCACCTCCGCGACGCGCGTGCGGCACGCGCGGCAGATGGGCGCGAAGGGATCGTCGTTGATCTCGCAGCCGGCCATGGCGGGCATCTCGGCGTCGAGCAGGTTCACGAGCGAGCGGGCGATACGCGTCTTGGCCTGCCCGCGCTCGCCGAGGAAGATGATGTCCTGGCCGGAGAGGATGGCGTTCTCGATCTGCGGCACCACGCTGTCGTCGTAGCCGACGATGCCGGGCAGGAACGTCCCGCCCTTCCGCAGGAGGGCCACGAGGTTGTCCCGCAGCTCGTGCTTGACGGATCGACTGCGCCAACCGCTGTCGCGAAGCTGCCGGACCGTGCGCGCGTTAGCCATCAGACGGAAGTCATGATGCGGGCGCTGCCATGGAGTGTCAACCAGCCACTGGTACAATCGACGACGGAGGGCGATCGTCATGTGGGGAGCAAAGAAAGCAGAGATGCCGGCGCGCGAGCAGGCGCTGCCGGGGCGCAGCGAGCCGATGCGGATCACGGGCGGGCACCACGTGCTCGGCGCCAGGCTCACGCCGCCCTTTCCCGACGGCGCCGAGCGCGCCGTGTTCGGCCTCGGCTGCTTCTGGGGCGGCGAAAAGCCGTTCTGGGGCCTGCCCGGCGTCATCACCACCGCCGTCGGCTACGCGGCGGGCTTCACGCCGAACCCGACCTACGAGGAAGTGTGCAGCGGGCGCACCGGTCACAACGAAGTGGTGCTGGTCGTCTACGACCCCAAGGTCGTGTCGTTCGAGACCCTGCTGAAGACGTTCTGGGAGGGGCACGACCCCACGCTGGGCATGCGCCAGGGCAACGACGTCGGCACGCAGTATCGCTCGGGCATCTACGTGTACACGCCCGAGCAGCGCCGGCTCGCGGAGGCCTCGCGCGATGCCTACCAGCGCGTGCTCGCGGCCGCGCGCTACGGCGCCATCACCACCGAGATCGTGGACGCCCCCGAGTTCTACTACGCGGAGGACTATCACCAGCAGTACCTGTCCAAGAATCCGTGGGGGTATTGCGGGCACGGGGGCACCGGCGTGGCGTGCCCGACGGGCGTGGCTGCCGCGCGGTGAAGTAGAAAAAGCGCCGGAAAAGCACCGACGGGGGGCTATGGTTTTTGCCATGGCCACACGTCCATCGGTCGCGCTCCTCGCCGGTGTCGTCCTGATGCTGTCCGTCGTGACTCACGCCGCCGCCTCGCCCACGCAGACGCTGCGGGGGTTCTTCTCCCAGGCGAACCGGATCGTGCTGTCGCCCGATCCGGCTTTCGTCGTGGAAGCCCGGCGCCACATCATCCGCACGCTCGCCTACGACGTCTTCGACTTCCACGACGCGGCCGCCCTCGCCCTCGGCCCCGAGTGGCAGGCCCGCACCCCGGCGGAGCGCGAGGAGTTCACCCGCCTCTTCGCGGACCTCCTGGAGACCGGCTACATCGCGATGATGGGCTCGAAGGCGAGCACGCAGGGCGGCCTCACGATGGACTACGTGGGGGAGACCCTCGACGGCGACACCGCCACCGTGCGCACGGTCGTCCTCACCCGCAACGGCGCCGACCTGCCCGTCGACTACCAGATGGTCCGCGCCGACGGGCGCTGGCGCGTGCGCGACGTCACCATCGACGGCCTCAGCCTGGTCGCCAACTATCGCGCGCAATTCCAGCGCGTGATCCAGATGTCGTCCTACGCCGGCCTCGTGGCCCGGATGCGGGCGCGGGCACCCGATGCTCCACCGGTAACGGTGGCCGCCGCCCCGGGACCCGTCACCGCAAGCGCGGCGCCGGTGCCCGACTGGCGCGTGGCCTCGCCCGCTCTCATCGACGTACCGGCGCCACCGGCGGCGCCCGTCGCCGCCGTCGAGGCGGTCGCGGCGGCGATCGAGCCCGCGGCGGCGGTCGCCACCCCCGTCGTGGCCGCCCCG
>JBBDXO010000236.1:2607-10006 GCA_040902295.1 Candidatus Rokuibacteriota bacterium | reverse complement strand
CGCGGCGGCGATCGAGCCCGCGGCGGCGGTCGCCACCCCCGTCGTGGCCGCCCCGGAGCCGTCCGTCGTTGCCGTCGCCGCCGTCGCCGAGGCGGTGACCGGACGCTTCTGGGTGCAGGTGGGCGCGTTTCGTGACGACGACGCCGTGATCGACCTCATGCAGCGCCTGCGCGGGCATGCCGCCGTCACGCTCTTCAATGCCGCGGAATCGACGCCGGGCGGCACCCGGGAGCCCGTGGCCCGCGTGCTGGTGGGGCCCTTTGCGCGGCGGGCGGAGGCCGACGCCAAGCTCCGCGAGCTGCAGGCCGGCGGCTTCAAGCCGTTCATCGCCATCGTTCGCGAGTAAGGAGCGGCCGGCATGGAGCCCCTCGTCACCTACCTGCACTACCTCTCCATGCTCTTCATCGGCGCCTTCCTCACCGTCGAGCTGATCCTCTGCCGGCCCGGCGTGAGCGCGGCGCACGTGCGCCTGCTGCCGCGTCTGGATATCGGATACTTCAGCGCCGCCCTCGTCGCGCTCGCCACCGGCCTGCTGCGCGTGTTCGTCTACGCCAAGGGCTGGCCTTTCTACGCCTCGCACCCGATCTTCTGGGTGAAGATGGCGCTCTACCTCGCCGTCGCCCTCGTCTCCATTGCCCCCACCATCGCGTTCATCCGCTGGAGCCGCCGGCTCGGCGCCGGCGCGGCGCCGTTGCCCGCGCCCGGCGATATCGCACGCATCCGCCGGCTCGTGCACCTGGAGCTCGGGCTGCTGGCGCTCATCCCCCTCATGGCGGTCCTGATGGCGCGCGGCATCGGCCGCTGATTCCGGACGCCTGCGCGACACTTGACCACCGTCTAGACACGCGTCTAGACTCACCACATGAAGCGTGCTCGCGCGAAGCTATTCCAGAACGGTGGCAGTCAGGCCGTCCGACTTCCCAAGGAGTGCCGGTTCGACGCACAGGGGGAAGTCCTGGTCCGCCGTGAGGGCCGTCGCGTGATCCTCGAGGCGGCCGATGAGTGGTCGGACAAGTTCCGCGCGTGCCTGGGGGCATGGCCCGGGAAGATCCCGCGCCCCAAGCAGCAGCGCGTCCGGGATCTGCGTGATCCGTTTGCCTGATGCCCGGGTACATGCTCGACACGGACACGGTGAGTTTCGCCCTCCGTGGTCAGGGCCGGGTCGCGACGCGTCTGCTGGAACATCGCCCCTCTGATCTCTGCGTCAGCTCGATGACCCTCGCGGAACTCCGCTACGGCGCTGAAGTACGCCGATCGCGGAAGCTTCACCGCCTGATCGGGGCGTTCATGGAGGCCATCGAGGTGATGTCCTTCGATCAGTCCGCTGCCGGTCGATTCGCCGTGGTCGCAGCGGCATTGGCCCGTCGCGGTGAACCGATCGGTACGCTCGACACCCTCATCGCGGCTCATGCGCTGTCTCTGCGGCTGACATTTGTCACCAACAACACCCGGCACTTCACGCGTGTCCCGGGGCTGGCGACCGAGAATTGGGTGTGAGGCCATGGGCCCCCAGATCCCGGCCCGTCGAGAGCCAGGAGAACCAGCGTGCCAGCTCGATGGCCAGGCGTTCACCGCGCTCAACCGCGGCCCTGTCTTCACGTTCAACGAGGCCATCTCGTTCCAGGTCCACTGCGACACGCAGGAGGAGGTGGACGACTACTGGGCCAGGCTCTCGGAGGGCGGTGATGAGAGGGCGCAGCAGTGCGGCTGGCTCAAGGACAGGTACGGCCTCTCATGGCAGGTGGTGCCCCCCGGTGCTGGTCGAGATGCTGCGTGACCCCGATCCTGAACGATCGGGACGAGCGATGGACGCGATGCTTCGCATGGAGAAGCTCGACATCGCCGAGCTCGAGTGCGCGCATCGAGGGAACGCTCCGCGCGGCTGACCGTTGTGGTTCGGGACCGCGCGCCTTGACGCAGCTCGATATGTTGAGTAAATTTACTCAATGATATGAGCACTCCTCATCCGCGCCCGGTTCAACGCAGCCAGGCGGACGTCCTCACCGCGAGGCTCGCGGAGCCGCGCCGGTTCCTGCAGGTGGTTGCCGGCGCGCGCCAGGTGGGCAAGACCACGCTGGTCGAACAGGTGCTGGCCCGCCTGGATGTGCCGAACGTGTCTGTGTCGGCCGACGAGCCGACTCTTCGTGATGCCGGCTGGCTCGCCGCCCAGTGGGAGCGGGCGCGAATCACCGCAGCGGAAGCCGGCAAGGGCGGAGCGGTGCTGGCGCTCGACGAGGTGCAAAAGGTGACCGGATGGTCGGAGAGCGTCAAACGTCTCTGGGATGAAGACTCCCGCGCCCACCGGCCGCTCAAGGTGGTGCTCCTCGGCTCGGCGCCGCTGCTGATGCGGCAAGGACTCACCGAGAGCCTGGCGGGCCGGTTCGAGGTGCTGCATCTGCCGCACTGGTCGTATTCGGAGATGCGGGGAGCCTTCGGCTTTTCCCTCGAGCAGTACCTGTACTTCGGTGGCTATCCGGGCGCCGCACCGCTGATCGCCGAGCCGCAACGCTGGCGACGCTATCTGCTCGACGCGCTGATCGAGACGACCATCGCCCGCGACGTGCTGTTGATGACGCGGGTGGACAAGCCGGCCCTGCTGCGCCGTCTCTTCGACCTTGGATGTCGCTATTCCGGGCAGGTGCTGTCGTACACGAAGATGCTCGGCCAGCTTCAGGACGCCGGCAACACCACCACGCTGGCCCACTATCTCGAGCTGCTCGCGGGCGCCGGGATGCTGACGGGTATTCCGAAGTTTGCCGGCAGGGCCGTGCGCCAGCGCGGGTCGAGCCCCAAGCTGCAGGTGCTGAACACGGCGCTCATGACCGCCCAGTCGGGCCTGTCGCCGGAGGAAGCACGGGCCGACCGTGAGTTCCGCGGGCGACTGGTCGAATCCGCCGTGGGGGCACATCTGGCCAACGCGGCCGCCAGCGGCGACTGCGAGCTGTTCTACTGGCGCGAGCGCAATCGCGAGGTGGACTTCGTGGTCCGCGTCGGCCGCACGCTCACCGCCATCGAGGTCAAGAGCGGCCGCGCGCCGGATGCGCTGCCCGGTCTGGGCGCCTTCATGGACGCCTTCAAGCCCAAGCGCACGCTGCTCGTGGGTGGAGATGGCGTCCCGCTGGACGAGTTCCTGGCCAAGCCGGTGGCCACCTGGCTGCACGCATGAGACGGCAAGACCGCGATCGGGCCTACAGCGTGTCGGTGGGCAGGGTGCCGGTGTGCACGGCGCGCACTTCCACCTCCGTGCCGTCGCCGACGACCAGCAGCCGCAGCGCATCGGAGGCGATCTCCACGTGACGGCCGTTCCCCGGCGTGATGGCGGTGACCCACGCGCGCAGGGGCGCGCCGGCGGGGTTGACGAGCTCGACGATGGCGCCCTCGGCGACGCCCAGCCGTCGTGCGGTGTGCGCGTCGAGGCGTATCGAACGGCCGCGCTCGCTTTGTAGCCCCTCGCCGGTGACGAGGCGGATGCGGGTGCGGGCGGCGCGCAGGGCGGTCCGCCGGGCGGCGGTGGCGCGCGCGTCGACCGCGTCGCCGCTCATGACGACTCCATAGACATCCTCGGCGGCGGCACGCGTGACGAAGCCCTCGGCGAGGTCGGCGGCCACGTGCGCGGGGTCGCGCTCCAGCGCATCGCCGAAGCCGCCGCCGCCGCTCGTCTCCATCACGACCACGTCGCCGGGGAGGACGGGAAAGCCGCTCACCTTGCCGGGAAGCGCCGACGGCTGGAGCGGACGGCCGTCGCGGCGGACCCAGAAGCGATTCGTGGCGCCGGCGCCGCCGCCGCACACGCCGAAGGGCGGCAGCACCGCTTTTTCCGCGAGCACCGAGAGCTGGCCGCCCGCCGCGAGGATGCGTACCTCGCGCGCCAGCCCGAGACCGCCGCGCCATCGCCCGGCGCCGCCGGAATCCTCGCGCAGCGCGGTGCGCTCGACGACCAACGGATAGAGCTGCTCGACGGCCTCCACCGGCTGGATGGTCGTCATGTCGCTCTCGGTCCACGTGCGCACGCTGTTGCTGCCGTCGCCCTCGTGGAAGGCGCCGGTGCCGCCCGCCGGGTACTCGTAGAAAATGAACGTCTCGCCCGTGCGCGGGTGGGGGCCGCCCACGTAGCAGTGGTTGCCGCCGCCCTTGAGGTCGCCCGTCACCCGGCCGTCGAGCGCCTGCGCCAGGGCGCCCATCACCGCCGACTCCACGCAGTACTTCACTTCCACCATGCCGCCGCAGGGCGCGGGCGGGTTGGCGTTCACGATCGTGCCCGGCGGCGTGATGACGGTGAGGGGGCGGAAGGCGCCGGAGTTGACGTCGGAGCCGGGATCGAGGAATGCCTTGAAGATGGTGAAGGCGCCCGTGGGCGCCATCGCGGGGCCGACGTTGGTGGGCCCGGCCGTCTGCGGCGAGGTGCCGGTGAGATCGACGGTGGCGGCATCCCCCGCCACCACCACGCGCGCGCGCACCGTGAGCGGCTCCAGCCGCTCCCGGCCGGATTCCAGGTGGGCCTCGTAGCGGTACTCGCCGTCGGGCAGGGCGGTGATGGCGCGGCGCATGCGCGCCTCCGCGCGGTCCATCAGCTCGCGCACGGCGGCGCGGATGGTGCCGGCCCCGTGCTGCGCGGCGAGCGCCTCGAGGCGTTCCGCCGCCTTGCGGCAGGTGCCGATCATCGCCTCGTAGTCGCCCTTCCGCTCCCGCACGCCGCGCATGTTGGCGAAGAGGAGGTCGAGCGCCGCCTGGTTGGGGCGGCCCTGCTCCACGACGCGGATGGGCGGGATGCGCACGCCCTCCTGGAAGATCTCGGTGGCGGCGCCGGAGAGGCTGCCCGGGCTCATGCCGCCCACGTCGCCCCAGTGCGCGCGCACGACGGGGAAGACGAAGAGGCGGCCGTCGGCGAAGAGCGGATAGATCATCGCCACGTCGTTGAGGTGGGTGCCGCCCGTGTAGGGATCGTTGTGCAGGAAGATGTCGCCCGGATGGATGTCGTCGCCGAACTTCTCCCGCACGGCCTTCATCGACCACGCGATGGGCACGATGTGCAGCGGGTGGTCCTGCCCCCTCGACATCGACACGATCTGCGCGTCGCCGTCCATCAGCACGCAGGAGAAGTCCTCGCCCTCGTAGAGGATCGACGAGTACGCGGTGCGCACGAGCGTCACGCGCATCTCCCGCACGGTCGACACGAACGTCTCGCGCAGCACCTCGAGCGTGATGGGATCGATCATCGCTCGAGCCTCAGGTTGCCGTGCTCGTCGACGACCCCCTGCCACCCCGGCGGCACCACGGTGGTGGCGCCGAACTCCTCCACGACGGCGGGGCCGCGCAGGGCGGCGCCCTCGGGCAGCCGCTCGCGCTCCCACACGGGGCAGTCGTGGGGCGCCCCGTCGAACCACACGGAGCGGCGCTCCACGAGGGCCGTCTCCATCGACGTGCTCGTGCTCCGATAGCGCTCGGGCGCGGGCTTGGGGACGACGCCGTGCGCGGCCAGCCGCGCGTTCACCAGCTCGATGACGGCGCCGGGGGTCGCGTGCCCGTAGGCGCCGCGGTGCTGCACGTGGAAGGCGGCCTCGATGGTGTCGAGGTCGAGCGCGTCGTCCACCGCCACGTTCAGCTCGAAGGCCTGGCCGCGATAGCGCAGGTCGAGCGAGCGGCGGCGGCGCTGCTGGGCGGCGCCGAAGCCCTCGAGCTCGAGCTGGCGCGCCGCCGCCTCTTCCATCTCCGCGAACAGCGCCGCCAGCAGGGGCAGGCGCTCGCGCAGCGGGCCCACGCGCGTGCGCACGTCGTCGTGCTTGATGTCGGAGGCGAGCAGACCGAGCGCCGAGAAGTTGCCCGGGTGCCGGGGCACGAGCACCCGGCGGATGCCGATCTCCTCGGCGAGGGCGACGGCGTGCATCGGCCCCGCGCCGCCGAAGGCGATGAGCGTGAAGTCGCGCGGGTCGTGGCCGCGCTGGATGGAGATCTCGCGGATGGCGGACGTCATCCGCACCACGGCGATCTTGATGACGCCCTCGGCGAGTGCCTCCATGCCGAGCGCGCCGCCGAGCCGCCCGGCGAGGCCGGCCACGGCTTCACGGGCGCGCGCGGCGTCGATGGCGATGGTGCCGCCGAGGCGCCGGCGGCCCGCCATGCGGCCGAGCACCACGTTGGCGTCCGTCACCGTGGGCTCGGTGCCGCCGAGGCCATAGGCGGCGGGCCCGGGCGAGGCGCCCGCGCTGCGGGGGCCGACCTGCAGGCTGCCGTCGACGTCCATCCACGCGATGGAGCCGCCGCCGGCGCCGACGGTGTGCATGTCGAGCTGCGGCACCTTCACGGGGAAGGCGCCGATCATGCCGTCGGAGGTCGTGAGCGGGGTGAGGTCGCGGATGAGGCAGACATCCGTGGAGGTGCCGCCCATGTCGTAGGTGATGAAGTCGCGCACGCCGGCGGCGGCCCCCATGAAGCACGCCTGGCTCACGCCGCCCGCGGGGCCCGAAAAGATCGTCTTGATGGGCAGCCGGCGCGCCGTCTCCGTGGTCATCATGCCGCCGCTGGAGGCGACCGTGAGCACGCCGTGCGTGTAGCCGGTGGCGAGCAGGCGCTCCTCGAGACCGGTGAGGTAGCCGTCCATGAGCGGCTGCAGGTAGGCGTTGAGGACCGTCGTGGAGAAGCGCTCGAACTCGCGATACTCGGCCACCACGTCCGCCGAGCACGACACCGGCAGGCCGGGCCGCTTGCCCTTGGCCGCGTCGGCGACGGCGCGCTCGTGCGCGGGGTTCAGGTACGAGTGCAGGAAGCAGACGGCGATGGCCTCGCACCCGGCCGCGAGCGCGGACTCGAGCGCCGCCTCCACGCTGCCGCCGTCGAGCGGCACGAGCACGGCGCCGTCCGCGGCCAGGCGCTCGGCGACCTCGAAGCGGTGCCGGCGCTCGACGACGGGCCGGGGACGCACGAAGGTCGGCACGAAGAGGGCGGGGATGTTGCGCTTGGTGCGGCCGATCTCGATGAGATCGCGAAAGCCCGCCGTCGTGATCACGGCCACCCGGGCGCCGCGCCGCTCCAGCACCGCGTTGGTGCCGACGGTGGTGCCGTGCACGAGCCGCCGCACGTCGCCGCTGGCGATGCCGAGGGCGTCGAGGCCGGCCAGCACCGCCGCCGCCTCCTGGCGCGGCCGCGACGGGACCTTGGTGACCACGACACGGCCGGTGCCGCTGTCGACGGCGGTGAGGTCGGTGAAGGTGCCGCCCACGTCGATGCCCACGATGAACATGGGCGGATGATACCAGCCCGAGCGCGCCGGGCCCGCGGCGTGGCCGGCTCAGCGCGTGGCGGAGCTTCCTGCGGTGTAGCCGGAGGCGCGGGCGATTTCGTCGAGGGTCAGCACGCCCTCGAACCGGTTGCCCGCGATCTGCCAGGTCGGAAAGCGGCGCAC
>JBBDXO010000236.1:0-2507 GCA_040902295.1 Candidatus Rokuibacteriota bacterium | reverse complement strand
TCAGCACGCCCTCGAACCGGTTGCCCGCGATCTGCCAGGTCGGAAAGCGGCGCACGCGGGCGTTCTCGCAGCGGGCGGGATCGCCCAGCGGGTCTCGCCGGTCACACTCCACGTACGGCAGCAGCCTGGCGGCAGGCCCGAACCGGGCCTTTTGCTCGGTGCACGCGGGTCACCAGAACGCGCCGTAGAACACCGCGCCGGACGCGGCGAGGTGCTGGGCCAGCGCCTCCTGGTACGGCGAGGCGGTGCCGCCCGTGTCCGCCATGTGGCCGGCGACGCCGAACGCGATGGTGGCGACGGCGACCACGACGCCGATCGCCGCCAGGCGTCGTGGCCGCGTGAGCGCGTGCCGGCTGCCGATGCCCGGCCGGCGCGCGACGAGGACGACGAGGAGCGCGACGGCAATGGCGGCGGCGGCCAGACAGTAGGCGCAGAGCGCACGGATGACGACGAGCTCGAGGTACGTCAGATAGCCGGCGAAGGCGGCACCGCTGACCGCGAAGCCGAAGGCCCACACCCAGCGGCGCTGCGGCAGCCCGAGGTAGGCGAGGTAGCCGACGAGCGCGTAGAGGGCCATGCCCCAGGCGGCGGTCGGAATGCCGATGAACATCGCGTACCGGCTCGCCTGCACCGTCTGGCAGCCGCTGGCATCCTCGCAGAACAGCGCGTTGGCGCCGGCCACCTTGGTGATGGTGAGGTAGAGCGAGATCAGGAAGCCGGCGGCGGCGAGGCCGACCACCAGCCAGTCCTGCCGCAGCACCGCCGGTGCCTGCGTCGCGCCGCCGTGCCCCTTCGGCCGCTTCATCGAGCCGCCCGCCATGAACCCTCCCCACGCGCCGCGCGCGCCCGCCCACGATAGCATCTCTCCGCCGGGGCCGGTGCGCTCGACGCCGCGCCTGGGTCGCTCGATGCCCCGGCAGAATAGTGCGTCCGGCCCATTGCCCGGCGGGCCGGGTGGCGTTCCACTGGATCAATGAGCTACGAGACTCCGTCATGTGCGTACTGCCCGCCGACGGTTCGCGCCTGTCGCCACGGCGAGTCCGAGACGCGCGGGCCGGGGTTCTGCCCGTCCAAGGTGGACGACGAGGGTGTCGAGGCGGCCGGGCAGGTGTACCAGGATCCCTTCGTGCGCCGGGTGGCGCACGCCTCCGCCCTCGTGGAGAGCGAGGGCTACTGCCGCTGGACGCGCGTGGAGGAGATCGTCGCGCTCGCCAGGAAGCTGGGCTTCCGCAAGCTCGGCATCGCCACCTGCATCAGCTTCGTCGATCTCGCCCACACGCTGTCCGCGATCCTCGAGAGCCACGGCTTCGAGGTGGCGTCGGTGGCGTGCAAGAACGGCGGGGTGCCCAAGGAGGCGCTCGGATTGAGTGACGCGGAGAAGATCCGGCCCGGCACGTACGAGTCGATGTGCAATCCGATCTCGCAGGCCGAGTTGCTGAACCGCGCGGGCTGCGAGCTCAACATCGTGCTTGGCCTGTGCGTCGGGCACGACAGCCTGTTCTTTCGTCACTCGCAGGGACTGGCAACGACCCTCGTGGCCAAGGACCGGGTCCTGGCCCACAATCCCGTGGGTGCGCTCCAGCTCGCCGACACGTACTACTCGCGTGTCTGGGGTCCCGACCGGCCCGCGAAGCCCGAGGTCCAGCCGGCGGAGGGCCGCCGCCCCCGCTAGGCTCAGCGGATCGCGAGGGGACACGCGTCCCGCACGCCACTGTCCCGCACGCCACTGCTTGACGCCGCGCCGGCCACACCCTACGGTAGCGTCATCACCTTGCGGGAGGCCCGATGACCACCAACGCCGGCGACATCAAGCACCTGTGGACGCACAAGACCCAGGACCACCCCTGGCTGTCCGACGAAGAGCTTGTCGTCGACCATGCGGAAGGCGTGTGGGTGTGGACGGAGAAGGGCAAGAAGCTGCTCGACGGCTTCGCGGGCCTCGCCGTCGTCAACGTCGGCCACGGGCGGCGCGAGATCGCGGAGGCGATCGCCGAGCAGACCGTGCGCCTGGCGTACTACCCGACCACGCGCCAGTTCTCGAACCGCCCCGCGGCGGAGCTGGCCGCCAAGCTCGCCGCGCTGGCGCCGGGCGACCTCGACTACGCGATGTTCGCGGTGAGCGGCTCCGAGGCCAACGAGCGCGCCATGCAGATCGCCCGGCACTACTGGCTGGCGCGCGGCAAGCCGGACAAGCACAAGGTGATCGCGCTCGAGGGCGGCTATCACGGCGCCACCATGGGCACGCTCGCGGTGTGCGGCCTGCCCCAGATGGTGGAGCCCTACGCGGCCCTGCAGGTGCCCGGCTTCGCCAAGGTGCGCCCGCCGTACCCCTTCCGCGACCGGGGTACGGGGACGGACGAGGAACTGGTGGCGCGCTGCGCGCGCGGCCTGCGCGAGGCGATCGTGAAGGAAGGGCCCGACACGGTGTCGGCGGTGATCATGGAGCCCGTGCTGTCCTCCGGCGGCTTCATCATGCCGCCCATCGGCTGGCTGCGCGCCGTGCGCGC
>JBBDXO010000235.1:0-14993 GCA_040902295.1 Candidatus Rokuibacteriota bacterium | reverse complement strand
TCAGCGCTGTTCCCGACCCAGCTGCTGACCTCGCTATCCTGGGGATGCGGTACCAGACCAAAATGCCGGGCGGTTCCCGTGGCAGCACGATGTACTGGGCTGGTAGGTTCGACACTGCTGAACCGGAGCCAGGAGCGACCGACCTGATCCGGCATGTCTTTCACTCATATTGATGGCAGAGAGGGCAGGCTGGGAACCTTGACACCATACCCAATACGGGGTCTATCATACCCGTAATGGGAATGAAGCCCGCTGCACGCAAACGACCTCAACGGCCTCGTTCGGTGGGATTGGGCGACGCGCTGTTCGCCAAGGTGCAGCAACGGGTGCTGGCCGTGCTCTTCGGCAATCCCCGGCGCAGCTTCTACGCCAACGAGGTCATTGGCTTGGCGCGCTCGGGCACCGGCGCCGTGCAGCGGGAGCTTGGCCGGCTCGAAGCATCCGGGCTCGTGACGGGCACGCGGGTTGGCAAGCAGAAGCACTATCAGGCCAACGCCGCCTCGCCGGTGTTCGAGGAACTGCGAGCGTTGGTACTCAAGACGTTCGCGCTGGCAGACGTCCTCCGCGCGGCGTTGGCCCCCGTTTCGAAAAGCATCCGAGCGGCGTTCGTCTACGGCTCGATCGCCAAAGGCGAGGATACCGCTGCGAGCGACATCGATCTGATGGTGGTCAGCGACCGCCTCACCTATGCCGACCTGTTCGGTGTTCTCGAGGAAGCCTCCGGACAACTCGGGCGGAAGGTCGCTCCCACCATCTATTCGGTGAAAGAACTGTCCGAACGCATGAAGCAGGACAACGTATTCGTGACACGCGTGCTAGCGCAGCCGAAAGTGTGGCTGATCGGCGACGACAGTGACCTCGCCGCTTGAGAACCTTTGCGGACCGGGCAAATCCTTACGCGAGGAGGCGCCCGACGCAAGAGAGTTCGCCGGGCTCAAACAGTCGGGGCTCAAGCGACTTGCCGACGCCGAGAAGCGCGCGAACTCCCTGGAGAGCCGATTCGACCTCGCGTACAACGCCGCCCACGCGCTATGCCTTGCCGCGTTGCGCCGTGCCGGATATCGGCCGGCGAACCGGCACATCGTCTTCCAGGCGCTTCCCCACACGCTGGGTGTCGGTCCTGACGTATGGCGGGTTCTGTCCCGGTGCCATGAGCTCCGCAACCGCGGGGAGTACGCAGGCGATCTCAATGTCGATGAGCGGCTGCTTGCGGATCTCATCGGCGCATGCAAAATCGTCGCTGCAGAGCTCGAGAACCTGCCGCCCGTTTAGCGATCGTGGGCCTGTGGGTCAGGTTCCTGGAGGGGAACGGATTGGACGCGGTCCACTGGAGCACGGTAGGCGAGCCGACAACTACTGACGCCGTTATCCTGGCCTGGGCCCGCGACCGCGGCTTTGTCGTGTGGGAATAGCCGTCGCGCCCCATCCGGATCTCAGGCCCGACGTTCCGTGAGCGTGAGGATGAAATCCGCGCAGCGTGGAGAAAGCACTTTGGACGCTGAGGTCACCAACGTCTCACGACATGGGTTCTGGATACTCATCGACGACACGGAGCGCTTCGTGTCTTTCTCGGTCTTTCCATGGTTCGCCGAGGCATCGATCCGCCAACTGACAACGGTCGAACGCCCGAGCGCGGGCCATCTCTACTGGCCGGCGCTGGACGTCGACCTGGCGGTGGACTCACTCGATCATCCCGAGCGCTATCCGCTCGTGAGTCGCGTACGTCCGGGCACGCGCTCGAAGCCGACGGCGATCCGGCTCAACGAGACGAGGACAAAATACAGGCGCTCCGCGCGCGCTAGCCGCCGGGGGTGAGCCCCCGCGCGGCCACCCATTCGCGCAAGGCCTCGCGCGTCGACGGAAACGCCAGGGTCTCCCAGTCGATGGCCTCCGCCTTCACCCATTCCACGCGGTCGTTCTCGTCGCAGCACGCGATGGTGCCGCCCGTCACCTGGGCCCGGAACACGATGATGACGGGGGCGCCCGGGTAGGAGTAGACGTTGTGCAGGCCGGTGAGCGCGACCTTCAGCCCCGTCTCCTCCCACGTCTCGCGGATGGCGGCATCCGTGACGGACTCGCCGAAGTCCACGAACCCGCCGGGGAACGTCCACAGGCCATGGCCGGGGTTGATGGCGCGCCGCGTGAGCAGTACGCACCCGTCCTGCTCCGGGATGGTGCCCGCGACCACCTTGGGATTGAGATAGAAGACGAAGCCGCACGCCGAGCAGACGGCCTGCTCGCGCTGGTCGGGGGGCACGGGCTGCCGGGCAAGGACGGCCGCGCAGAGCGGGCAGAAGCGGATGGTATCCGGCGCCAGAAACCGATGCGCGTGATCGTCGCTCACGAGGCTCAGTCTACCGCCCCTTGACCATGGCAGTCCGCTGGTGCATGGTTCCTGCTCTCGGGTGGTGGCGCCGAGCAGGACCGTGGCGGCCGGCACGGATGCCGGTGGCGAGATCCACCGGAGCACGGAATCACCAGCACCAGAACGGCAACATCAGCGAGAGGAGAGCGGGCATGAGGAACATGAAGTGGGCGGTGGTGGTCGGTCTGGTCGTGCTGGGGCTCGGCGCCGGCGCCGTGCAGGGGCAGCAGCAGCTCAGTGGCGAATACAAGATCGGGGTGCTGGAGCCGCTCACGGGCAACCTGGCCGTCCAGGGCCGGCTCCACCTCGAGGGCTACGAGATCATGCGCGACCTCATCAACAGCAAGTTCGGCGGCGTGATGGGCAAGAAGCTGGTTTTCGCCACCGGGGACGCCGTCGATCCCACCGTGGCCGCCTCCGAGGCGACCCGGCTCGCCACCCGCGAGGGCGTGAAGATCATCACCGGGACCTTCTCCTCCACCCTGTGCGGGGCGGCGAGCGAGGCGGCGTCGCGGCAGAACGTGATCTACTGGGAGACGTCCTGCGTCGATCCGCGGCTCACGCGGCGCAATCTCAAGAACGTGTTCCGCACCGAGATCGACGGCACCGGGTTCGGCTGGTACAACATCGAGTTCATCGCCAAGCACCTGGCGCACCGCCTCGGCAAGAAGCCGAACGAGCTGAAGATTGCGTACCTCTCGGAGGACTCCTCGTACGGGCAGAGCGTGACCGAGTCCGCCCGGCAGCGCGCCAAGGAAGAATTCGGCATGCAGGAGGTCGGGCTCGAGTACTACACGTTCACGACCAACGACCTCACCGCGGTCATCCTCAAGCTGAAGAACGCCAACCCCGACATCCTGCATCACATCGCGCGCGACCAGGACGCCATCCTCTTCTGGCGGCAGGCGCGCGAGCAGAACTTCCAGGTCAAGGCCGTCGTGCACGCGGGGGCGACCGGCTACGGTAACCCGGGCTTCGGCAAGGCGCTCGGCAACGACTCCAACGGGCCCTTCGCGCTGCTCGAGCCGGGCCCGGGCGTGATCATCGACAAGTTCCGGCCCGAGGGCCAGAAGATCGAGCGCGCCTTCCGCGAGGCCGTGAAGGCCAAGACCGGCTCCGACGTGCTGGCGGGCGGCCATCAGCTCGCGGGGGGCGGCCTCTGGGTGCTGAAGCTGGTGCTCGACGCCGCGAAGACGGACGAGCTCGACAAGTTCCGGGCTGCGGTGATGTCGCTGGACCTGCCCGTCGGCTCCGCCGTCAACGGCTGGGGCGTGAAGTTCGACGAGACGGGACAGAACTCCAACGCGCGCGTGCAGCACTACATGCTGCAGTGGCAGAACGGCCAGCTCGTGACCGTGTGGCCCGAGGAGTTCACGACGAATCGCGGCAAGTGGATTCCGCTCGGCCCCTGGGACCAGCGCAAATAGCGAGGACCGAGGCGATGGGGGGCGGCGGCCGGCTCCCCATCGCCCTCGGGGCGCGTCCCGGCGTCCCGCGGCGCTCCCGATAGCCCGAACCCATGCACGCGATCCCCCAGCTCATCGTCTCGACGCTCCTGCTCGGCGCGATCTACGCGCTCATAGCCGTCGGCCTCACCCTCATCTTCGGCGTGATGCGCGTCGTGAACTTCGCCCACGGCGAGTTCCTCATGCTCGGCATGTACCTGGCCTTCGGGGCGTGGGCGCTGCTCAACTTCGATCCGTACGTCACGTTCGTCCTGTCGCTGCCGATCTACCTCGCCGTCGGGTGGGCGAGCTACCGCGTCGTGATGAGGCCGATCGTCCACGCTTCGCACAACGTGCAGGTGTTCACGACGGTCGGGTTGTCGATCGCGCTGCAGAACGTGGCGCTCGTGCTGTGGACCGCCGACGCGCGCTTCCTGCGCACCGATTACTACGCGGTGGTGGTGCGGATCTTCGGCGCCGCGTTCAACGTGGCGCAGATCGTCGCCTTCGGGGCCTCCGTCGCCCTCACCGCCGCCCTCTTCGCCTTCATGCGCTGGTCGTACACCGGCAAGGTCATGCGCGCGACGGCCCAGGACCGGCAGGCGTCCGCGCTCATGGGCATCGACACGGACCGGGTGTACGCGATCACCTGGGCGGTCGGAATCGCGTGCGTCGGCGCCGCCGGCGTGCTGCTGGCGCCGATCTATCCCGTCTACCCGACGGCGGGCCTGCAGTTCGTGCTGATCGCATACGTCGCCGTCGTCCTCGGTGGCCTCGGCAACATGGCGGGGGCCGTGATCGCGGCGCTGGTGATTGCCGCCGTCGAGGTGTTCGGCTCGTACGTGATCGGCACCAGCTGGAAGGAAGTGCTCTACCTGCTGCTGTTCATCACGGTCCTCGTCGTGCGTCCGGCCGGCCTCTTCGGCCAGCGCGGCGCCGAGATGGTGGGCATGTGAGGGGCGTCACGCCGGCGGTCATCTTCTTCGCCGGCGCCGGGCTCGCGCCGCTCGTGGTGCAGGACGCGTTCCTCCTCGACAGCCTCGTCTTCATCCTGATCTGGGGTGCCGCCGCCGCGGCGTGGAACGTGGCCGGGGGCTACGCCGGTCAGATCTCGCTGGGTCACTCCGCCTTCTTCGGGCTGGGCGCCTATGGCGCCGCGATCTTCGGCGTCCGCTGGGAGCTGTCGCCCTGGCTCGGTCTGGCGGCGGGAGCGCTCGTGGCGATGGTGGTCGGGCTCCTCATCGGGTATCTGTCGAACCGGCTGCGCGGTCCGTATTTCGTGCTCGCGACCATCGCCTTCTCCCAGGTGCTGCTCGTCGCGGCCAGCCGGTGGCGCGGATTCCTCTCCGGCGGCGAGGGGATTCCCGTGCCCTTTCGACCGGGTTTCTGGACGCTCGGCATCGCGGACAAGCGGGTGTGGGTGTGGATCGTGCTGGGTCTGGCGATCCTCGCGTACGTCGTGGCGATGTACCTCGAGCGGGCGCGCCGCGGCTACCAGCTCGCGGCGGTGCGGGAGGACGAGGACGCCGCGCTCTCGCTCGGCGTGCCGGCCCGGCGGCTGAAGGTCGCCGCGATCTGCGTGAGCGCCGCGCTCACCGCCGCCTGCGGCGCGCTGTGGGCGCAGTACGTGGGGTTCGTCGACCCCTTCTACGTGTTCTCGGTCGACCTCTCCCTCCGCTTCGCCCTCGCGGCCGTCGTGGGCGGGCTCGGCACCGCGCTCGGGCCGTTCCTGGGCGCCGCCCTCGTCACCACCGTCGAGACGTTCCTGCGCGGGCAGTTCGGGGGCATCGGCGCCGGGCTCGTCGGGATCTATCTCATCATCTACGGCTGTGCCCTCATCGTGATGGTGCGATGGGCGCCGCAGGGGCTCGTCGGGTGGGTCCGCGAGCGGTGGCCCCGGCGCGCGGTCGCGGGGACAGCGCCGTGAGCCAGCTCTCCGTGGCCGGCGTGTCGAAGCGGTTCGGCGGTGTCGTGGCCAATCGCTCGATCTCGTTCGAGGTGGAGCCGGGCGAGCTCATCGGCATCATCGGCCCCAACGGCGCCGGCAAGTCGACGCTCTTCGAGATCATCACCGGCTTCTATCATCCCGACGGGGGCGAGGTGCGCCTCGACGGCGAGCGGCTGACGGGGCTCGCGCCGGACGTGGTCTGCCGCCGCGGCATCGCGCGCACGTTCCAGAAGCTGCGGCCGTTCCAGGGGCTCACGGTGCTCGACAACGTCATGGTGGGCGCCCTCACCCGCACGAAGGACGTGCGCCACGCGCGCGAGCGGGCGCGCGAACTGATCGGCAAGGTGGGGCTCGGGGAAAAAGCCGAGGCGTACGCCCGCACGCTCTCCACCGGCCAGCGCAAGCGCCTGGAGCTGGCGCGGGCGCTCGCCACCGAGCCGCGCGTGCTGCTGCTCGACGAGGTGACGGGCGGAGTGGACCAGCGGTCGATCCCCGATCTGGTGCGCCTGGTGCGCACCCTGCACGCGGGAGGCCTCACGCTGCTGGTCATCGAGCACAACATGCGGGTGATCACCGCCGTCGCGCAGCGCATCATCGCGCTGCACCTGGGCGAGGTGATCGCCGACGGCACGCCGGACGCCATCGCGCGCGACCGCCGCGTGGTCGAGGCCTATCTCGGCCAGGCGTACGTGCCGTGACGGCTCCCTCGAAGCCGATGCTGGTCGTGGAGGGACTCGACGTGGCCTACGGCGACTTCCAGGTGCTGTGGGAGGCCGAGCTTCGCGTGGACCACGGCGAGATCGTCTGCGTGCTCGGCCCCAACGGCGCGGGGAAATCGACGCTGATGAACACGATCTCGGGGCTGTTGCGGCCGCGCGCCGGGAGCATCACGTTTCTCGATCAGCGCATCGACGGGCTGCCCACGCATCGCACGGCGGGCCAGGGCCTCGCGCACGTGCTGGAGCGGCGGCGCCTGTTCCCGTTCCTGACGGTGCTCGACAACGTGCTGCTCGGCGCCCACAATCCGCACGCGCGCCCGCATCGCGCGGAGACGCTGGCGAAGGTCGAAGCGCTGTTCCCCGTCGTCCGCGCCCGGCGGTCGCAGCTCGCGCACACGCTGTCGGGCGGCGAGCAGCAGATGGTGGCGATCGCGCGCGGGCTCATGGCCCGGCCGCGCCTGCTCATGATCGACGAGCCGTTCCTCGGGCTGGCGCCGCAGATCGTGCAGGAGATCGGCGGCCTCGTCCGCCGCATCCGGGACGAGCAGGGCATCGCGGTGGTCTTCATCGAGCAGAACGTGGAGCTGGCCCTCCGCCTCGCCGACCGGGGCTACGTGCTCGAGTCGGGCCGCACGATCCTCACCGGGCCCGCGGCCGAGCTGCTGCAGTCCGCCGACGTCAAGCGCATCTTCCTGGGTGACGCCGCCCTCTGAGCGGATCGTGCGGGGGGGCGCGCCCTACGCGCTGGTCTTCCTCGCGTACCTGGGCGCGCGCGCCGCCGCCCATGCCGCGGTCGAGGAGCCGCTGCTCGATTTCGACAGCGGGATCTATTTCACGATGGCCGAGCTGGCCCTCACGGACATCCGCTTCTGGGCGGGCGACCGTCCCTGGACGCTCCCACTCGTGCTCAAGCTCCTGCCCGCCGACGCCCGCTCGATCACCTGGTTCCAGCTCGCCGCCTCGGCAGCAGCGTCAGGCAGAGCGCGTGCACGTTCGCCTCCCATCGTTGGTGCCGGACTTCCAGGTTTGGAGGGGCGACGATCCGGAGCGCCGCCCGGCCCCAGCATCGGGGGCCGCGAGCGGATCGGTCAACGATATTCAATGGTATAAGGTGACCCCATGAAGATCGATCTCAAGCGACTCGAGAAGTCGATGGACGAGCTGGGCCGTATCGGCGCCACCGAGCGCGGCGGCCTCACACGGCTGGCCCTCAGCGACGAGGACCGGCGGGGGCGCGACCTGCTCGTGCAATGGATGCGCGAGGCGGGACTGCGCGTCACCGTGGACCAGATGGGCAACATCTTCGGCGAGCGGGCGGGCAGCGCCGCCCTGCCCCCCGTCATGATGGGCTCCCACGCCGACTCGGTGCCCACGGGCGGCAAGTACGACGGCCAGCTCGGCGTGCTGTGCGGCCTGGAGGCCATCCGCTCGCTCAACGACCACAAGGTCCGCACGCGCCATCCGGTGACGCTGGTGATCTTCACCAACGAGGAGGGCGCGCGCTTTCAGCCGGCGATGATCGCCAGCGGCGTGATGGCGGGCAAGATCCCGATCGAGGACGCCTACAACGCGCGCGACAAGGACGGCCTGCGCCTGGTCGACGAGCTGGAGCGCATCGGCTATCTCGGCAGCGAGCCCTGCGTGCCCCGGCCCCTGCGCGCCTACCTCGAGCTGCACATCGAGCAGGGCCCCATTCTCGAGGAGGAAGGGCTCTCCGTGGGCGTGGTGGAGGGCATCGTCGCCATCGCGTGGTCGCGCCTGACCATCCACGGCGTGCAGGACCACGCGGGGCCGACACCCATGCGCATCCGCCACGACGCGCTCGTGGCCGCCGCGGAGGTGGTCACGGGCGTGCGGCGCATCGCGCGCGACCTCGGCGGCGATCTCGTCACCACCGTCGGCAACCTCACCGTCCACCCGAACATCGTCAACGCCATCCCGGGCAAGGTCACGATGTCCATCGACATGCGCGATCCGAAGAGCGAGACGCTGGAGCGCGCCCAGCCGCTGCTGGACGCCGTCGTGAGGGAAGCGTGCGAGCGCGAAGGCGTGCGCTACGAGCTGGAGCACTACTGGACGATGCCGTACACCCCCTTCGCGCCCGAGGTGGTGGACGCCGTGGCCCGCGCGGCGGAGGCCAGCGGCGGTGCCTGGCGGCGCATCGGCTCCGGCGCCGGCCACGACGCGCAGTACATGGCCGCCATCGGCCCCGCCGGCATGATCTTCGTGCCCTCGCACGACGGCCGCAGCCACTGCGAAGAGGAATTCACCGCCGTCGCCGACATCGAAGCCGGCGCCAACACGCTGTTCCTCGCCATGCTGGAGCTCGCCGGCCGCGGCTGACGTGGCTACGCACGGATCAGCCAGAGCACGCCCGCGGACGCGATGACGTTGTTCACGGCGTGGGCGACCATGCCCGGGAGCAGGCTGCCCGTCGCCTCGTAGGCGTAGGCCCACAGGATGCCGCTCAGGAAGACGCTGGCGAAGCCGAGGCTGCCATAGCCGTGGGCGAGGGCGAAGACGGCGGCGCTGAGCGCGGCGGCCAGCGGCCAGCCGAAGGCGTTGCGCAGGGTGCCGAAGAGCAGGCCCCGGAAGACGATCTCCTCGAAGACGGGCGCGAAGAGCACGATGCTCGCCAGCGCCGCCGCCACCATCGCGGGCGGGCCCCACGCCAGGTCCGCATCGAACCACTCGGTCCAGTCCGGGGTCACGGCCAGCGACTCGCCGGCCATGCCGACGGCGAGGTCCATCACGAGGCCGGCGGCGACCAGCGTGACAGCGGTGAGGACGAGGGGCCGCCAGCCGCCGCGCCGGGGCCGCAGTCCCAGAGTCGAGGCCAGCGCCGGAGCCGGCGGCGGCGTGAGCTGCCGGCCGGCGAGCAGGACGATCGGCAGGTTGATGAGCGGCACCGCGAGCGCGTCCATCAGCGGGCTGTCGACCGCGTACAGCAGGCCGAAGGCGATGAGGGCACCTGCCGCCGCGCCGCGAACGATCACGGTCAATCCGGCGCCCAGCGCCCACGGCGGCGGCACGTCGCCGTAGGCGACCACGGCGCCCGTCGGCCCCCGCTTGAGCAACAACACAACGGCGACGAGCCCGCCCGCGAGCAGCGCCAGCTCCACGACCGTGATGGCGCGGACGCGCCGGAGAATCTGCTGCATCCGCGACGCCGTGGACGCGCGCACGGCCTCCAGCCAGGCGGCCTCCGACGTGCGGCGTGCCAGGCGCTCGGCCAGCCGCGTGCCGAACCATCCCTCGGGCGTGATGGTAAGCAGCTCGCGCAGGGCATCGCCCGACGCGGGGACGGGGCCGTCGAGATACGCCGCGGCCATCAGCGCCGCATAGACGTCGAAGGGCGGGCCGCGTGCGGGCCATGTCGCCACCGTCTCCCGCACCTCGGCCAGGTGTCCCGCCTCCGCCTGCAGCATGGCGAGGCGCAGATCCACCTCCGGGTGCACGGACTCGCGCGCCAGCGCCTCGTACCACGCGATCGCCTGCTCGAGCTCGGCCAGCCCGTCCGTCATGCTGAGCTCGTAGAAGCGGCGCTCCCAGGCGGGGGCGCGGGCCAGCGCTTGGCGCAGCTCCATCGTGCGCTCCACGACGAGGGCGAGGGCACGCTCGGGCTCCGGCACGAATGCCAGCGGGGACTCGCCCGGATGCGTCGACACCAGGAGGGCGACGAGGCCCGCCACCAACAGCGCGCACCCCGCCGTCAGCAGCGCCGACAGCGCGCGGGCGACGGGACGAGGGCTACTCGGCGGGGGGAAGGGCGTCGCCGGTGACGTAGGGTGTGAGCGGCTTCAGCACGCGCTGGCGCACGCGCAGGCGCGCCACCACGGGCAGATGGTCGGAGGCCACGCGGGCGAGGCGGCTGCGATGCACGTGGAAGGCCTCGCCCTGCAGCTCGACGTCCCAGTAGATGCGGTCGAGCCTGAAGATCGGGAACACCGCCGGGTGCGTGCGCCGCATGCGCCGCATGGGTGAGGAGAACTCGAGCTTGAGGCCCTTGGTGACCGGGCCCCGGTGCCATTCGTTGAAGTCGCCCATCACGACCCGGGGGCCTTCGCAGCTCCCGGCGCGGATGAAGGAGGCGAGCAATTCGAGCTGCTCGCGCCGCTCGCGGAAGGCGAGACCGAAGTGGCAGTTGAAGACGTGCAGCACGCTGCCGTCCACGGCGACATCGACGCGCAGGCTGCCGCGCGGCTCGCGCGTGCCACAGCTGAGATCGCACCGCATGGAGCCCACGATGGGCAGGCGCGTGAGCACGGCGTTGCCGTAGGTGCCGTTACCGTGCGCGCGCGTCTCGCCCATGACCAGGTCCATGCCGAGCTTGCGCGCCAGGTACACGGCCTGATCGGCCTCCGGCACGCGATCGCCGTCCTCGCGGATGACCTCCTGCAGGCCCACCACGTCCGGCTCCGTCTCCGCGATGACGGCGGCGATGCGGTCGAGGTCGCGGCGGCGGTCGAGCCCGAGGCCGCGGTGGATGTTGTAGCTGACGACGACGAGCGGTGTCACGCGGCGTCCCGCCGGGCCTCCTGGTACTGCGCGAAATGCGGGTAGAGCTGCAGTGGATGCACGATGGGCGCGGGCAGCCGCACGCCGGCGGGCGCGATGATGAAGGTGTGCATCTCGTCGAAGCTCGGGCCCGCGTGGCCACCCGTCTCTCGGATGAACGACACGTTGCCCTGGGCGGAGTCGAGGCCGTACAGCACGAGATCGCCCGCGCACGACATGGCCATGAGGTCGCGAATGCCGTCCCGGACGACGTCGATGTCATCGCGGCCCGTGAAGGGCCCCGCGGCCAGCTCGTCGAGGGCGTAGCGCTTGCCGCGCCAGAAGCACACGGGCCCCTCCGCGGCGCGCGCGAACACGAGGCCGATGCCGGCGCTGCGGGACAGCTCCTGGGCGAGGCCCGGGAAGCGCTCGTCGATCTGCGCGAGCAGGAGCGGCTGCGGGTCATCCAGGAAGTACACGAAGGCGTTGGGCCCGGCGGCGATCACCCGCACGCCGTTGCGCTGGCGGGCTTCCCTCAGCTCGCCGCCGTCGCCGGGGTCTTCGAGGTAATTCAGGAAGCGCTGCAGGACGCCCGGCGCATGGCCGCTGCGAAAGGCCGTCATGATGCTGGCGAGCGGCCGCCGCCGGGGCCGCCGGGGCGTGTCGGCCGCATGGGCGGGGTCGAAGAACTCGTCGAAGAGCCGGCGCTCGAGCGGCGCGCCCTTGAGCTCGATGTACGGCCGGCAATGCGCCTGCCCGTGATCGGAGAGCACGTACAGGTCGTAGCCGTAGCCCGGCACGCGACGGCACACGTTCCAGAGCTGGCGCAGCGAGCGGTCCACGTGCCGCAGCGAGCGCAGCGCGCGCCGGTCACGGGGACCGTAGGCGTGGGAGAAGACGTCGTAGTCGAGGTAGTTGACGTACACGGCGGGCACGCCCATGTAGATGTCGCGCGAGACCGCCAGCGTGAACAGCTCCCGCAGCCACACCGAGAGGCCGATCTTGATCGCCAGCCACTTCCAGCCCCGCAGGCTCTCCCGCACGGGAGCGGCGATGAAGCGCAGGACGGCGCGCACCAGCTCGTCGACGGTGAAGACCAGGCTCTTGACGACGACCCAGAGGAGCACGACGAGGGCGCTCAGCACCCGGAGCAGGCCCTGGCCCGTGGGGCGCTTGATCTGCACGAAGCTGAACAGGTTGTTCGGCGCGCCGCCCGTGAACACGCAGCCGTAGGTGCTGCCGCCGCTCACGATCCCCACGCGGCCCGCCGCCTGGTGCGTCTCGACGAGGGCGGCATCGCCCGCGCGCGGGAAGTAGACGTCCTCGCCGCGGCGCTTGTCGTGATAGTGAAAGCCCGGAATGTCCGGCGACACGCCGAACATGGCCGCCATCTGGAAGGCGGGCGTCGAGGTGGGCAGCCCCACCGCCATCGGCTGCAGCGCGAACATGCCCCGGTCGAGCAGCCGCTTGAGGAACGGCATGAACCCCCCGGCGAGCGCCTGCTCGAGCGCACCGTGGGACAGACCGTCGATCTGCACGATGAGCAGGCGGCGCCCGCCCGCCTCCGGCGCCCGTCCCACCCGCACGCGCCGCACGAGCCGATCGAGCAGATGCTGCAGGGCAAGCACGAGGTCGTCGAGACTCATCGCATTGATTGTACGGTACTATTCGAGACCCATGGCTCGATCGTCCGGCGCCGCCGACATCGTCGTCGCCGTCCGCCGCTTCGTCGACGACGAGGTGCGGCCGGCCGCGTCCGCCCTCGAGCACGCCGACGCCTATCCCCACACGCTGGTGGCGCGCATGCGCGCGCTGGGCCTCTTCGGCGCGCTCGTGCCCGTCGAGTACGGTGGCCTCGGGCTGGACGTCACCACCTATGCGAGGGCGATCGAAGAGATCTGCCGCGGCTGGATGTCGCTCGCGGGCGTGCTCAACAGTCACACGATGGCCGCGCTCATCATCTTGAAGTCCGGCACCGACGAGCAGCGGCGGCGCCTGCTGCCGCGCCTGGCCGCGGGCGAGGCGCGCGGCGGGCTCTGCCTCACCGAGCCGCACGCCGGCTCCGACGTGCAGGCGATCCGCACCGTCGCCCGGCGGGCGGGTGACGACTACGTGATCACCGGCACCAAGATGTTCGTGACCAACGGCCGCGAGGGCAACACCTTCGCCCTCCTCGCGCTGACGGATGCCGCCGCGCGGCCGCCTCACCGCGGCATGTCGTGCTTCATCGTGGAAAAGGGCCATCCCGCGCTGAAGGTCGTGAAATCCATCGGCAAGCTCGGCTACAAGGGCGTCGACACCGCCGAGATCCTCTTCGACGACTTCCCCTGCCCGGCGGGCAATCTCGTGGGCGGCGTCGAAGGGCGCGGGTTCGCGCACGTCATGGGTGGGCTCGAGACCGGGCGCATCAACATCGCCGCGCGCGCCGTCGGCGTGGCGCAGGCCGCCTACGACGACAGCGTGGCGCGCGTGCGCGCCTCGGGCGCGCGCGCCCCCGCGCGGGTGGCCGACATGGCGATGCGCCTGCGCGCCGCTCGCCTGCTCACGTACTGGGCGGCGGGCATGAAGGACCGCAACGAGCGGTGCGACGTGGAGGCGGGCATGGCCAAGCTGCTCGCCTCCGAGACGGCGCAGCAGCTCGCGGTGGACGCCATGCGCATCCACGGCGAGGCGGGCACGCTGGCGTCGCTCCCGGTGGAACGCTATTACCGCGACACCCCGCTGATGATCATCGGCGAGGGCACCAACGAGATCCAGCGCACGATCATCGCGCGCGGCCTCGTGGACCGCTACGGCGAGCGACCCGGCGCCCTCATCTCCAGAGAGGGCGAGCCTGCCGACCGCAGGCAGATGGTCCTCGCCGTGCGCCAGTTCACCGACAAGACGCTGGCGCCCGCCGTCGCCGACCTCGAGCCCGGCGGCGGCTATCCCACCGGGCTGATGACCCAGGTCGCCGATCTCGGCCTGCTCGGCGCCCTCGCCCCTGCCCGCGACGGGGGCCTCGCCCTCGACCTCCTGACGTACGCCATGATCGTCGAGGAACTGGCGCGCGGCTGGACCAGCGTGGCCGCCATCGTGGCCGCGCACGCGGCCGCCGCCGACACCATCGGCCGCGGCGCGCCGATGGCGCTGCGTGACGCCGTCCTGTCGCGCATGACGCGCGGAGAGATCATGGGCGCCGTCGCCTGCGGCGGCGTCATCGACGCGCGGCGCGACGGCGACGGCTGGCGGCTGCACGGCGCCGCACCGCTCGTCGATCTCGCCGCCACCGCCGGCGTATACGTCCTCGACGCCCGCACCAACGACGGACGCGTGCGGCCGTTCGCCGTCGAGCGCGCCACCCCCGGCGTCGCGGTCACCGCCGCCGGCGCCACGATCGGCGTGCGGGGCGTCGCCGCCGGCTCCCTGGCGCTGGACGGCGCCTGCGCCGTCGCGCTCGGCGAGGACGGAGGCCGCCTGCACACGGTGGCCGACCTCGGCGCCGCCGCCAGCGCCGTCGGCCTCGCGCAGGCCGCCTTCGAGGCCGCGCTTCGTTACTCGCAGCAGCGCACCACCTTCGGCAAGCCCATCTGCCAGCACCAGGCCGTGCAGCTCAAGCTCGCCGACATGGCCACGTCCATCACCGCCGCCCGCCTCCTCACGTATGCCGCGGCCGACGCCGGTGACGACGTGAGCGCCGGCCTCGCGCGCCGTTACGCCGCCGAGGCCGCGTCCCAGGCCACGCTGGAGTCCATGCGCATCCACGGCGGCTACGGCTACACCAACGAGTTCCCCATCGAGCGCTACTACCGCGACGCCGCCCGCCTGCTGATCCAGCCCGACACCACCGCCACCCGCCTCGCGGCGCAGCTCGTCGCCGCCGCGGGCGCCCGATCATGACGAACGACCGTTCCCGCGCGTTCGACGGACGCGGGGCGGGCTTCGGGGGCCGAGGCCCCTGTACGACGCGGACCCACGACGGAGAATCGAGGAGCGTCGCGGCTTTGCCGCGGCGCTGCCGAGCGTCGGGGGGATTGGGG
>JBBDXO010000234.1:10396-15005 GCA_040902295.1 Candidatus Rokuibacteriota bacterium | reverse complement strand
CCGGCGCGCCCGTGGCCCGCCCGCCCGGCCCCCGGTGTCGCCGTATTTCACGAGAGTCATTAGCTCCGCGTTCCTTCTCTCACCCCGCCTGCCGCGCCGGGATCACGCAGCTGTCCGAGCTCGACCGCGATGGCGACCTTGGTGAGCAGCGTGAAGACGAGGGCGCCGACGGCCCAGATCCCGAGCGACACGAAGAGCTCGCCCGAGGTCGGCGCGTACTCGAGGATCTCGCCGAGCGGTGTCGGCACGAAGCCGGGGATGATGAGACCCATGCCTTTTTCGATCCAGACGCCGACGATGGCGAGCGCGCAGGCGCCATTCAGCAGCCACCGTCGTCGCCGGAGCGGATGGATCGTCAGGACCGTGACGGCCACCACGTTGAGGGCGATCGCGGTCCAGATCCACGGCACGAGGCGCCAGGCTCCGTGCAGGCCGAAGTAGAGGTACGTGGCGGCGTGGTTTTCCTCGGTCGCCGCGTAGAACTCGGTGAACATCTCGACGCCGACGAGGAAGAGGTTGATCTGGAGGGCGACGGTGACGACGAGCGCGAGGAAATCGATGACCGCGGATCGAACGCGGAACGGCGTGACACGCTCGATGACCTGCAGCGAGAGCAGGATCAGCGCGGGGCCGGAGGCAAAGGCGGAGGCGAGGAAGCGCGGCCCGAGGACGGCCGTGTGCCAGAAGGGACGTCCGGCGTTGGCCGAGAACAGGAACGCGGTGACGGTGTGGATCGAGATCGCCCACGCGATCGAGACCAGGACCCACGGGAAGTAGGTGCGCTCGCGGGGCTCCCGGCCCCGGTAGTGCGCGAACAGGATATAGAACGGGATCGCCAGGTTCAGGAGGAGGTAGCCGTTGAGGACGAACACGTCCCACGCGAGCAGCGAGGACGGAAAGTTGAAGCGTCCCAGGAGCGGGATCATGTGCCAGAGCCGGTCCGGGCGCCCCAGGTCCACCACGACGAACAGCATGGCCATGATCACGGCCGCCACCGCCGCCCCCTCGCCGATGAGCACGACGTGCTTGATGTCGTCCCGGTGGAAGACGTAGGCGGGGATCACCAGCATGACGGCGGCGGCGGCCACGCCGACGAGGTAGGTGAAGTTCGCGATGTAGGCGCCCCACGACACCTGGTCCGTCATGCCCGTGACGATCAGGCCCTCCGTGACCTGGCGCGCATAGAAGGCGCCGCCGACGAGAATGGCCACCCACAGGACGGCGATCCAGCTCCAGTAGAGTCGACCGCCGCGGAAGAGGAGGCCGGAGCCACCGAGCACGAAGCGGGCGAGCGTGGCCGTCATGGCATCAGTCCGTGTAGTACCAGAACTTCGGCTCGGTCTTGAGGTCTTCCTTCAGCCGGAACACCGTCTTGGTGGCCAGGATCGAACGGAGCTCGCTGTCGGGATCCAGCAGGTTGCCGAAGATGCGCGCCCCCGTCGGGCACGCCTCCACGCAGGCGGGCTGGAGCCCCTTGCGGCTGCGCTGGATGCAGAACGTGCACTTCTCCACCACCCCGTTCGGGCGCGGGCGGTTGCCGAGATAGTGCGTGTCCGGATTCACCTCGCCGGCGGGAAGGCTCGGGTTCGCCCAGTTGAAATGGCGCGCCCAGTACGGGCAGGCCGTCTGGCAGTAGCGGCATCCGATGCACCAGTCGTAGTCCACGACCACGATGCCGTCGCGCTCCATCCAGGTTGCTTCCACCGGACAGGCCCGCACGCAGGGCGGGTTGTCGCACTGCATGCACTGGACCGGCAGGTAGTATTTGCCGGCCTGGGGCACCGCGTCCACGTCGTAGTAGTGGTCGCTGCGGTCGAGGTCGAGCCCGCCCTGATCGAGCTCGAGGACGCGGATGTACTGGATGCCCGAGTCACGGCCGATGTTGTTCTCGGCGACGCAGGCGTCGACACAGCGTCGCGTGCCCTTGCACTTCGAGATGTTGATGGCGTAGCCGAACACGACGCCGTCGAGCGGCGGCTCGTTGCCGACGTCGATGTCCGCTCCGTGGCGGCGCTTGGCTCGCCGCTCGATGCGGGCGATGGCGGCGAGGATCTCGTCGCTGCTCATCTTCTTGTAGTGGCGCTGGAAGAACGACCCGAAGGCGTCGGAGACGACGCCGGCATCGCCCTGCGCGATCTTCTCCGCCTGCGCGACGGCGACACCGGCCCCGCCGAGCGCCGCGACGGCGGCGACGAGCCCGCCCTTGGTGAGGACACTCCGCCTGGATAGCCCTTGCGACTCTGCCATCAGCGAACCTTCCTCTCAATGCGGTTGTGCTCCCACACCTTCGGCTCGACATGCCGCGTCGGCGACGCCGGAGCGATCCCGGGGCGCACGCTCGGGGGCGCACTGGGCTTCATCGGCTTGAACGACGGCGAGTGGGCATCGTGGCATCCGGTGCAATTGAGCCGGGTTCGCTCATCGCGCCATGTGCCGATCCGCTCGCGCTCGGTGACGAGCAGCTCGGCCGCGGTGAGCGGGATGTCGCTCGCGACGTTCCACGCGCCGGCGCGTTTGCCGTGGCCGCCGAAGTGCCAGTCCTTCTCGCGCTGCGAGTGGCACTGCCCGCAGACCTTATACGATTCGTCGTAGTCGACGGGACGTCCCCGCAGCGAGACCAGCGAGTCGATGTTCCGTTCGCTGTGACAGGACTCGTAGCACCAGAAGCGACCGCCGCCATGCTCGAACACCAGGTCGCGGTGCTCCTCGACCAGCGGCCGCACGCGACGGTCGACGAAGCTGTTGTCGTGACACTTGGTGCACGGGTACTTGGCCAGGCTGTCCTTGCGCGGTAGCACGACGAACTTCGGTGCGTCGGCGAGGCTACGGCCGCGACCCTTGAACAACGCCTCCAGCGCGGCATCGGCCTCCGCCGGGGTCTGTCGCTTCGGCGCGGCGGCCGCCGGCTTGGGCTCATCAGGGGCCGGCGGCTCCGCTTCGTCGGCAACGGCCGGCTTGGCTTCGTCCGCGGCCGCCGGCCTGGCTTCTTCGGCCGCCGAGGGCCGGTCGAAGCGCAACGCGATGCCCACTCCGACGATCGCCATCGCGAGCGCGCCGACCACCAGCCAGCCCCGGCGCGGCACACGCAGCCACAGTGCCTTCGGTCCGCTCAATGCCGTCTCCTCTGCACGGGCCCGACCGGCGTCGGGCCCGTGCGGTGCGCTACTTGAAGATCAGCTTGTGAACACCCTCGTGGTACACGTGGTTGATCTGCGTGTTGTCGAAGACGGCGAGCCCGAAGTAATACGGCTTCTTGAGATTGTCGAACTGGATGTCTTGCTCCCTGGCCTTGTCGCCCGTCGTCACCAGCTTGCGCTTGATCTCGATCGTCCAGACGCCGTCCTTCCACGCGCCCCTGGCCTCGATGTCCGCGCGGGAACCTGCAAACGGCTCGACCATCATGCTCGGGACGATGTCGCCCGGCTTGAAGGTGTCCGCGAACGCCGTCTTGTCCGCGCCGAGCATCCAGTACTTGCCATCGGCGCCGGGCGTCTTGCTCATGAAGAGCGGACCCGTCTTCTCCTTGTTGATGTTGTCCTCGTAGCCCCCGCCGGTCTTCGTGTCGCTCTTGCGGCCCCAGTTCGCGTTCTTCTTGGGGTCCTTGGTGTCGTCGATGTACTGGTCGTCGATCTGACCGACGGGATTCGAGCGCACGCTCTTCCAGTGCCACATGTCGATGGTCTCGCCGGGAGTGTCCGTGTACATCCGCCCCGGTGCCTTGTCCTCGATGCCGGCGATCTTTCCGCCCCGCGCCTTGTGGCAGGCGGCGTCACAGCCCTTCTTCTCGAAGCCGGCGGTGTTGATGTTCCAGAGCATCGAGAACTTGTCCTCGTAGTACGTGTTCTCGTGGCCGGTGCTGTCCTTGTTGGCGAGCCGCTTCCAGCTGCCGTCCGGCTGCTTCACCCACGGATACCGGGCGAGCGACTGTGTCGGGTCGTCGTAGCGGACCAGAAAATACACGTGTTCCTTGTCGTACATGGAGCGCACCGTGACCGCTGTCTTCGTCACGCCCTTGAAACCATTGCTGGGCTCGTAGACCGTCTTGCCGAGCGTCGCCTTGAACGCGGGCGCCCGTTCCCAGAGGCCGTCGGCGATGCCGTCGATCGTCGGCGCCTTCTCGGCTTTCACGCTGACGAGCGATGGTTGGGCCAGGGCCTGCCCGGCCAGGAGAACCGTGATCGAGATGGTCAGAATGAGCAGGGTGCACCGGACAAGCTTCCTCATCGGAACGCCTCCTTCTCGCGCGGCCTGCCGCCTCTGTACCGTCACCACGCGCAATCGCGCTACTGGGGCAAAAGATGCGCCAAAGGAGGCTGATTGCCGGAGGCAAGCGCATGTATGCGAATCGACATACGGAATGGATTCGCGAGAGCCGCACCAGTCGTGCGCCGCTGTCGTCGAGATGGGGCGCTCTCGCCTCTGCTGGGGCACCGCCGCCGCGATGGAGCGCCGGCGACGGGTGTGCGCCTTCGTGGTCTGCAGACTCTCTGCGCCCGCCGGATGTCCATAGTTCCCGCGCCTTGCCGTGCGAAGACCCCCAGGAGTGTGGTTTGGCAGCCCGGTTGCTTCACACGAGCGCGGAGCCGCCCGTCTGCGGTCCGTTTTCTTG
>JBBDXO010000234.1:0-10296 GCA_040902295.1 Candidatus Rokuibacteriota bacterium | reverse complement strand
CGATCTTCGCTGAGGAAGGACGACAATGAAGGACGATCTCGGCTCGCTGGGGGAGGTCCTCTCGGGCGCCGGCGACGGCGTCTTCGTCATTCGCGGCGACGGCCGCATCGCGCTCTGGAACCGGATCGCGGAGCGGCTCCTCGGCTACACGGCGCGCGAGGCGATGGGCCGCCGGTGCTGCGAGGTCTTCGCCGGCTTCGACGGCGACGGCAACCGGCTCTGCTACGAGGGCTGCCACGTCCAGTCGCTGGTGCGGATGGGCGAGCCCGTGCAGAGCTTCGACATGCGCACCCGGACGAGGGCCGGACGTCCCGTGTGGCTCAACGTCAGCATCCTGTCGATGACCGACCCGGCCGGGGAGAAAGTCGCCGTCCACCTCTTCCGCGACGTCACCGCCACGAAGGAGCTGCTGCGCCTCGTCCACGAGCACCTCTCCCCGCCGGTGCCGGCGGCCGGGGAGCCGGCGGCCGTGCTGTCGCGCCGCGAGATCGAGGTGCTACGCCTGATGGTGGAGGGGCTCAACACCGCCGCGGCGGCGGCGCGCCTGCACGTGAGCCGCTCCACCGTTCGTAACCACGTGCAGAACATCTTCGCCAAGCTCGGCGTGCACAGCCGGCTGGAGGCCGTCGCCCACGCGGCACGCCACCGGCTGCTGTAAGGAGCCCGAGCGCCCCGGGACTGAGTCACCCGCCTCATGAAAATGAGGCACCTGTCGGATGTTTTCTTCGCGTCGCCCGTCGTAGCGTACGAGCAATTCGAACGTCCGTTCGGCGGGAGGTTCGGTGTGATGATCCCGGCGCGATGCACGGCCATCCTGGATAGCGCGTGCGAGGTGTTCGCCCGGCGCGGATACCAGGCCGCCACCATGCGCGACGTTGCGCGCGCCAGTCACCTGTCGCTCGCCGGCGTCTACCACTACGTGAGCAGCAAGGACGAGCTGCTCTTTCTCGTGCTCGCCCGCGCGCTCGACACCCTGCTCGCCGGTCTCGACAAGACGCTCATCGAGGCCGAAGGGGCCCAGGCGCGACTGCTCGCCCTGATGCGCACCCACCTCGAGTTCGGCTTCGCGCACCCGGCCGCGCTGCGCGTCGTCAATCGCGACTGGGAGCTCCTCGATGAGCCGCGGCGCTCGGAGATCGTCGGCAAGCGGCGCGCGTACATCGCGGCGGGCGTGACGATCCTGCGCGAGCTCGATCCCCATGCGCGCGCGGAGCACGAGCTCTATTCGGCCACAAACCTGCTGCTCGGCATGCTGAACGGCATCGCCACGCCGTCGTTCCTGCGTGCCCCCGGCGATCCGGCCGCGGTGGCGGGCGAGGTCTCCATGCTCTTTCTCCACGGCTTCCTGGGATCGCAACACCGGAGGGTCGCATGACCGTTGACACCGTCCTCGCCGAATGCCGCGACCGTATCGCGCAGCCGCTGTCGGTCGTGACGGAGACGTGGAAGGCCGGTCACCCGGGCGGGCGCGCGGTCGCCGTGTACCCGGTGTGGGCGCCCGCGGAAGTGATCCACGCGGCGGGCATGCTGCCCCTGTCGCTTCTCGGCGGCGGCTCCTCCGTGGAGCTGACGCACGCCGACGCACGCTTCCAGTCCTTCGTGTGCTCGATCGCGAAGTCGACGCTCGAGCTGGGATTCCAGCGGCTGCTCGACGGCGTGGACGGGCTCGTCTTCTCGAACATCTGCGACGTGGCGCGCAACCTCGGCTCCATCTACCGGCGCAACTTCCCCGAGACCTTCGTGGAGTATCTGCACCTGCCGCAGAACTCGACGTCGGCCTCCGTGGTGCCGTACGCGGCCGCCGAGCTGCGCCGGCTGGCGGCGGGATTCGAGCAGGCGTTCGGCCTCAAGGTCACCGAGTCGTCGCTGGCGGAGTCGATCGACATCTACAACCGCCTGCGCGCGCGCATGCGCGCCCTCTACGAGCTGCGCACGGCGGAGCCGCACACGCTCTCCACCACGGAGCTGTACACGGTGCTGCGGGCGAGCACCGTGACGCCGCCCGAGGACGCCATCGCCGCCCTCGACGCGCTCCTCGCCGGGCTGCCCGCGCGCGACGCACGGCCGCGCGACCGGCTGCGCGTGGTGCTGGAGGGCGTGTTCTGTGAGCAGCCGCCGCTGGGGCTGCTCGAGATTCTCGAAGAGGCGGGATGCGCCATCGTCGACGACGACCTGCTCATGGGCTGGCGCTGGTTCACGGGGGACGTGGCCACGGACGGCGACCCCTTCGCGCGCCTCGCCTCCGCCTACGTCAACCAGGCGCTGCCCTCGTCCACGCGGCACGAGAGCCGCGAGCACCGGTCGGCGGGGCTGATCGCCAAGGTGCGCCGCGCGCGCGCGGATGCGGTCATCTTCATGCCTGCCAAGTTCTGCGAGCCCGCGCTCTTCGACTACGTGCTCATGAAGCAGGGCCTGGAGCGCGCCGCCATCCCGCACATGCTCGTGGAGTTCGAGGAAAAGATGTGGACCTTCGAGCGCACGCGCAACGAGATCGAAACGTTCGTGGAATCGATGCTCTTCGACTAGCCGCGAGAACAAGGAGACCACCATGCCGGCGCCGGTGACGGAACGGGCGTACCAGGGTCGGGTACACGAAGAGTCGCGCGCGCTGATGTCCTCGTGGATGGCGGAGCTCGGCCGCGCGGAGGCGGAGGCACGCGTGACGGGCGCCCTCATGATCTCGGGCAACTGCGTGGAGCTGCTGCGCGCCTGCCACCTGCTGCCGATGTTCCCGGAGGTCACGGCGCTGCAGGCGGCCATCCGTCACAAGTCGCTGCCGCTCATCCTGAAGGCGGAGCAGGCCGGGTACTCCAGCGACAACTGCGCCTACGTCAAGGCCGACATCGGGCTCTTCCTCGACGGCGGCATGGGGCCCGGCAAGGCGGTGCCGTTTCCCAGCCTCGTCGTGTGCAACTACGTGGGCTGCAACGTGTACGTGAAGTGGTTCGAGCACCTTGCCGACATCAGCGGCTCGCGCCTGTTCATGCTCGACGTGCCCTTCGCCCGCAGCGACGCGCCCGCCCCCGACGACGTGCGCTACGTGGTCGCGCAGCTCGAGGAGCTGATCGCGCTCTCCGAGAGCCTGACGGGCAGGACGTTCGACATCGACGAGCTGCGCGAGATCCTGGACCTGTCCGCGCGCGCGCAGGACGGCTACTCGCGCTGCAAGCACCTCACCAAGCATCACCCCGCGCCCTTCGACTCCTACTTCGACTCCATCAACATGATGGGACCCATCAACGTGCTGCGCGGCACGCCGGAGGCGGCGACGTTCTTCGAGCACGCCGTGGAGGAGTTCGAGGGGCTGGCCGCGCAGGGGCTGGGGCCGCTGAGCGAGGAGCGCTTCCGGATGGTGGTGGAGGGGCCGCCGCCGTACCCCTTCTACAAGAGCTTCCGCAACCTCTTCACGAAATGGGGCGCGGTGGGGGTGCAGTCCACGTACTCGACGGTGGGCGGCATCTGGGAGTTCGGCTTCCGCCACGACTCGCGGCGGCCGCTGGAGTCCATCGCCGAGCAGATGCTGCGCGAGAATTTGACCAACCGCTCCATCGTGGCCCGTTACGCGCAGATCAAGCGCTACGTCGAAGAGTGGGAGGCCGACGCCCTGGTCATCCATTCCATCAAGTCGTGCCGGCTCTTCTCCGCCGGACAGGGCGACATGCGCGAGTACTTCACGAAGGAGCTCGGCGTGCCGACGCTGCTCGTGGAGTCGGACCTCGAGGACCCGCGCTACTACGCGGAAGCGCAGATCAGGAACCGCGTGGACGCCTTCTTCGAGGCGCTCGAGCACAAGCGCGTGGTGGCGGGGGCGCACTGACGTGCTCACGGCCGGGCGCATCCCCGTGTACTGCTATCAATGCGTGGCGGGCCCCGACCTGCTCAAGGTCGTGGTGCGCGACGGCGTGGCCATCGCGGTGGAGCCCAACCACGACGTGGCCGCCGAGCACCCCGCGTGCGGCAAGGTGTGCGTGCGCGCCTACGGCCTCATCGAAAAGCTGTACAACCCCGCGCGCATCAGGACGCCGCTGCGCCGCACGAACCCCAGGAAGGGACGCAACGAGGACCCGGGCTGGGAGGAGATCTCCTGGGACGAGGCGCTGGGCCTTCTCGCCGACCGGCTCAACGCCATTCGCCGGCGCGGCTTCGTCGACGAGTCCGGCTATCCGCGGCTGGGCGTCACCTTCGGCTCGGGGGGCATCGCGCCCGCCTATCTCGGCACGTTCGCCGCCTTCCTCGCCGCCTGGGGGCCGGTGGACCAGGGCATCGGCAGCGGGCAGGGCGTGAAGTGCTATCACTCCGAGCACCTGTACGGCGAGTTCTGGCACCGCGCCTTCACGGTGTCCGCCGACACGCCGCGCTCGGAGCTGGTCCTCTCCTTCGGCTACAACGGCGACGCCTCCGGCGGCGTCACCGGCGTCTACCGCCACGCGGAGGCGCGCGTGCGCGGCCTGCAGTGGGTGCAGCTCGAGCCCCACCTGTCGGTGACGGGCGCGGGCGCCACGGAGTGGGTGCCCATCCGTCCCAAGACCGACGCGGCCGTGCTCTTCGCGATGCTGCACGTCATCCTGCGCGAGCACGACTGGCGCTCGGTGTGCGACGTCGAGTTTCTCGAGCGCCGCACCGCCTCCGCGTACCTCGTGGGCCCCGGCGGCTACTACGTGCGCGATCCCGAGAGCCGCAAGCCCCTGGTGTGGGACCTCGCCCGCGAGCGCGCCGTGCCCTTCGACGATCCCGCCTGCACGCGGCCCGCGCTCGACGGCGAATACATCGTGGCCGGCGTCGAGGTGGGGCCCGACGGCGCGCTGCGCACGGTGAGCGCGCGCGTGTCGCCCGCCTTCGCGATGCTGCGCGCGCACGTCGCGGCGTGGACGCCGGAGTGGGCGGCCGCGATCGCCGACGTGCCGGCCGACACCATCCGGCGACTGGCGCGCGTCTATCTCGAGCACGCGAGCGTGGGCGCCACCATCGACGTGGACGGCGTCACGTACCCGTATCGCCCGGTGGCCGTGCTCCTCGGCAAGACGGTGACGAACGGCTGGGGTGGCTACGAGTGCTGCTGGGCGCGCACGATGCTCGCGGCGCTCGTGGGTGCGCTCGAGGTGCCGGGGGGCATCCTCGGCACCACCGTGCGTCTCAACCGCCCCGCGCAGAACCGGCTCGACTCGGTGAAGCCGGGGGAGGACGGCTTCATGGACCAGCCGCTGAACCCGACCGCGCGGGACACGTGGAAGGGCGCGCCGCACGTGCGCAACGCCTACCGCACGCTGGTGCCGCTCGCCGACAACTCGCCGTGGTCGGCGGCGCTCGGCCCCGCGCACCTGCCGTGGCTGTTCATGGACGATCCGCCCAAGCAGTGGCCCGCGCCCACGCTGCCGGACGTGTGGATCATCTATCGTACGAACCCGGCGGTGTCCAACTGGGAGACGGACCGCATCGAGCGACAGCTCGAGCGGTTTCCCTTCGTGGCCGCCTTCGCCTACACGCAGGACGAGACGAACTGGTATGCGGACCTGCTGCTGCCGGAGGCGGGGGACCTGGAATCGCTGCAGCTCTACCGGGTGGGCGGCACGAAGTACATCGAGCAGTACTGGGAGCACACGGGCTGGGCCATCCGCCAGCCCGTCGTCGCCTCGCCGTGCGACACGCGCGATCTCACTGACGTGGCCACCGAGCTCGCCGCGCGCACGGGCCTGCTCGAGGGCTACGTGGCGGCCATCAACCGCGGCTCCGGCACCACGGTGCCGCTCAAGACGGCCGGCTACGACTTCGCGCTCGACACCAAGCGCGCTCCGGTCGCCGAGGACATCTGGGACCGCGTGTGCCGGGCGGCCACGCACTCGCTCACGGGCGGCGCCGTCGAGCACGGTCTGGACTGGTTCAAGGAGCACGGCGCCTTCTTCGTGCCGTTCGCCCAGGCGAAATACTACCTGCACGGCGCCATGGTCCGTCACGGCCTGCGCTACGAGCTGCCCTACCAGGAGCGCATCAAGCGCATCGGCGAAGAGCTGGGCGCGCGGCTGCACGAGCGGTCCATCACGTGGTGGGACACCCAGCTCGACGAGTACCAGGCGCTGCCGACGTGGAAGGACTTTCCCGCCGTGTGGCGCTCGCAGGCGCGCGCGGCGGGCCGGGGAGACCCGGAGTTTCCGTTCTGGCTGCTCACGAGCCGGTCGATGCAGTACTCGTGGGGCTCCAACGTGTCGCTGCCCGTCCTCGCCGAGGTCGCGCGCAACGTGAAGGGGCACTTCGGCGTGATGCTCAACCGCGGCGCCGCGCAGCGCCTGGGCATCCACGACGGCGACCTCGTCGACGTCGCCTCGCCCACCGGCGCCACCCAGGGGCGCGCCATCCTGCGCGAGGGCGTCCGGCCCGACGTCGCCGTCATGCTCCAGCAGTTCGGACACTGGGCGACGCCCTTCGCGAGCGACCTCGGCATGCCGAGCCTCAACCAGGTGGCCTCGATGGACCTGGCCCTCACGGATGCCACGGGCAGCGGCGCCGACCTCGTGCCCGTCGCCATCCGGAAAGCGGCCGGTCGCTGATGCGCTGGGGCATGGTCATCGACGTGCGGCGGTGCGTGGGCTGCCAGACGTGCACGATCGCGTGCAAGCAGGAGCACGGCCTGCCGTCCGGCACGCAGTGGCGCTTCGTGGCGGACTGCGAGGTGGGCCAGTACCCCGACGTGCGGCGCCTGTTCCTGCCCATGCAGTGCATGCACTGCGCCCAGGCCCCGTGCGTGCCCGTCTGCCCCACCGGCGCCTCGCAGCAGCGCACCGACGGCATCGTGTGGATCGATGCGGCGGCCTGCGTGGGCTGCGGCTTCTGCGCGGTCGCCTGTCCCTACCACGCGCGCCACCTCGTGCACGACGTGCACGGCTCCTTCGCCGAGGCGACGCCGTCCGAATCGGCGACCGCGCACCCCGAGCGCGCGGGCGTGATGACCAAGTGCACGTTCTGCATGGAGCGGGTCGACCGCCGCCGCGAGGGGCTGATCCCCGGCGTGGATGCCGATGCCACGCCCGTGTGCGCGGTGTCCTGCATCGCGGGCGCCATCGTCTTCGGCGATCTCGACGACCCCCGCAGCCCCCTGTGGACGCTCATCAACAAGCACGCCGCCGCTCCGCTGATGCCGGAGCGCGGAACCGACCCCTCGGTCTTCTACATCGTGGAGTGAGGCCATGACCTTCACCCCCGTGGACGTCATTCCCGCCGCGCCCCAGACGGTGTGGCGCACGCCCGCCGTCGTCAACTTCGCGCTCGGCGGCCTCGGCGCCGGCTTCTACGTGGCGGCGGCGGTGGCCGCGCGCCTGCAGAGCGGACCGGTGCTGACGCTCGCCGCCTGGCTGGGGCCCGCGCTCGTGCTCGCCGGCTTCGTCGCCGTGGCCACGGAGGCGGGGCGGCCGCTGCGCGGTCTCCGCGTGCTGGCGCGGGTGCGCACGTCGTGGATGTCGCGCGAGCTGGCGCTCGGCGGCCTCTTCGCCGTGCTCGCGGCGCTCGAGTTCGTGACCCCGCACCCGGCGCTGCGCGCGCTCACGGCCGCCGTCGCGCTCGCGCTCGCGGCCGCGCAGGGCGCCATCGTGCGGAGCGCGCGCGGCGTGGCGGCGTGGGACGTGGCCATCATGCCCGTCGTGTTCCTCGCCGGCGCGCTGGTGTCCGGCCTCGGGCTGCTGCTGCTCGTGGAGGGCGCGGCCGGCGGTGCCGTGGCGCCCGACCGCGTGGTCGCCGTCGCCATCACGCTGCCGCTGGCGCTGATCGTCTGGCTGGGCTACCTGACGTGGAGCGACGAGCGCGCCTTCGTCGACGCCACGCGCCTGCTGCGCGAGGGGCGGCCGGGCATCGCGCTGGCATCCGCCTCGTACTTCGTGCCGTGGTGCGCGGGCATGCTGGCGCTCGCGCTGCCCCTGCCCGCCGCGGTGCCCATGCTCGCGGGCGCGCTCATGGTCGCCGGCCAGCTCTACGCCAGGTGGCTGCTCATCCGTGCCGTCGGCTCGCTGCGGCCCATCACGCTCGCACATCTCACGTTCCACAGGAGAGCGACATGATCTACGGCGCGGGCGTCGACGTCGGCTCCACCCAGACAAAGGCGGTCATCCTGGACGCCGGCCGCGCCATCGTGGCGCGCGTGCTCATCCCCACCGGCGCCAACGTGACGCGGGCGGGCGAGCGGGCGTTCGCCGCCGCCTGCGAGGCCGCCGGGCTGCCGCGCGAGGCGGTCGGCTACGTGGTCGGCACCGGCTACGGCCGCTACAAGGTGACGTTCGGCGACGCGCAGATCACGGAGATCACGTGCCACGCGCGCGGCGCCCACTCGCTCTTTCCCGCCACCCGCACCGTCATCGACATGGGCGGGCAGGACACGAAGGCGATCAAGGTGGGCGCGGACGGCTCCGTGATGGACTTCTCCATGAACGACAAGTGCGCGGCGGGGACGGGCCGCTTCCTCTCCGCGGCCGCGGACGTCACGGGGGTCAGTCTCGACGAGATCGGGGAGCTGTCGCTGGCGGCCAGGAATCCCGTGCGCCTGACCTCCGTCTGCACCGTGTTCGTGGAGTCGGACATCATGTCCTACCTCGCGCAGCGCAAGACGGTGGAGGACATCCTCGGCGGCGTCCACAAGGCGATCGCCTCGCGCACGATGTCGCTCGTGCGGCGCGTGGGCGTGGAGGAGGAGATCACCTTCACCGGCGGCGTCTCGCGCAACGTGGGCATGGTGCGCGGGCTCGAAGCCGTGCTCGGCAAGCCGATCAACGTGCACCCGGACGGGCACTTCATGGGCGCCCTCGGCGCGGCCATCTTCGCGCTGGAGCGGGCGCAGACGGCGGCGACCGCGGACGCCGGCGCCATGCCCGCGGCGGCGGCAAGGAGCTGAGCATGCTGGTGGCGGGGATCGACATCGGCTCGGGAACGACCAAGTGCGTGCTCGTGGACGACACGGGCGCGGTGCGCGGGAGGGGATTGTCGCGCACGAAGGTGGACTTCGAAAAGGTCGCCCACGAAGTGCTGGAGGCGGCGCGCGCGGCGGCGGGCGCGGCGGGCGAGGTGCGCTACATCGCCACCACCGGGCTCGGCCGTTACGCCGTGTCCTTCCGGGACATCCAGATCACCGACCTCACCTGCGGCGCCCGCGGCGCCGCCACGGAGTTTCCGTCCACGCGTTACGTGCTGGACATCGGCTCCCAGTGCTCGCGCGCCATCAAGCTGCGGGAGCACGGCAAGGTCAAGGAGTTCCACATGAACGAGAAGTGCGCGGCCGGCTCCGGCGGTTTTCTCGAGCGCGCTGCGAAGTACCTGGAGGTCACGCTGGCGGACATCGGTCCCCTGTCCCTGAGCGCCGGCAAGCCGCAGGCGATCTCCAGCGTGTGCGCGGTGCTCGCGGAGTCGGAGATCATCAACCACATCTCCGAAGGCGTGAGCGTCGACAACATCCTGCGCGGCATCCACAACTCGCTCGCCGACCGCGCGCTGAACCTGCTCAAGCGCGTCGGTCTCGACGGCGAGGTGACGCTCATCGGCGGCGTGGCCCTGCAGGCGGGCATGGTGGCCTCCCTGCGCGACAAGCTGGGCGTGACCGTCAACGTTCCCACCCACCCGCAGTTCACGGCGGCGCTGGGCGCGGCCGTCCTCGGCCTTCAGCGCCATCGCAAGCTCGCCACCCTGACGGCGGCGTGAGGCAGGCCATGATGACGTCACCGGTCACCGTCCGCCCGCTTCAGCCCTCCGATCTCGACGCGGTCGTCCGTATCGACGAGAAGCTCACGGGACACGCGCGCAAGGACTACTGGCGCACGCGCTTCGACATCGCCGCCCTGCGGCCGCCGTGGATGACCTCCGTGGCCGAGCTGGACGGGCGCGTGGTGGGGTTCCTGTTCGGCTGGGTGGGGGAATCCGAGTTCGGCATGGCCGGGCCCACGGGCTGGATCGATCTCATCGGTGTGGATGCCGCCTATCGCGGACGCGGCGTCGGGGAAGCCCTCGCCGAGCGCTTCGTGAACGGCGGGGTTGAGCTGCGCGCCATCCGCAAGGTGGCCACGCTCATCGATCTCGGCCAGGCCGACATCCGCGAGTTCTTCGTCCACCGCGGCTTTCACACGGGGCACATGGTCCAGCTCGAGCGCGACGTCGCACCGTGATGCCGATCATCACGCGGCCGGCGGGACGGGCGGGGGGACGGAGCACGATGCTCGAGATCCGGATCCACGGGCGCGGCGGGCAGGGCGCGCAGGTGGCCTGCCAGCTCCTCGCCGCCGCCTTCTTTCGCTCGGGTGACGAGGTCCAGGCCTTCGCCGCCTACGGCGG